>CAZCSD010000008.1:45034-63543 GCA_964501235.1 uncultured Polaromonas sp. | reverse complement strand
GGGTGTAGATGTCCTGCAGACCGTCGGCCGATTTGAGCGGGAAAAAGCCGTCACCTGTCACCGCCAGATCCAGGGCATTGGAGGAGAAAGACACATTACCCTGGCTAAATTCCTGGCTCACCTGTTTGAGCGAAACGCCCTGACCCACCGTGGAAGATGCTTTCTGCAGTGGCGAGGTGGCAAAAATGTCACCGAAGTCGGCGCGCGAGCGCTTAAAGCCCGTGGTGCCCACGTTGGCGATGTTGTTACTGGTCACGCCCAGTTGGGCTGTGGCCGAGTTCAAACCCGTGAGCGATGTATAGAAGGACATGAGTGACTCCTGGTATCCGGGGGTGGTTTTTGTTTAAAAAAATTAGCCGCCAATGCGCTTGATATCAGCCAGTCGGATGGACTGACCGCCTCTGACCTGCACCATCAGGTCGCCGTTGGTTTCCTGGCTGATACTGCGTATGGTCGAGACGGTGCTCACACTGGGGGTGATGTTCTTGCCTTGAGCTACCGCATTGACACGCAAGCGATAACTGCCCTCCGGCAGGGCTTGACCCTGCGCGTTTTGGCCATCCCAATTGACGGCCAGACTGCCGGCGGGCTGCGGTCCGAGGATCTGCTGGTGCACCACCTGCCCGGCGGCGTTGAGAATGTCGACTTGCATGCCCTCGGCGCCGTTGGGCAAATCAATGGTGGCAGTCACAGGCTGATCCTTGACCAACTGGAAGGCACTGCCGGGCACGACCACCGACTTTCCGATAAGAGCAGCACCGGACATCATGCGATCGCCTTGGAGCGACTGGGCCAGGGTAGCCAACTGCGTGGCCATATTGGTGGTGGCCTCCAGCTGCGAAAACTGCGCCAGCTGCGCTACAAAGGCCTCGTTCTTGGTCGGATCCAGCGGATTCTGGTTTTGCAGCTGGGTGGTAAAGAGCTTGAGAAAGTCCTGCTGATTGGCCGTCATGCCCGTGGCCTTGGGCTTGGCGATCTCTTCCTCGTAACTCTTGATGCCCGCAGGCAGCTTGCGGGTACTGGCCGATGCGGCCGCCGAGCCCGGGTTGACAGAGGCTGCGTTGGTGTAAAGCGCGGTGGAAGCCATAAAGGGTCAATCAGTTAGCTACGGGTGATGTCCAGCGTACGCAGCATCAGCTGGCGCGTGGTGTTGATCACCTCGACGTTGTTCTGGTAGGACCGCGAGGCGGCCATCATTTCGACCATCTCGGTCATCTCGTTGACGTTGGACAGGTACACAAACCCCTCCTTGTCGGCCAAGGGGTTGCCAGGATCAGACACGCGCCGAATCGGCGAGGGATCGTCGATCAGCGCGTCGACCTTGACGCCACCCTCGTAGGTCTGATCGCGCGGGGGATGCTTTTGCTCAGCCAGAACCGCCTTGAAGACCGTGCGCTTGGCACGAAAGGCCTCTCCCTCGGTGCCGGCGACCGTGCTGGAGTTGGCCAGGTTGGAGGCCACGGTGTTCATACGCGCCATCTGGGCATTGAGGGCCGAGCCCGCGATTCCAAAGATGTTGTCAATCGGCATGGTGATCACTCTCCCTTGAGGGCCTTGCGGATGGAACTGACCCGCTGCTCAATAAACTGCAGCGTGGCCTGGTAGTCCGCTGCGGCCTTACCGTACTGGGCCTGCTCTATATTGAGTTCGACGGTGTTGCCGTCAAAGGACACGTTAAAAGGAATCCGGTACATCACACCGTTGGGCGATTCGGGGTCGGCTTGGTTGAAGTGGGCCTTTTGAGTCGCCACCATGGGGTCTTGGCGCACGTTGTTGAGCACCGAACGGAAGTCGATGTCCTGCGCCTTGTAGTGTGGGGTGTCGGCGTTGGCGATGTTGCGGGCGAGCACTTCCACACGCCGACTGCGTACATCGAGGGCCCGCGCATGCACGTCCAGGGCTTTGTCGATGAAATTCATGGTGGTGTAGGTCCTGCGATCAATCCAAAAAGCTTGCCGGGTTCCCGACAAAGGGGCCGGACGCATTCCGGCTTCGGGCGCTTGACCGCAAAGTCCGTGCCACCTTCTTTTAGGCATGAAAGCAGTCACTTCGAGGTAAAAGCGGCAAGGCCAAGACTTGCCGGCGGCAAAAGGTGGCAAGGGCTTGCCGCTCGCGGGGCTGCCCCGCGACCCATTCTCTGTTGGCCCCCTTTTTGCAGGGTACTTCCATCCCTGCGCCAGGTGTCGGCTCGCCAACACCCTCAGCAGCTTTACCAAGGCGGACTCCGATGCGACTGACCCCATTCCCCCTGATTGACTCCGTGCTGATTCATGGACTGGCCGCTTTTTCTGCGCTGGCAGCCGCTGTGGCGATCTGCCTGTCGCCCCATGCGCATGCACAGTCGCTCACCCCGGTGTCTGTTTCTGGCCCGGCGGCCAGCACGCCGCCGGCGGCACAGCCATCAGCGCCCCTGGTGGTCGGCAGCGCCGACGCCCTGCCCCCCTCTCACGAACAACTGTTCCTGCAGGCCAGGGCCTGGGTGCTCAAGCAGCAGCCCGCCCCGACCGAACCGGTTCAATTTGCGGCACTTGACAGCCGGGTTCGCATCGGCGAGTGCAATCAGGCCCTGCAGTTTGACTACCCCTTCACCTCGTCCCGCGACACCCTCAGGGTCCGATGCACCCAGGGCACACCCTGGCAGATGTTTATCAGGATGGTCAGCCGGCCAGCGCCCGGGATGGCCCAGGCGGCAGTAAGGGCGCCCTTGCCGACGACATCCGCACTGGCCTCGGCTGCGCTGACTACAACCGCCGCCCCAGTGGTGGCCCCGGTTGCGCAGCGAACGGTGCTGGTAGCCCGGCAGTTGATCCAGCGGGGCACCGAAATCGGCCCGGGTATGCTCGAGGAAGTGCAGAGGCCGGTGCTCGGCCTCGATCCCTTGGTTATCACCTCGCTCAAGGATGTCGATCGCGCCGAGGCGGTGCGCGACATCCCCGCCGGCTTGGTGTTGCGCAGCTACGACATCAAACGGACGCTCCTGGTCCGCAAGGGCCAACTGGCCCTGCTCACCGTGGGCCAGGGCAAGGGGTTTGAGATCTCGGTGCGGGTGGAAGCCCAGCAGGACGGCCATCTTGGCGAGCAAATTCGCTTAAAAAACCCCGAGTCGGGTCGACTTGTCTCGGGTGTGGTGATCGGACCGAACGCAGTCAGGGGACTGTGAGGTTTTTTTGAGAGAATCTCTCAAGTTAGCTCCCTGAAGGTCGATACCTAGGACGTCAAAGGGCCAAATGAGGTCCTTCCAAAGAAAGAGAGCCTGCCATGACCGATCCGATTTCACAGTATGGAAGACTGAGCCAGTCAGACAGCGCTGTGCGCGGCAGCGCCGAAAAGGTGGCCAAGAAGTCCAACGTGCCCGCCGGCAGCTCAAGCGGTCAGGCCGAGAGCAGCGAGCGCTCCGCGCCAGTGCGCCAGGAAGACACGATTGCGCTGAGCCAGATCGACCAGAAAGTCAAAGCCGAGCCCGACTTTGACCGAGCCAAAGTCGAAGCGATCAAGCAGGCGATTGCAGAGGGCCAGTACCCGCTCAATCCCAAACGCATTGCCGAGAGCTTTGTGGCTCTCGAGCGCATGATCCGTGAGTGAGCAGGACCGATCCCATCGTCTCCTGACCCTGGCTCGCGAACTCGAGCAGGTGCTGGAACAGGAGTTCCAGGCCCTCGGACATCAGCAACTCGAATCTTTTGATCGCCTGCAACCGGCCAAGGCCGATTTGTTGGCCGAACTCTCGCGCCTGTGCCCTCCGAGCGAGGAACTGCAGAGCCGTCCAGAATGGACCGATTTGCGCGAAAGCCTGCTGCGGGGCCGCGATGCGCACCGGCGCAACGCCATCCTGATCGAACGCAAGCTTGAGGCCATACGGGGGGCACTGAGCAGCCTGCAGATTGAAAACCCCACCGCCTCGGTGGAGGTCTACGACCGCCTGGGCAAGGTCTCGCGCTTTAACAAGGGGCGCGGGTATCAGGACGCATGATTGCGGCCCTCAGGCCCGCGCACGTCCTGCCTTTTCATCACCGGGCCGCATGCCCTTGAGCCAGTAGACCCAGGACAGGATCACCGCCACGGCGGTGTAGAGCTCCGGCGGAATTTCGTCGTCCACGTTGAGGCGGCTGAGCAGCGCCAGGAGCTGCGGATCTTCAGTCACATAAACGCCCTGGGCTCTTGCCTCCTCAATCAGACGCTCGGCCAACTGCGCGTCGGCCTTGGCGGTCACGACCGGCACGGCGTTGAGGCCATACTCCAGGGCCACGGCCCGTTTGCGATGCATCACGGCCGCCCTCCCCTCACGCACGGACATCAATAACCAGGCCCCGGCCCGAGGGCACCCAATCGACGCCGGCCAGCGGCCTGGCTCCGTGGATGACCTGAAAAGACTGCAGGGTCAGCCCAGCCCCGGACAGCTGGGCCGCGAGCTCGCCTGAACGGGCGCGGGCCTGCTGGACCACGCCCGCGCGCAGCGCCCACATGGTCAGGTCCACCCGCTCAAGGCCGGGCAACTGGGTCTTGAGCCAGACCTCGCCCAGATCCTGGCTGCGCGAATGCACATTGACGGTCAGGGGCGGTGGATCTTCGCCCTCCTGGCGCGGGGCGCGACGAAACTGCAGCTCGATGGGATCGGCATCCACGAAAGGCAGCATGAGGTTGATCATGAGTTCTTTCTGGGCCTGGGCCTGAGCCGTCTGCACCTGCGAGGCCTCAATGTCATCGAGCGCACGCGAGAGCGCCTGCACTGAATCGCTCGCCCCGCCATCCTCGCCATCGCCTTCGCGCGAGAGCGCCTGGATAAGACGGCGCAGCAACTGCTTGGGATCTTCGGCCAGCGCGGGCAAGCCACGCAGCACGCGCGACTCCGGCCCCAAAGCGCCGAGCACCGCTCGATTGATGGCCTGGGCCAGCGACTGCACATCGAGCTGGCCCATGGACAGCTGCATGCTGCGCCACTGGGCCGACAAGTCGGGTCGGCCCTTCAGGAGCGCCTCCATGACCCCTGGCTTCATCAAATTGGCCAGTTGGTCTTGCCCGGGAGGGCGAAACAAAAGGCTGCCCAGGCGCGAAAAAAAAGGGGCGGCAGCGGCAGCAGCCTGCTGCGTCAGGAGGGGCTGAAGGCCCAGGGTGTTGGGGCCTGTCTGCACCACTTGAAGGTCCAGCGACTGACCGGGCGCAAGCTGGGCCGTCTGGGGCGTGGGGGGCAAGAGCAAGGACTTGCCGCGCAGCAAAAGTACAAGATCATCGCCACCGCGTGACTGCACCAAGGCTTGAACGATTTGTCCGTTGCGCAGATCAAGCTCGCGCGCCTGCGCCACTGTCAGAGGCAGGATCCTGCCCTCGAGATAGATCGGATTGGACCGACCGGGCAGTTGTGCGAGGTCGGCCGGCGCAATCAAGGGTAGCGCACCCAGCGCCGGCGCTCCTCTTGCGAGGTCGGGGGCGGCGGGAAATAGGCGCCCACCTCGCGCGGCTCGAGCAGGGGCATGAGCACCTGTCGCAGCATCGCATGCGGGTCCGGCAGAGTGACTGACGTTCCCGGCTTGAGCCGGGTGTTGCGGCCGGCCGTGAACACCTTGGGGTTGGCTTGAATCAAGGCCTCCCGCAACAGGTCGTCCTTGAGCGGGATATCAGCCAGAGCCTTCTTGACGATGCGGTCTGCGTTATCGCCGGCGACGGTGACATACACCCGACCGGCCGCCGAACTTGCCTCTGCAGGCTTGGGGCTGGGCCCAGCCGCCTGCGCCAGGCAGGGGGCCGCAAACAAAACACAGGCCAGGACGCAAGGCGCAGACCTTTTCAAGCGATCAAGAGCATCCATGATGGGGGTTCCTCGCGGCTTATTCATACAACAAAGAGATGGCTGTCAAATCCAAAGGTCCGGGTCCTCAGGGAGATTCGACAGGCCAAGCCTGCCACTGGGGCCGGATGGATGCCGCCGGGCCGGCCAAGACCCGCAACTGGGCCTGATGATCGGACACACGCTCGACGCGCGCAAGCACCAGCGAGGCGGCCGCATCTTTCTCCAGCATGCGTGCGGGCCAGCGCCTGCGGTCAGAAACCAGCCATTCATCACCCGCCTGAACCCCGGCCATGGCACCTTGATCGATCTGCAGGCGGTCGGGGCCGGCCTGCAGCACCTGAACCTGGACTGGCTCGCAGGCCAGGCGCTCGGTCAACGCCTGCGCCCAGCTCTGCGCCAGATCCCGCAGCGCCGTGCGGCTGGCCGCATTCAGACGCGGCGCAGTCCAGTGATCGGGCCGGGCCTCAAAAGCCAATTCAGCAGTACGCTGCAAGGCCGGTGCTTTTTCGCGGGGCGCATGTAGGGCCAGATGCAATCGAACGCGCAGTGGGCTGGCCTGTGACCAGGGGACCCATCGGCTCTGGGGTAGCGAAGGTACGGCTTCGAGGGCGACCAACAACTGCCAGGACAAGGCCGGCGCGTGGGCTGTGCCGGCGGTCAGGAAGCGTTCGTAGATTTCGGCGCTGGTTCGCAGCGCTTGCGCAGGCGGGCGCACCGCCTCCACCGTTTGCCAGCGCGCCGCCGTCAAAGCGGCATCCTGCCAAGCCTGACCGAGGACGGCACGCGCATCGCCCAGCAGGTGCGCTTCGTCGACCGTCAGGCGCCCACGCGGCTCAATCTGTAGAGCCAGTACGTGCTTGAGCTTGTCCTTGACCGGGCAGGCTTGCACCGGGGAAGCGGCTTCAGCCCGGACCAGATCTTGGGCCGAATCAACCTGGACTTTGGCCTGAGGGTAGCCTTGCTCGTCGCGGTCGTAGGAGATGACTCGCACCCCGCGAACCTGCATGCCGGTGCGAAAGCTGCTGGACTCGCGCAGAACCCCTTGCGTGTCGATCCAGGCGGTGCTTTGCACTTGGGTGGCACCCTGGACCGCCTGCTGGAGCAGTCCGTGCCGCAGGGCGTCCAGCCGCTCCTGCGGGCTCAGGCCCGAGGCGGCGGCCACGCCCACGCAGCCGGCCAGCAGCAACGCCACCGCCTGGCGGCGGCGATCGGCAGCGGCGCAAAGTAACTGGAGCGTTCGCAGGCTCACGGCTTAGCGCCTTCTGGCCTGCAGATGGCCAAGATAAAGCGCGCGCAGATCCTGTACCACGGCCTTATCGAGAGTCAAGGTGGTCTCGTAGGTGTCGTCGCCGGTGGGGGTGATGCTCACCAGCACTGCCCCGTAAATAACACCCTCGACCCGCGATCGGAAGGAGTCGCTCTGCACCACCATGTCAGCCACTGTGGTGCTGGCATCGAGCTGCTGACCATACACCTGTTCGGCCAGGGCACGGTAAGCCTCGAGCTTGGCCGCGCGTATGGCCATCAGCCTCTGCTGGGCCGGATTGCGATGGTTTTGCACACTGATCACCGCATAGCCTGTGGCGGTGAGCGTCTCGCGCTTTTCAACCAGGGGAGCGAGCAGGCCCGCCGGCTGAAGCGACGCAGGCGGCTCCTTGGCGGTGCTTTGCACAGGCTCGCCGCCGGCTGCGGTTTTGGGCTCGAGCAACGGCAGCAGCGATTGGCAGCCTGCAAGGCCGGCCAGCACCAGGGCGCCGCCACCCCATAGCAGTCCGCGGGAGAGGAGAGTTGAGAGTTTCATGCTGTTTCCTGGGCGTCTGGACGCAATAAGCTTTGACGCCCCGTATATCGACAGAAGGTGGGCAAGCTTGAGCGAGGTCTGCGAGTCGGTGAATACAAGGCGATTAGGCTTAACTTATTCATTTGTAGAAACAAATTATTGAAATTCTTAGATTTTGTGTCACACTTAGCAACATTCTGGAAAAAAAGATAACAAAATGTCTTTAAACCACTCCTTCATCGGAAACAGCCCGGCCGCCCAGGCCGTGCGAGCCATGATTGCCAGGGTGGCCAGTTCGCAGGCGACCGTGCTGATCACCGGCGAGAGCGGGACCGGCAAGGAACTGGTGGCCCGCGCGCTACACGAACAGTCCGATCGGCGCGGCGGAAACTTTGTGCCCATCAACTGCGGTGCCATCCCCAAGGACTTGATCGAAAGCGAATTGTTCGGTCACCGCAAGGGCTCCTTCACCGGGGCCATGAGCGATCGCATCGGTCGCTTTGAACTGGCCCACGGCGGCACCCTCTTCCTCGACGAGATCGGCGACTTGCCTTTGGACATGCAGGTGAAGTTGCTGCGGGTCTTGCAGGAACGTCAGGTAGACCCCATCGGCAGTGCCAAACCCGTGTCGATTGATGTGCGCGTGGTGGCCGCCACTCACCGTGATCTGGAAAAAGAAATCGGCGAAGGCCGGTTTCGGGAAGATCTTTACTACCGCCTCAATGTGCTGCCGCTGCACACCTGCCCGCTCAGAGAGCGGCCGCAGGACCTGCCCGAATTACTCCGGTTTTTTGCCCAGCGGTTTGCACCCAAAGGTCAGGCCAGCATCAGCTTTACCGAAGACTTCATGCAAGCGCTGCAGGACTACGCCTGGCCGGGTAATGTGCGTGAATTGTCCAATCTGGTCGATCGATTCAGCACCCTGTTTGCCGGCGAACATCTGGCCCTGGGTACCATCCCCGCCACTTTGCTGCCCAAGGGGTTGGCTTTGCTGCAGGCCGAGCGCTGCGTCAACCCCAGCACCAGCTTGCTGCCCGTGACGTCGCTAGAGGCGCAGCAGCCGTCCCCCCTCCTTGTCGACGAAGGTTCTGAAGTCAGCGATGTGGAGAGCATCATCATGATGGCTCAGGGTGTGGCTGCGCCCGTCCTGCCGCCCGAGGGGCTGAGCCTGAAGGAGCGTTTGGCCGACATCGAACGCGAGTTGATACAACAGGCCTTGCAGCGCGCCGACGGCAATGTGTCCCAGACCGCCCGCCTGCTCAATTTGCAACGCACCACGCTGATCGAGAAAATTCAGAAGTACGCCCTGCGGCCCTCGAACTGAGCCGACGCAAGAACGGCGGGCGCGCCCCTCCCCGGGCACCCTCAGGCGCCACGCCCCTCAGGGCTTGTCAGCCTGCCGGCGCGGGTACTGCACCATGCTCTCTTTGGCACGCGCTGCGGCCGCTTCCTGCGCCGCACGACCGGCGTCACCGGACTGCCGCTCACGCTGCTGCCTGGCCATGGCCTCGAGTTCACGCTTGACGGCGCTGGTGTCACCGATCGCACCCTGCATGGACTGGATCTGTCCGGCCATGCGGCTGGTGGCGGCTGACTGAGCCTGGAACCGACCCTCCAGGGCGGCCACCTGCTTGCTCAGGGCCTGCATGCGCGCCTCCACCAGCTTACCGGTCTGTTCCGGCAGCGCCGCAGAGGTCTTGGCGACCTCCTCCATGCGGGCATCGAGTCGGGTATGGGCAGCCAGCAGTTCGCCCTGCTTGGTGGCCACCGATTTGAGCATCTCCTGGGCACCGCCCACCAGCTCGAGCGAGGCATCCATCTCGACCACCCGCTTGCCCACCGCCAGAACCATCTCATCGAGCTGCGCAACGCGACCTTGAAGACGCAAGCTCATAAAAACAAACAGGGCGGCCGTGATGAGCATGATGCTGCCGGCTACACCGACCAGGATGATGGAGAACTTACCCTGCTTTTGGTAGCCCGACATCATGGCCTGATTGCCCTGGGTCAACTCCTTGGTGGCGGTGCGCAGATCCAGGCCAGCCTGGGCCGCCAGACCGGCGGCCCGCGTGGCCAGCTCGGCCGAGTCCATCACGACCAGCTTCATGTCTTTCATATCGGCGACAGACTGCCCGTCGCTCATCGTCGCCTTGGCATCAGCCGTTGCGTCGGCGACGCCCTGGGGCTCGTTGGTATTGCTGTCCATGGAAGGCTCCTGTGTGTTCACGCCGATGCATCGCTGCGGCGACGCGGCTCGGCCATTTCTTCGAGCTGCTCAAGCCGGACACGCACCTTGTCGTTCTCGATCTTGAGCTTGACCACCCGGGCTGGAAAGTCCATCTCGACCCACTCTTGATCGGCAGCACCGATGGTTTCTTCAACGCGCTGCTGAACCTCCTGGGCCGCCTCGGCGATCTCCTGTCGGGCCTGCTCGGCCGGCACCGGTGCGGCCGCGGGGGCTGCAACCGCCCTTCGACTGCCTTCGCGCGGGGCCAGCTGCACCGGGCCCCGTGGCCGCGCATCGGCCGGCGCGATGGGTACTTTCCGATCGCTGTAGGTCTGCCCCAGGGCCGGTCCCTCGGCGGGGTCACCGGACCGGCTCAGATCCTCGGGCACAGGCTCGAAATGATCGTTGGACGAGCGCTCAAAGACCGGACCTGCAGAGGGGTCCGCACCGGGCTCGTCAGCCGGTACAGCCAGCCGTCTCTCGCGCAGAAATCGATCCACCGCGGTTTCCGATTGCCCCGTGGGCGGGGCCAGGGGCGCAGGTATCTCGACGGCCTGCGATGAATCAGAGGTCGGTGCCGGCGCAATAGCTGGGTCGGAGCTGGCCGGTTGGGCCTGAGCCGCCGGCGCCTGACGCATATCCTCGGGCGCAACGGCCACGGTCCGCTCGAAAATCACGCCCGGCCTGGATTCGGCCTTGGCAGAGGCCGGGGGCAAAGCGGTCTTCTCAGTTTCCTGAGGATTGTCTGGATTGGGAGCCTCGCCAGCCAGGTTTTGCCGGATCTGCGGTGCGTGGGGATCGGAGGGCTTGGATGTGGCCACCAGCGTCCCCTCAGAAACTGTCACCGAGTGCTGGGCATCCTGCCGAATGATGGACGGCTGATCGCTCATGAGCTGGACCTCACAACAGTGGGCGCGCTCTCAGCGCGGGAGGCCGCTGGCTTGATGCCAGGGGCCGTGGAAAGGCTGCGATCGGCTTTCACCGGTTGCCCAAGAGCCGGCTTGGCTTGGCCGAAACCGGCGCCATGCAGCCAGGCCGAGAAGGCGATGGACAAGCCCACCAATCCGGTGATGGCCAAGATCCAAGGCCAGCCGGCAATACGTCCAGCGCGAACGCTGCCGCCCCCGGCCGCAGACTGTCCCGCATCGGGGGCCTTTTCGGGGCGCCAGGAAACCCGGGCCGAGAGCGAAGAGAGCCGGGCCATGCCAGCGGCCATCACGGACCGAGCCCCAAGCCGCAGGCGCGTCCTTTGAGCGGCCGGCCAGGCCTTGAGGCGCTCGAGCCAGGAAGCCTGCACCCCCCGCGCAGCCAGTCCAGCGAGGGGCTCATGACGATCATGCGCGAGGAAGCTGAAGGGCTCGGTGGCCGGCATCGGCCCCTCCATGGAAATTGGCCCCACCACCTCAGGCTGCAAATGCCGCAGCAACTGAGCGACCAGGCTCTCGCATCCCTCGATGCGGGCCTGCTCGAGCATGGTGCGGGCTTGCTCGGCGGTGGGAGCTTCGACATCCCAACGGACGAATCGCCGCCCGAGTGATTCAAAGGCCTTCCTGCTGCGCCGGGCCGGACCAAGCAGCAGTACAACGCGAATATTGGCCCCGGGAAAATGACTGACCAGTCGCGCCAAAAGTTGCAATTCGTGCTCAGCCAGTGCACCAGCATCGTGAATCACCCAAATACGCTGGGGCGCCAGGGCGCCCCCCTCGGTCATCGCCTCACGCAAGGTCCGACAGGCCAAAACTTCATTGAACTGACCCACCAGGGCTTCCGTGCTGGCTGGAAAGTAGGTCTCGATCTGGCCCTGCGGACAGGCGCGACGCAGGCGCTCGGCCAGCAGCTTGCCGTAATGATCCAGAGCCGCATCGTGCTGGCTCGACAAAGCCACGCTGCGCGACTCCTCGGTGAGCGCAGCCACGCAGGCCTCCAAGCGCAGACGATCGGCGGGCCGGAAGAACAGCGAGGGCAGCGCCGAACCGTCGGCAGCCAGACTCAGAGACAGGTCGATATTGGTGTTCATGCAGTCTCCAATCTGCCGTGAGCGTCAAATCGCATCGAGGGTGGAACCAGCGGCGTTGGTTTGGCCATAGGCTCCACGCCAGGGCGAACCTGCGCCAGGCTAAATACATAGGCAATCACTGGGGCCACCGCATGGTAGAGCGCCTCCGGAATGGGCTGATCCACCTCGGTGGTGAAGTACAGGGCACGCGCCAGTTGCGGCGAGGCGAACATCTCCACGCCGTGCTGCTGCGCTTCTTTGCGGATCATCGCGGCCATATGATCAGCCCCCTTGGCCAGCAACACCGGCGCACCATCGGAGGTGGGGTCATACGCGAGGGCCACTGCAAAGTGCTCGGGGTTGGTGATGACCACATCGGCATCCTTGATCTTGCTGATCATGCGCGCATTGGCCATTTCCCGTTGGCGGCGGCGGATTTGCTGCTTCACTTCGGGGCGACCCTCCATGTCCTTGAGCTCGTCCTTGATCTCTTGCTTGGTCATGCGCAGCTTCTTGATGTAACTCCAGCGCTGATACGGGGCGTCGATGAGGGCAATGACCACCAGGCTGAAGGTAAGCCACAGCACCGACTGGACGATCATCTGGCCGGTCAGTCCCATGGCCGGCTCCAGACCCATATTGGCCACCCGGATCAGATCGACGAGATAACGATCGACCAGCCACCACAGCACCAGGCTGACCACGCTGAACTTGGCGATGGCCTTGAACAGTTCAACCAAGGCATGCAGGCCGAGCATGCGCTTGAACCCGCTGATCGGGCTGAGCTTGCTAAAACGCGGCATGAAAGCCTTGGACGCAAAATGAAAACCCCCTGTCACGCCCGAAGCGCCAATGGCGATCACAGCAGTGACCAGCATCAGGGGCAGCACCACCAGCAAACCCTCCGCCACCGCATAGAAAAAAGTGGCGGGTATGAGCGAGGGCATTTCCAAGGTTCGCCTGTCAAAGCTAAAACCTTGCTGCATTTGCTGGGCAAAACGGCTGACCCACCAACCGCCCATGAGGGCAATGACAATGGCCGCAGAAATCATGACGGCGGCCGCCGGCAGCTCGACACTGCGCGCAACATCGCCCTCCTCGACCGCTTTTCGCAAGCGCCGGGCGGTGGGTTGTTCTGTTTTTTGGGAACTGTCTTCGCTCACGTCGTGTCCTTCAAGACAGTCCCACCAAAACGCGGGTTTGCGTCAAGCCCTGGGTCCACAACCACTGCAGCCTGGCGCCAATATTGCCCAGCGAGAGCAACAAGACCAAAAACCCGATGAAGATGGTCACCGGCAGGCCCACCGCAAAGATATTAAGACTGGGCGCCGCGCGGGTGATGACGCCGATACCTATATTGATAAACAGCAGCGTCACCATGACCGGCAGTGCAATGAGGACCGCCCCCAAGAAAATCATCGAGCTCCAGGAGAGCAACTGGGCCCAGCTTTGGTCCACCAAGATCAGGGTGCCCACGGGCAGTGATGCAAAACTCTCCACCACCATGGCCAGCAGCAGTGCATGCCCGCCCAGCCCAACAAATACCAGGGTGGCCAGCACGATCAGGAACTGCGCAATCGTCGGCACATTGCCCAGGTTGGGGTCGATCATCATGGCCATGGACAAACCCATGGAGTTAGAAATAGCCTGACCGGCCACCACCACGGCAGCCACCGCCACCTGAAGGATCAGACCCATCAAAAGTCCGATGGTGATCTGGTTGACAATTTCCCGCAGGCCCTCGGCCGACAAGGGGTCGATACGAGGCCAATCAAAGAGCGGGTAGACCATCACGGCCAGCGCCAAGGCGATCAGAATCCGCAGCCGGGTGGTCAGGGCCGGCAGCGAAAACACCGGGGCGTAGAGCATCAGCGCCGACATGCGCAGCATGGGCCACAAGAGCGCATAGAAGCGCTCTACGATATCGATGGCTGCTACGGTAATCACGCGTCCTCAGGTAAAAAGCAAGGGAATACGCATGAACAAAGCCCGGGTGTAGTCGACCAGGGTGGTGATCTGCCAGCCGCCCACAATCGCCAGGGTCAATGCCATCGCGGCCACCTTGGGAATAAAGCTCAGCGTGGCCTCATTGACCGAGGTTGCCGCCTGCACAATACCCACGATCAAGCCAACTCCCAGCGCCACCAGAAGCAGCGGGGCCGATACCAGCACGGTGATCCACAGAGCTTGTGATCCCAGTTCAACGACGGTGGAGGTGTCCATGGCAGCCTTTAAAGTCAGAAGGTGTAGCTCGAAGCCAGCGAGCCCATGATCAGCCCCCAGCCATCCACCAGGACAAAGAGCATGAGCTTGAAAGGCATGGAAATCATCATCGGGGAGAGCATCATCATGCCCATGGACATCAGTACGCTGGCCACCACCAGATCGATCACCACGAAGGGGATGTAGATCAGAAAGCCGATGGTGAAGGCGCTCTTGAGTTCAGAGGTGATGAAGGCGGGCACCAGTGTGGTGAACGGCACTGAAGCGGCATCGATAGGCTCGCCCTTGCGGGCGATCTCCATGAACAGCGCGATATCGTCCTGCCGCGTCTGTTTGAGCATGAACTCGCGAATCGGCGCCTCGGCCGCTGCCAGCGCGCGTTCGGCACTCATGCCGTTGTTCATAAAGGGAACCACGGCGCTCTGGTAGACCTCGGTAAGCACCGGCTGCATGATGAACAGGGACAAGAACAAAGCCAGGCCCACCAGAACCATATTGGGCGGGGTCTGTCCCGTGCCCAGGGCCTGCCTCAGGAGGGACATGACAATGATGATCCGCACAAAGGAGGTCATCATCAAGAGCAAAGACGGCAGCAGCGTCAATACCGTCATCAGCGCCAGCAGTTGCAGCGTGATGCTGTACTGGGTGCCGCGAGGGCCTTGGCTTGCCGTCACCATGGGCAGGCCCTGCGCCCAGGACAGGTCCGGGACCCCAAGGGCCAGAACGATCAGGGTCGCCAGCAGAAAGCGCAGGGGCGATTCACGCTTCACGGCGGGACTCCCGCTCCAGCAGGGCCTGGGCCGTCATCGGATAGGCGTCTCCAGGCACGCCGGCGACTGCACCCGCCTCGGATGATTCGGCGGGCGACTGCGGGGCATCGGCCCCCCACTGCCCTAAAGCGGTCATGTGGCCCGGCGAAATACCGACCAAAAATTCATGCCCATCGACTCTGACCAGAGCCAGCTTCTGCCGCGCTCCGATGCCGGCGCTTTCAAGAATCTGCAGACGCCGACCCGGTACAGCCTGGGTGATTCGGCTCTGCATCTTTTTCAAGCCCCAAAGAACCGCGCCCATCAGTCCGAAGACCACCAAGAGGCTGACGATGACGCGAAAGGTTTCCATAGGGAGCGATCAAGGGCTCACAGGTTCTTCATGCGCTCAGAGGCGGGCACCACACGGGTCAGACGAATCCCGTAGCGGTCGTTGACCAGAACCACCTCGCCCTGGGCCACGACGGTCTTGTTGACCAGTAAGTCCAGCGGCTCGCCGGCGATATGGTCGAGTTCGACCACACTGCCCTGGGTCAGACGCATCAGATCGCGAATCTTGATCATGGCCCGGCCCACCTCGACCGAGATGGTGACCTGAATGTTTTGCAGCACCTCCGGGTTGATCTGACCGTCGCCGGCTGCACTGGGGGGAGAAGTGGTTTCACTCATGATGGGATGTCCTGAGGTTTATTGCATGCCGGGAATGACGCTGCGCTCGATCTGAACGGCGGTCTGGCTGCCCAGATTGCCGACCTTCACATCGAAAGCGGGCACTTCGCTGATAAGCATGCGTGCCAGGTCGGGTTTCTTGAAGAAGAGGATGTCGCCGGGCTGCATGGCCTCGATAGCGCCCAGACTGGAAGGAATTTCACCGAGCATGACGCGCAGCTCAACGGTCGCGCTGTCGACGGCAGAGCCGAGTTCAGAGCGCCACTGGTTGTCCGATTCCTCGTTGCCGTCGCCCGTCTGCACCCGGCTGCGCAGCAGATCGCGCAGGGGCTTGAGCGAAGCGTAGGGATAAACCAGATCGATGAAACCCTGCGTGTTGGGGCCGGCCTCGACCTCAAAATGCGAGACGATCACCAGATCCTGCTCGTCGGCGATCTGGGCAAACTGGGGGTTGATCTCCGAGCTCACCACCTCGTGGTCAATATCCATGATCGGCGACCAGGCATCCTTGAGCGATCGGAAAAACACTTCCATGATCATATTAATGATCCGCGTCTCGGTGGGCGTAAAAAGACGCGTCGGCGGCAGTTGCGCCACGCCCCGGCCGAAGCCCCCAAAAAAACTGTCGAGCGAGCTAAATACCACCACCGGATCGATGGCCACGATGGAGTAACCCCGCAAGGGGTTCATGCGCACCATGTTGACCGACAGCGGAGCCTTTAAGCCCTTGAGGTAGTCGCCAAAGCGGGCAATCTCCACCCGATTGGGAGTCACGCGGGGGCTCGAGCGCAGCATTTCGAGCAGTCCGAGACGAAAAGTCCGTATGAAGCGCTCATTGATCATGTCGATGGACGCTACGTTGACGCCCAGACTTGAATCCTCGCTGGCCAGGTCGTGCTTGCGCACGCGCATGGACGTGTTGTACCCGGTGTCGACAGGGATGCTGCCGTCACTGATGCCCTCGGCCAGCGCCGAGAGTTCTTCCGCTGTCAACAGTTGGTCAGACATGATGTGTGAGACGGTCTAAACCGGTCCGCCGACCTCACTGAATGATGAACGAAGTAAAGAACACATCTTCAACGCCGCCGAATTCCTCGTACTTCTCGAGCAGGGCGTTCATAGCGTCGCGCAGCTTCTTGGCCAGCTCCACTCGAAACTCGGGCTTGTTGACGTCCGACTCCTGACTCTGGCGCATCACATCCATCATGACCGAACGCAGGGCAAACTCGTGTTTCTTGATGTTGTCGACCACGCGCTGGTCGTAGCGGGTCATGACCGCGACCTGAATGGACATCACCCGCTTGGAGCCGGTGATATTGACCAAGAACTCGCGCTCCATCTGGAAGTAATTAAAGTCAAACCGCTCGGCCTCCGGCGATTTCTTGAGCTTCTCGGGTTTGGCGTCCTTGCCATCCTTGCCCTTCTCGCCCCCCTTGGCGGCCGCCTCGGGGTTGGGATCGAGGCCCAGCGCAATACGCTCCTCGGCGGTGAGGGTCGGCGGTTTAGGTTTGAAAAAGCCGGTGAAATACAAAGTGGCCAGCATGGTGCCGGCCACGATCACGATCAGACCCACTGCCCCCAGGATGATGGGGATCAGCTTGGATTTGGGCTTTTGCTCCGCGCCTTCTTCGACAACTGCTTCTTCTGCCATGACTTACCCCTACGGTGTCTCCTGTGCGATGCATCCAGCTTTTTCAGGCCAGCACATCCCAGGCACTCGTGCCCTGTCGCGTCCGGTGGCCCGGCGCCTGCACAGCGAGGTCTTGCGACGCTTGACTGTGACCGGCGGCCTGTTCACGAGGTTCAGGCGCACGACGAGGTGTCGGATTTCCGCCGGATTGACGGCTCGAATCCCCTTGTACCCAGACATTAGCAACAGCCGTGCCCGACTGACTCAGGCTTTCCTTTAAACGAGGCAGGCCCTGGGCAATGAGGTCACGGGTGAGCTGATTGTCACTGCGAAAGACGGCTTCCAGGGCCCCTGAATTCATATCTAAATCGAGATCGATACGGCCGAGATGGGCCGGATCCAGGCGCATTTGCATCTTCCACTGACCGCGTTCAAGCTGGCTTTGCAGGCGCTGCCCCAAGGCCTCGCCCAGGCGCTGGGCCAGTTGTTCGTAGTGTTCCGCGCGCTGAGCCGCGGTGCTGACCCAAGGCGTTGAAGTCGCTGATGGGCCGCTCGGGGAGGAGCGCCCGGCCTCCGGGCCCAGGCTCACCGGGCCGGAGGCCGTCTGGGGCTCGGCGTCCATGAAAGGCGTTTCCATGCCCAGCGGGGCGGGACCTGGGGCCGATGGAGCCGGCAAACCTAGATCGCGCACCTCGAGCCGGAGCAAAGTCGAAGCGGCTGGCTGGCCCGCCACTGCAGCCCAGGTCGATTGCAGGCCCGTACCGGCCATCGCGGCCAGACGCCGGGTGATGGCCTCCTGGGGCGCGAGCCTCAGGCGCAGGGCGTCGATCAGCGGTTGTCCAGGTGCTGCGTCGTCGGGGCTGATCGCGTCAGAAGGATTGAGGGCTGCGGTCTGCGCGGCCGCCTGCACGGGGGCCTGCCAGCGCAGATCGGTCACCCCGCTGACCACGGCGGCCGGTAAGACCGCCGCCTGGGCGGGTAGGGATGCCAGGTTGGCGTTTGCAGCAGCGGCCGACCCGGACAGAGAGGCAGCGCCAGACATGGCACTGGCCGCCGGTGAAGCGAGCGCTGCTGCCTGAGGCAGCGGGCCCACTGCCTGGGGACCCTCCGCCGGCACAAGCACGGGGGCAAGGGCCAGAGGGGCGGTCGGTAAGACCGCTGAGACCACGGCCGCACCCGGGGCACGGTTTTCAACCTGGTTTTGAGACTGGTTTTGAGCCGAAACCAAAGTTGAGGCCTGATTCAATAGGTCCTCAGAACTCTTTGTTTCCACAACCGGCAGACTCCAGAAGGGGCGAGCCTGGAGGGTATCGGCCGAGGCCAAGAGCGGCTGGGTTGGGGCGCTGGCCGGACTCCTTGTTTCGCCAGAGGCCCTGTGAACCGGCGCGGCGGCATTGAGGGCCACGGCCGCAGGCAGCGCGAGCTCCAG
>CAZCSD010000008.1:0-44934 GCA_964501235.1 uncultured Polaromonas sp. | reverse complement strand
TCGGCAGGGTCTGGATACCCGAACCCTGGGCCAGCACCTGGGCCTCGGGGGTCGTCAACGTGGTCTGGGCTGCAGCCTCGCCCTCCGCAAACAAAGCCTGCAAAGTCGCCTCATCGAGCCCCTGGCCCCGCGCAAAGGCCAGCAGGCTGGCGGCATCGGGCAAGGGCTCGGCTGCAGTGATGACCTCGATCTGCTGTCCGATCGGGACCGCCTGGAAACCCGAAGCGGCAAGATCTTGCCGCTCGCTGCGGTTCATCAAGTGCCCCAGCAGATTGGCGAAGTCGGCACCGCGCATGGCCGACGCTTGCGTCCCGACGCCCGCCTCTGGCGGGCCGGACAGGGGGAGAGAGACGGATCCGGTGGAGGTAATCAGGGCTGCATCCATAAGGGGCTCGTGTATTGGTCAGGCGGGACCCGGGATCGGGCCGCCTGGATTAGCAAAAACCATGACCGGACAGGACTTGCCGGACAGGCGAGGCCGGCCTGGTGTCAACTTTTCATGGCACGGAGCTTGCACGACCGCATCGAATGCTGGTCCGAAAGGCCCAAGAGCGACCCCTAGCCCCGAATCAAACTGAATCGAGCCCTTAATGAGCACCCTGACCCTGTCAAGCCTCCGACAGAGCCTGAGCCAAATAAGCGTGACCGGACTGAGCGTTCCGGCGCTGGTCCTGCTGATCGTGGCCATGCTGGTGCTGCCGCTGCCGCCCTGGCTGCTGGATGTTCTGTTTACCTTCAATATCGCCAGCGCCCTGTTGATCGTTCTGATCGCGATCAACACCCGCAAGCCGCTGGAGTTCTCTTCCTTCCCAACGGTACTGCTGTTTGCCACCATGCTGCGGCTGGCACTCAATGTGGCCTCGACGCGGGTGATCCTGGTCAGCGGCCATGAGGGCGAGGAGGCAGCGGGCAAAGTGATTGCCGCCTTCGGTCATTTCGTGATCGGCGGCAACTACCTGATCGGCTTCATCATCTTTATGATCCTGATGATCATCAACTTCATCGTGGTGACCAAGGGTGCCGGTCGCGTCTCTGAAGTGAATGCGCGATTTACCCTCGATGCGATGCCGGGCAAGCAGATGTCTATCGACGCCGACCTCAATGCCGGCGTGATCGATCAAGAAACGGCGAAGAAACGCCGCGAAGAGCTGTCGCAGGAATCGGACTTCTTTGGCTCGATGGACGGCGCCTCCAAATTCGTCAGTGGCGATGCCATCGCCGGCTTGTTGATCCTGGCCATCAACATCATCGGCGGGCTGATCGTCGGCGTGATGCAGCACAACCTGCCTCTGGCCGAAGCCGGCCGTGTCTATACGCTGCTGACCATCGGCGACGGTCTGGTGGCCCAGATCCCTGGTCTGTTCCTGTCGCTGGCCACCGCCATCATCGTGACGCGGGTCAACACCGCGGAGAACACAACCGAGCAAGCCACCTCCCAGCTGGCCAATCCCTCAGCACTGTTCATTTCGGCCAGTTTCCTGGCCGTTCTGGGCGTGATCCCGGGCATGCCGCATCTGGTGTTCCTGACGCTGGCCGCGGCCACAGCCGGTCTGGGCGTGATGATCGTGAATCGGGCAGCCTCCGCCGACAGCCAGGCGGCGGTGCAAAGTGCCAACATGGCCCCAGAGGCGCCTAAAGAGCTGGACTGGGACGATGTGGACCAGGTCGACCTGATCGGACTGGAGATCGGCTACGGGCTGATTCCGCTGGTCAACCCCGACACCGGCGGCCAATTGATGGCCCGGGTCAAAGGGGTGCGAAAAAAACTCTCCGCCGAACTCGGCTTTCTGATCCAGCCTGTGCGCATCCGCGATGCCCTGAACATCGACCCCGACTCTTATCACATCGTGCTCAAGGGGGTGGTGCGCGGGCGCGGCGAAGTGAAGGTGGGACGCGAGATGGCCATCAATCCCGGGCAAGTCTATGGCAGCCTGGAAGGCACAGCTTGCCGGGAGCCGGCCTTTGGCCTGGAGGCCGTGTGGATCGATCCTTCGCAGCGCGACCATGCCCGCACCCTGGGCTACACCGTGGTCGATGCAGCCACAGCCGTGGCCACCCATCTGAACAAGGTGCTGCGCGACAACGCCGCCGACCTGCTCTCCCACGATGAAGTGCAGCAACTGCTCGACAAGCTGGCCGCGCGCTCGCCCAAGCTGGTGGAAGAGCTGGTGCCGGGCAAACTATCCCTGGGCGTCATCACACGCACCTTGCAGAATGTGCTGACCGAAAACGTTCCTATTCGCGACATGCGCAGCATCGTCGAGGCGCTGTCCGAGGCAGCCGCGCGCACTCAAGATCCCGAAACGCTGACCACACTGATCCGCCCCAAGCTCGGGCGCATGATCTGCCAGAGTCTGATCGACGAAAAAGACAGCTTGTCGGTCATCACCCTCGATCCCGGTCTGGAGCAACTGCTGCACAACGTGATCCAGCAATCTCAACCCGGACAGCCCATGGTGCTCGAGCCTGGTCTGGCCGAACGCCTGTTCTCGGCCCTGCGTCAAGGCGTGCGCACGGTCGAGGAACAAGGCCATCCCGCCGTGCTGGTGGTCTCGCCCTCGATTCGGCCCTGGCTGTCCAAGGCCGCCCGTTTCCGGGTAGCCGACCTGACCATCCTGTCGTACAGCGAGATCCCGGAAGACCAGATGGTCAAGGTGATTCATACCGTTCACGCCGATCCGGCCCAGTAAACAAGAGAGTAAGCCATGGAACTCAAGCGCATACTTGCCCGAGACACCCGAAGCGCCATGGAGCAGGCGATCAAAACCTATGGTCCGGATGTGCTGGTCATCTCCAACCATCAGGTGGGCGGTCAGACCGAACTGGTGGTGGCGATCGAGGCCACAGGCACAACCGACTCCCAGCCCGCGCCCAAGGAACCCGCAGCACCCACTGCACCGGTCCAAGCCGTTGCCGCCGAGCCGGAGGCCGGGCCGAGCGCCGATTTCCGCAAAAGCCTGCAAGCGGCCTCGCAAGTGGCCAGCCGCCAAGAGGCCGCGGTCAGCAGCGCGGGCGCGCCTTCGGCACCGCAACGGTCGCAGGAGGACGCCCGCGACTACCTGCGCAGCCGCGAGATTGTCGACCTGGTACGCGACGAAATCGCTGCCCTGCGCCGCGAATTCCGGATGCGCCAGCAGACTTCGGCCTGGCAAAGCGGACTGAATTTCACCCCCGCGGTAGCCCCGCTGGCCCAGGCTCTGCAAGATGCCGAGGTCCCTGGGGCCCTGCTGGCGCTGCTGCTCGACGGGATCAGCCAGGCCGGCGACATGCCCCAGGCCTTGCACATGCTGCGTGAACAACTTCTGCACCCCCTGATGCAGCCGCTCGCCCCCCTGCCAGCCCGGGGGGTTCACCTCCTGGCCGGCCCCTCCGGCGCCGGCAAAAGCCTGATGGCCGCCCGGATTGCGCGCCAGGCGGCCCGAGCCGGTTGCGAACGGGTGGCGCTGATCAGCTTCCAAGATGTGCGCGCCGGTGCCTGGAGCCAGATGCAGATGTTGGCCGCCCAGTTGGGGGTGGATGCCTTCCGCGCGCACGACGGCCAGAGCTTGAAACTGCTGCTCGATGAACTCTCGACCCGCAGCCTGATCGTGATCGACACCCCCGGCGTGCAGATGGCCGATCAGGTACGCCAGGTCCTCGCCCTGGCTCCTGCCTGCCAGTGCCATGCGGTGGTACCGATTGATGCATCGGCCGCCACGCTGCAACGGGTGTTTGGCCAAGGCCTGCCCCTGTCCAGTCTGATGCTCACCAAGGTGGATGAGGCCGCATCGGCCTGGGCCTTGCTGCAATTCCTAAGTAATAATCAGGTTCCCATTTCGGTAGCCAGCCAAGGCGCCGGACTGGGCGATCTGAGCTCGGACTTCGACATCAATCGACTGGTGGACTTTGCCCTTTCGCCCCTACAAGCTGCTGTGAACTCCGAAAACCTGGCTTTGGTCCCTCCTGCGTCCGACACCCAGGTGTTCGGCTTGAAGGAGGAGCCCTTGAAGGCTGCGCTGGCCAGCATCGCGCAATTGCCGGCCGTGCCAACCTTCCTCTCCACCGCCGACATCCTGGGCACGGGCGAGAAGACCGCGCGCAAAGCGACCCAGCGTACAAATAAGCGCGCCGCATCGGCGACCGGGAAGGCCAGCAAGCAGGCGGTGGCTCCTGCGGCCAGAACACGCAAGCGCGAGGCGGCCCCGGCCGCCGCCACCGGCCACAGCACGCGCCGCAAGCCGGCCGAGGTGGCGGCGCGCCCATGAGGTCCAGGCCCACCCAGGTCATCGGAATCGCCAGCGGCAAGGGCGGCGTGGGCAAGACCACTGTTTCCGTCAATTTGGCCGTTGCCCTGCAGGCTCAGGGCGAGCGGGTCATGCTGCTCGATGCCGATCTGGGTCTGGCCAATGCCCAGATCGCCTTCGGCACGCCCTGCCCCGCCAACTTGAGTCACTTTCTGGCGGGACAAAAACCCCTGTCCGAGATCGTTGTGACGACCCGCTCGGGCGTCAAATTGGTTCCCGGGGCATCGGGCATGCAGGAGATGGCCGGCATCAGCGCCTTGCAGACGGCCAGCATCGTGCAGGCCTTCAGCGAACTCGAGGACGAGGTGGACTACCTGGTGGTCGACATGGCCGCCGGCATCTCGCCATCGGTCATTGCCTTCATGCAGGCCTGCCCCCGCCGCTTCATCGTCGTGCGCGACGATCCGTCCTCGATTGCCGATGCCTACGGGACCATCAAGGTCCTGATCCAGGATTGCAATGTCGATGAGATCTACCTGATTCCCAACGGTATGAGCAGCCAGCAGACGGGCCAACAATTGCACGAGCGGATCAACCAGGTCTGCGCGCGCTTCCTGGGGCGCAGCGTGGGTTATCTCGGAACGGTCGAGCACGACGAGCTGATCTTGTCGGCCCTCAAAAAGCACCAGCCCGTGCTGGAATTCGCACCCGGCAGCGCCGGATCGCGCGACTTTCGGCGGCTGGCCGATGCCACGCGGCAACTGCCGCCGATCGAGAAGGCCAATGGGGGCCTGCAGTTTTTCGTCGAGCGCCTCGTCGGACAGGTGCACTGAAGTCAGATTGCCATGTCCGCAAGCACCCGGCTCTACGAGCAAGTCCAAAACAACCACGCTGCCGGTGGTACCGAGGAAGCGCTGGTCATGGCCCACCTCGGTATGGTCAAGCGCGTGGCCCTGCACTTGAAAGTACGCATTCCGCCCTTCATGGAGCTCGACGAGTTGATCCAGGTCGGCATGATTGGGCTGCTCGAGGCGGCGCGCGCTTTCGATCCGACCAAAGGGATCGAATTCGAAAGCTTCGCCCACGCGCGGGTGCGTGGGGCCATACTCGACGAAGTCCGGCGCCTGTCCTTCCTGCCCCGGTCGGCCGTGGCCTTCAACAAGAGCCACAGCAAAGCCACGGACGAACTGGCTGCCGAACTCGGTCGAACACCCACTCAAGCCGAGTTGGCCCAGCACATTGGCATGGATGTAGAGACCTTCGAGAAGGAACGCGGCCAAGCCAAGCGCTTTGAAACCTACTCGATGGAGGTGGTCACCGAAGAGGTGATGGGCATCGCTGACGACGCCAGCCAGCAGCCCGAGGCCATCGTCGAGCATGCGCAATTCATGGGCGCGGTGGTCGAGGCCATTGGCCAGTTGCCCGAGCGCGAACAGTTGCTCATGAACCTCTACTATGTGGAGGAACTCAATCTCAAAGAGATCGGCGAAGTGCTGGGCGTGACCGAGTCGCGCGTCAGCCAGTTGATCAGCGCGGTAGTCAAGAAACTGCGCGGCACTTTGCAGATCGAACCGGTGCAATCGCGCCGCTCCCGGCCTTAGCTGCGGGCCCAGCGGCAAGATCTTGCCGCTCTGGCGGTACGGACTCCTTGAGCCCTCAAGTTTTGTGCGCATGCGCCGATTCACGGGGGGCCAGCACTTACCAGGAGCCCTCCAGATGCGAGTTCATTTCAAAGCCATCGAAAACTACAGCAGCGGCAGCACGGCAACCCAAGCGGCGGTGGCTAATCGTGTTGAGCTGATTCAGATGCTTTTCGACGGGCTGATCGACAGCCTCAGTGCCGCAAAAGGCCATATTGAGCACCGCAACATCGAGGAGAAGAGCAAGGCCCTGGCACGCGCCAGCCGTATCGTGGTGGGCCTGCAGGCCGCTCTGGACCTGGACAAGGGCGGTGATCTGGCGGCCAACCTCAACGAGTTGTACGGCTATCTGGTGCGTCGCATCCTCCATGTGAATATCCACAACGACCTTCTGGTCCTGGAGGAGGTCCGCAGCCTGATCAGCGAGGTGCGTGATGCCTGGCGGCAAGTTCCCTCCCTGCTGCCGGCCGGCGCAGCCAGCCTGCAGCACTGACCCCTGCGGCAAGGCACGGACATTGCTAGAAAGACCCTGAGCCCATGATGGCCCAGGAGGCAAAGGGGGCCCTGCCCCCTTTATTGCTTCTGGATGCGTTGTACATTAGGACCTTAGCTCAACAACACACGCTCCTTCACCGGAGAGAGACCCGACTCACATGTTCAGCATCATAGGTATCGTCGTTCTGATGGTCTGCGTCTTCGGCGGCTATATCATGGCCGGCGGAAGCATGGCGCCCATCATCAAGGCCGCGCCGATCGAAACCTTCATCATCGGCGGAGCGGCGGTGGGGGCTATGCTGATTGGTAACAGTCTGGAAATCTTCAAAGGTGCTTTGGGCGGCATCGGCCGCTGCTTCAAGGGCCCCAAGTACAAGAAGGATGACTACTTGCAGATCATCTTCCTGGTCTCCAAGTTGATGAAGGTGCTCAAGGCCGAAGGCGCGGTGGCTCTGGAGCCGCATATCGAAAACCCCGACTCCAGCGCCATCTTTGCCGAATACCCACCTATTCTGAAAGATGAGGGCCTGCTTCATATGGTGACCGACACCATACGCCTTTTGGTGGTGTCCTCCAGCAATCTAAGCCCCTATGCGGTTGAGGAAGTGATGGATCAGGCCATCAAGACCCACCACCATTCCGAACTCAAGCCGGCCGAAGCGCTGGCTTCGATGGCGGGCGCCCTGCCTGCGCTGGGTATCGTGGCCTGCGTTCTGGGCGTGGTGAAGACCATGGGCGCCATTGATCAACCACCTCCCGTGCTGGGTGCACTGATTGGCGGTGCGCTGGTCGGAACCTTTCTGGGTGTGTTTTTTGCCTACGGCTTCGTCGATCCACTGGCCAACCGCCTCAAGCAGATCATTGACGATGAGGGTGAGATTTACAAGGTGGTCAAGCAGATCATCATTGGTACCATGCACGGCCACCCGCCCCCGCTGATCATCGAAGCGGCGCGAGTGAGCATCAGCCATCACAACCAGCCCAGCTTCGCAGAGGTCTTTGACGGTCTGCGAGGCAAGTAAGGCCGCACGCCACTGAGCCGAACGCGAAATGGCAGAAGCTGCAACCCCTGAAGCACCCGCGGAGGCCACACCGACTCCGCCGGGCGAAGCTTCGACCCAAGCACCGGCTGAGGGATCGGCGCCCGCTGAACAAGCCCAAAGCAGCGCCGAAGCGCCACCGGCCGAACAAGCGGCCACTGAGGAAACCAAGGACGCGGTCGCGCCGGTCATTGTTATCAAGAAGGTGATCGACGACGGCCATGGCGGCGCTCATGGCGGTGCCTGGAAGATCGCGCTGGCCGACATGATGACGGCCATGATGGCCTTCTTTCTGCTCATGTGGCTGCTGGGTGCCACCAATGCCGACCAGCGCAAGAGCATCGCCGATTACTTCAAGCCCACCTCCCACAGCAACATCACCATGGGAAAACTGGCCGGATCCAACGGCATCCTGGGGGGCAAGTCGATCATCGATACCGACGGATTTCCCTTCAGCGCCAAGCAGACCGCAGCCATGGAGCGGCTGACGCCCAAATCGGAGGGTGGACCCACCGCCAATGATCCCAATCCCAACAGTACCGAGCGCTCGGACCCCTCCGATCCGTCGAAGATGAGCGAAGAAGAAAAGAAGGCGGTGGCCGAGCAGCAAGACAAGGCTGCCTTCGAAAAGCTGGAAAAAGAGATTCGCGAAAAGATCGAGCAGAACCCGCGCCTGGCCAATCTGAAGGAGCAGGTTAAGTTCACTCGGGAGAAGGAAGGCCTGCGCATTGACATCATCGACAAGGCCGACTTCGCCATGTTTGCCCTCGGCGGGACCCAGATGATGCCGCGCGCGCAACAATTGATCAATGAAGTGGCCAAATCGCTGGCGGGTACACCCAACAAGCTGGCAGTGCGAGGCCATACCGATGCCGTGCCCTTTGCCAACGCCGAAGGCCGAAACAACTGGTCGTTGTCGGCCGAGCGCGCCGAAGCCACGCGGACTCAGATGGAGCGGCAGGGTGTCTCCGGCGCCCGCTTTGCCCGCATCGAAGGGGTGGCCGACACCATGCCCTTCAACCCGAACGATCCCCTGGATCCGCGCAACCGGCGCATGAGCGTGACCGTTTTGCACAGGGACTGAGCGATCAGCTTATGCGCTCAGGCGCCGCGCCCTCGCAGCGCGGGCGCCAAAGATCAGCCTCTGGCTGCCTGCCAGACCCGCAGCGCCTGCACCGTCTCCCGCACATCATGAACGCGTACGACCCGGGCTCCGCGCTCGACCGCCAACACAGCTGCGGCCAAGCTTCCAGGCAGGCGCTGGTCGGGCGGAACCGACGGACCTGCACCGCCCATCACGGTCCCCAGGGAGGACTTGCGCGACCAGGCAGCGATCAGCGGCAGGCCGAGCTTGTGCAATTGACTCTGATGCGCGAGTAATTCAAAGTTTTGCGCTACCGTCTTGCCGAAGCCCACGCCGGCATCGACGACCAGGCGGCTGCGATCAACACCCGCCGCGCAGGCTCTTTGCACCTGGTCCCGCAGAAAATCGCGAACAGGCTCGATCGCTGTGCCTTGCATGGGTTGCACCTGCATGGTCTGCGGTTGCCCGTGCATGTGCATCAGGCAGATACCACAGGCGCCATGGGTGGCCACCGCTTCAAGGGCTCCAGGCTGACGCAGCGCCCAGATGTCATTGATGATGTCTGCGCCCAGATCGAGTACCGCGCGCATCACTTGCGGCTTACAAGTGTCTACCGACACTGGCACACCCAAGTCCAGCGCAAATCGCACAACCGGTAGCAGGCGTGCCAATTCCTCCTCGGCGCTGATGGGCTGCGCCCCAGGCCGGCTCGACTCGGCACCGATATCGAGCATATGGGCGCCCTCTTGGACCATGCGCTCGCACTGGGCCTGCGCCCTGCGGTGATCGGCACCCGCCCAAAGCCCATCGCCCGAAAAAGAGTCGGGCGTGAGGTTGACGATGGCCATGACCTGAGGCTGGTTCAGATCGATCCGGAAGCGACTGGTTTGCCAAAACAAAGGAGACCCCGAAGCACCATGGGCGCGTAAAAACCGGGGCCTCGAGCCCCGGTTGTTCGCCGTGTCTGGCTCAGGCTGCCGTCGGCGTGGGATCGGGCCCCACGGTCGTCCCGCCGCCGGAGCTTCCCCCGTCGGTTGAAGGATTGCGCGGCGTCCAATCCTTGGGAGGACGCGGCTCCCGACCGGCCATGATGTCGTCGATCTGCTCGCCCTCGATGGTTTCCCACTCGAGCAGGGCCTTGGCCATGGCGTGCATCTTGTCCTTGTTCTCCTCGATCAGGCGACGCGCCAGCCCATACTGATCGTCGATGATGCGGCGCACTTCCACATCCACCTTCTGCATCGTCTGCTCGCTCATGTTGGTTGTCTTGGTCACCGAGCGGCCCAGGAAGACCTCACCCTCGTTTTCAGCGTAAACCATGGGCCCGAGCGCATCGCTCATGCCGTAGCGCATGACCATGTCGCGGGCGATTTGGGTGGCACGCTCAAAATCATTGGAGGCGCCCGTGGTCATCTGATTCATGAAGACCTCTTCGGCGATACGCCCGCCGAAGAGCATGCTGATCTGGCTGAGCATGTATTCGCGGTCGTAGCTGTAGCGGTCTTTTTCGGGCAGGCTCATGGTCACGCCCAGGGCGCGGCCCCGCGGAATGATGGTGACCTTGTGCACCGGATCGCACTTGGGCAGCAATTTTCCGATGAGTGCATGGCCGGACTCGTGATAAGCCGTGTTGCGACGCTCACTCTCGGGCATAACCATACTTTTACGCTCGGGGCCCATGAGAATTTTGTCTTTGGCCTTCTCAAAATCCTGCATCTCCACCAGCCGCGCATTGCGTCGAGCAGCCATCAGGGCAGCCTCGTTGCACAAATTGGCCAGGTCAGCGCCCGACATACCGGGCGTGCCGCGCGCGATCACGCTGGCGCTCACATCAGGGCCCAGCGGCACCTTGCGCATGTGCACATTGAGGATCTGCTCCCGACCACGGATGTCGGGCAGCGTGACGTAGACCTGGCGGTCAAAACGGCCCGGCCGCAGCAAGGCGGAGTCCAGAATGTCGGGACGGTTGGTCGCTGCCACCACGATCACCCCGGCATTGGTTTCAAAGCCGTCCATCTCGACGAGCATCTGATTGAGCGTTTGCTCGCGCTCATCGTTGCCGCCACCGAGTCCCGCACCGCGCTGCCGACCGACAGCGTCAATTTCGTCGATGAAGATGATGCACGGCGCGTTTTTCTTGGCGTTCTCAAACATATCGCGAACACGAGCCGCGCCCACGCCAACGAACATTTCAACGAAGTCGGAGCCGGAGATGCTGAAGAAGGGCACCTTGGCCTCGCCGGCGATGCCCTTGGCCAGCAAAGTCTTGCCCGTACCCGGCGGGCCTACGAGCAGCAGGCCACGCGGAATTCGACCGCCGAGCTTTTGAAACTTTTGCGGGTCCTTGAGGAAGTCGACCACCTCCTTGACCTCCTCCTTGGCCTCATCGCAGCCAGCCACGTCGGCGAAGGTCACGGTGTTGGAAGATTCATCGAGCATGCGGGCCTTGCTCTTACCGAAGCTGAAAGCACCGCCCTTGCCACCGCCCTGCATCTGGCGCATGAAATAAATCCAAACGCCGATCAGCAGCAGCATCGGCCCCCAGCTGACCAGCAAGGTCATGAGCAGGGAGCCCTCTTCGCGCGGCTTGACATCGAACTTGACATCGTTGGCGATCAGATCGCCAACCAGGCCGCGGTCGAGGTAGGTGGCTGTTGTACGCACACGACGGTCATCCACCGTGACGGCAGCGATTTCGGTGCCAGCCTGGCTTTCGGAAATGGTGGCCGCCTTGATCCGGCGGGCCCGCACTTCGTCCAGGAAGTCTGAGTAACCCATGTACTGGGCGTTGGAGGTCGAGCGCGTGTCGAATTGCTTGAAGACGGTGAACAGCACCATGCCAATCACCAACCACACCGCAATTTTTGAAAACCACTGATTGTTCAAAACAGACTCCGGTAGAGGACCCAGCTAAATTGACTGCAATTCTAGGCTTTTCAAGTAGCCCTTCCCGAATAGAACGGGACCACCCTGTCACAAGGACGGAAATACCGCCAAGAAGCTCGACCGCCCCGGCATCCGGCCCCAAAGACCCCATGCGCCGCCTTGGTAATCGGAGCCAGCGCTTCAGGCTTGAGCTTTGGGGCCCAGACCGATGAGAAAGGTCTCGGCCGACTGGGCCCGGGAGGCCTTGGGCTTGATTTTCTTGACCCCCTTGAACCGGCTCTGGAACAGCCGGACCAGTTCATCGTAGCCGCCCCCGTGAAAGGCCTTGGCCACCAAGGCCCCGCCGGGCTTGAGCTGGGCCACCGCGAACTCGACCGCCAGCTCCACCAGATGCACCAGCCGAGCCGCATCGGCGCTGGCAATGCCCGAAAGATTGGGCGCCATGTCGCAAACCACCAAGTCGAGCTTTGAGCCGCCCGTGGCGTCGCCGACCGCCTGCTCAAGCTGCAGGAGCACCGACTCCTCACGGATATCACCCTGGATGAAGGTCACGCCCTCGATGGGCTCCATGGGCAGCAGATCCACCGCCACGATGCAAGCGCCGGGTCCAGCGCCTGCTCCCCCGGCCAGGCGCCGCCGCAGGTACTGGCTCCAGGCACCCGGGGCGCTGCCGAGATCGACCACCCGATCACCGGGCCGCACCAGGCCCAAGGTCTCGTCGATCTCCTTGAGCTTGTAGGCCGCACGCGCCCGGTAGCCCTCCTTCTGGGCCAGCTTGACATAGGGATCGTTGACATGCTGATTGAGCCAGGCCTTGTTGACCTTCTTGCTCTGGGTGCGCACTTTCATGGCCCCTATTGTCAGGCCCCGGCGGGACCGCGGGCCTGGGTCGATAATCCACCCATGCCCCAAATCGATTTAAGCCCCGCGCAACGCAAGGAACATCGCTCTGCCGCCCACCATCTGGATCCGGTGGTGATGATAGGTAGCGAAGGCCTGACCGGTGCAGTTCAGAAGGAAGTCGACCGGGCGCTGCAATCGCACGGTTTAATCAAGATCCGGGTGCACAGCGACGACCGGCAGGCCCGCGAACTGCTGCTGTCCGAACTGGCCGACAAGCTATCGGCAGCGCCTATTCAGCACATTGGCAAACTGCTCGTCTTGTGGCGGCCGGTTCCGCCCAAGGAGCGCAAGGTGGACGAGGTGCGCAAGCCGGGGCCGCGGGAGGTCAAGATCCTCAAGCAGACCCGGCCCGGGCAGCGCCCGGAGGTCAAGATCCTCAAGGTGCTGGGCAACCAGCGACTGACGCCCGGCGGGAAGGTCAAGAAAGCGCGCAAGCCGGCGCAGCGCAGCATCAAGAAAAATCTACCCTGATCGGCAGCCTCCAGGCCTCAAGGCGGCCGGAGCCGTGTCGACACCGCCTGACAACCCTTGCGATCCATGAACAACCCCCTTCTCGATTTCTCAGGCCTGCCCGCCTTCGACCGCATCGCCCCCGAGCATGTGACTCCCGCCCTGGATGAGCTGCTGGCGCGGGCCCAATCTGCGCTCGAACAGGTCACCGACGAGCAGTTTCCCGCCCAATGGCAGGCCATCTCGAAGGTGCTCGATGTGGCTACCGAGCAGCTCAGCCGCGCCTGGGGAGCGGTAAGCCACCTCAACAGCGTGGCCGACACGCCGCCGCTGAGGCAGGCCTACAACGAAAACCTGCCCCGGGTGACCGAGTTCTGGACCCGCCTGGGTGCCGACGAGCGGCTGTATGCCAAGTACAAGGCGGTCGACGAGGCCCACCTCAACCCCGAGCAGAGCCGCGCGCGGAGCCATGCCTTGCGCAACTTCGTACTCTCCGGCGCTGAGCTGCGGGGGCCAGACCGGGAGCGGTTTGCCCGCATTCAGGAGAGGCAGGCCGAACTGAGCCAGAAATTCAGCGAGAACGTGCTCGATGCCACCGAGGCCTTCGCTTATTACGCCAGCGCCGAGGAGCTGCTAGGGCTGCCCCCAGATGTGATCGAAGCGGCGCGTGCCCAAGCGCAGGCCGAAGGCCACGAGGGCTACAAGCTCACCCTGAAGATGCCCAGCTATTTGCCCGTGATGCAATTTGCCCACAGCCGGGCCCTGCGAGAAAAGCTCTACCGCGCCTACGGGACCCGGGCCAGCGACCAGGCCGAATCAGCCCAGTACGACAACACCCTGATCATGCGCGAACTGCTGGCCCTGCGGCGCGAAGAGGCCCAGCTGCTGGGTTATCGCAACTTCGGGCAGGTTTCGGTGGTGCCCAAGATGGCCCAGTCGCCCGACCAGGTGGTTGCGTTTTTGCGCGATCTGGCAGCGCGTGCCCGGCCCTACGCGCTCAAGGATATGGCTGACTTGCAGGACTACGCCCGACAAACGCTGGGGCTGCAAGCGCCGCAGGCCTGGGATCTGCCCTATGTGAGCGAGAAGCTCAAGGAGGAACGCTACGCCTTTAGCGAGCAGGAGGTCAAGCAGTACTTCACCGCACCGAAGGTTCTGGCTGGCTTGTTCAAGATTGTCGAGACCCTGTTTGAGGTCAGCATCGTCCGGGACCAGGCCCCGGTGTGGAAGCCCGGCGTCGAGTTTTTTCGTCTCGAGCGGGGCGGGCAGCTGATCGGCCAGTTCTATCTGGACCAGCCAGCGCGCAACGGCAAGCGCGGCGGCGCTTGGATGGACGATGTGCGCGCCCGGTGGCTGCGGCCCGATCAGGGCCGCCTGCAAACTCCGGTGGCGCACTTGGTCTGCAACTTTGCAGAAGGTACCGCCCAGAAGCCGGCCCTGCTCACCCACGACGATGTGACCACGCTGTTCCACGAGTTTGGCCACGGCCTACACCACCTGCTTACCCAGGTCGACGAGCGCGATGTGTCAGGCATCAGCGGAGTCGAGTGGGATGCGGTGGAGCTGCCGAGCCAATTCATGGAGAACTTCTGCTGGGAATGGGAAGTGCTGCGGCACATGACAGCCCATGTGGAAACCGGCGAGCCCCTGCCGCGATCCCTGTTCGAGAAAATGCTGGCCGCCCGTAATTTCCAGAGCGGACTGCAAACCTTGCGACAGGTCGAATTCGCCCTGTTCGACATGCTGCTTCACACCGAGCACGATCCTGCGGACGATGTGATGGACTTGCTGCGCAGGGTGCGGCGCGAAGTTGCAGTGATCGAGCCTCCGGCCTATCACCGCACGCCGCACACCTTCAGCCACATCTTTGCGGGCGGCTACGCAGCCGGTTACTACAGTTACAAGTGGGCCGAGGTGCTGTCGGCCGATGCCTATGCCGCCTTCGAGGAAGCAGCCGGCGCAGGCGGCAGCCCGCTCAATGTCGATGTGGGCAGACTCTACCGGCAACAGATCCTGGAAGTCGGGGGCAGTCGACCGGCCCTGGAGAGCTTCAAGGCCTTCCGGGGGCGCGAGCCTGAGATCGATGCCTTGCTGAGGCATCAAGGCATGGCCTGAAGCGGAGCCGGGCGGAAAACTTTAAAAAGTCAAAGTCTTGACGCCCGCCGAGGTGCCCAGCAGGCACACTGCCGCCTTCTGGTGGGCGAACACCCCCACCGTCACCACGCCGGGCCACTGGCTGACCTGGGTTTCAAAGGCCAACGGGTCGGTAATCCTCAGCCCACGCACATCCAGAATCTGCTGCCCGTTGTCGGTCACCAGCGGGACGCCGTCTTTCAGGCGCAGCGTGGCAGAGCCGCCCAGGGCGGCAAACTGCCGACTCAGGCGTGCCGCAGCCATAGGGATGACCTCCACCGGCAAGGCAAAGGCCCCCAGGGTCTGCACCAGCTTGCTTTCATCGGCAATGCACACAAAGCGCTCGGACTGGGCGGCCACGATCTTCTCGCGGGTCAGCGCCGCACCGCCGCCTTTAATCATGTAACCCTGGTGATCGATCTCATCGGCCCCGTCGACATAGACCGGCAAGCTCTCGACCTCATTACTGTCGAACACGGGGATGCCCACGGCCTTGAGCCGCTGCGTGGAGGCCTGCGAACTGGAGACGGCCCCCCGGATGCGATCTTTCAGGCCGGCCAAAGCGTCTATGAACTTGTTGACCGTCGAGCCGGTACCCACGCCAACCAGAGCCCCGGGGATGACATAGGCCAGGGCGGCTTGGCCCACCAGCGTCTTGAGTTCGTCTTGCGTCATGGACATTCGGTGCGAAGGGCGGGAGTGTCTCCCGCGTTTGAGACAATCGTGGCTCAAGCCCACGATCTGCTGACCCCCATTATCCGATGCCGCTGCTGCCGTATTCCCTGGCCCGTCCCTTGCTGTTCAAAATGGATGCCGAGTCGGCCCACGACCTGACTCTGCAGATGCTCGCAGGCAGCCAGAGCACCCCGCTGCAGTGGGCCTACTGCGCCGAGCGCGTCAGCGATCCGATCGAACTGGCAGGACTGCGTTGGCCCAACCGGGTGGGCCTGGCCGCCGGCCTGGACAAAAACGCCCGTTGCATCGATGCCTGGTCGGCGATGGGATTTGGCTTTGTCGAGGTGGGCACGGTGACGCCGCTGCCGCAACCGGGCAATCCCAAGCCGCGCATGTTCCGCCTGACCCAAGCCCAGGCCCTGATCAACCGCCTGGGCTTTAACAACGAGGGCCTGCAAGCCTTCGTCCAGAATGTGCAGGCCGCACGCTGCCGGCAGACGCCCGAAGGCCGCAGCCGCATGCTGCTGGGCCTGAATATCGGCAAGAACGCCGCCACCCCGATCGAGCGGGCGCAGGACGACTACCTCAGGGCGATGGAGGGTGTCTACCCACACGCCGACTACATCACGGTCAACATTTCGAGCCCCAACACCCAAAACCTGCGCTCGCTGCAAAGCGACGAGGCCCTGGAGCGCCTGCTCGGCGCTCTGGCGCAACGACGGGAGAGTCTGATGCAAAGCCAGGGCAAGCGGGTGCCGCTGTTCGTCAAGATTGCGCCGGACCTGCAAGATGATCAGGTTGACCTGATTGCACAAAGCCTGCAGCGCCATGGCATGGACGGCGTGATTGCCACCAATACCACGCTCTCGCGCGAGGCGGTCCAGGGTCTGCCCCATGCCCAGGAAGCCGGCGGGCTCTCGGGCGCGCCCGTGTTGCACGCCAGCAACCGGGTGATTGCACGGCTGCGTGCTGCACTGGGACCACGGTTTCCCATCATCGGGGTGGGTGGCATCCTCAGCGGCGAAGATGCACTGAGCAAGCTGCGGGCCGGCGCCGATGTGGTGCAGATCTACACCGGGCTGATTTACCGGGGGCCAGAGCTGGTGCACGAAGTTGCACGAGCCCTGGCGCGAGTAAAAAGCTAGGCCGTATGTCCGTCCGGTTCGTCGCTCCGGATCGCCAAGCCATCGAGGCCATGGAGCCCTTCGAACGACTGGACCTGGACCGGATCCATTGGGTGACCGAGGCCGAGCAGGCCGAACAAGCCTGGTCCGAGCTCGAGCGTGAGGCCGTGCTGGGCTTTGACACCGAGTCGCGGCCCACCTTCGTGCGTCACCAGGCATCGGACGGACCGCATATCGTGCAATTGGCCACAGCGCAGGCCGGCTATGTATTTAGTCTGCGGGATTCGCACTGCGTTGCCCGGGTGGGCCAGTTGCTGGCCGCAGAGGGCATCTTGAAGGTGGGATTCGGCCTGGGCGACGATCGCAAACGCATCGTCACCAAGCTGGGCATTGAGCCGGCTGGCGTGGTCGATCTCAATCAGGTGTTTCACCAGCGGGGCTGGCGCCGCGACATCGGGGTCAAAGCGGCCGTGGCGGTAAGTTATGGCAAGCGATTCATCAAGTCGAAAAAGGCAGCCACCTCGAACTGGGCCTCGAGTCAACTCAGCGCGGCGCAACTGATCTACGCCGCCAACGATGCGTGGGCTGCCCTGCGGGTCTATCAGGCGCTCATGAGCGCCCCTTGACGCGCGCTGCACTCGGCCCGCGCTGAAGGCTTAACCAATCACATTGGCCTCGCGCAAAGGCTGCCCGTTCAACCAGCGCTGCAACCCCAGGGAACGCACATCTACGCTGCGAGGCTGTCCGTAGATCAGCCATTCGGCCAGGGCCAAACCCGCACCGGGGGCGTGCTGCATGCCATGCCCCGAAAAGCCGCTGATGACCGCATAAGCCGGCAGCTGCGGATGTAAGCCGACGAACGCATTGTGGTCGAAGCGGTTCATCTCGTAGTAGCCGGCCCAGGCACGCTCGACCCGCAGGGCCTGCAAGGCGGGAATGCGATGGGCCAGACGCTCCCAATGCGCTTGGTCCATTTCGCGCCAGTCGGGTTCAAGCGGCAGTTCGGGTGTCTCATCGATCGGCTCGCGACCGGTGATCAGGTAGCGGCCCTCGGGTCGCAGCCAGAAGCCGCTGGGGTCAATAAGCAAAGGACAGCCCGGCAGCGGCTCGGGGCAAGAGAGCACAAAGACGCTGCGACGACCCGCCTCGATGGGCAGCGGCTGCATGCCGGGCGGAGAAAGCTTGGCCGCCCAAGGTCCGGCCGCATTGACAAAAGTGCCCGGCGAGACCCGGCCCCCCCGGCGCAGTGTGACCGACTCGAGCGTGCAACCCTGGACCTTCAAGGCCAGTACCTCATCGTGCCAGAGCTCGGCGCCCTGCTGACGGGCCGCCTGCAGCAGCCTCTGATGCAGGCCCGGACCGTCAAACCAGCCCTCGCCACGCAAGCCCAGGCTGCCCAGGCTGATGTCCTCGCAGTGCAACCAGGCAAAGCGCCGGGTCAGCTCCTGCGCTTGGAGCAGGGCCACGTCCACCCCGTGGGATCGCTGTAGCGCGTGCAACTGGCGCAGGGCCGCAGCCCGGTCCGGGCCCGCAAGATAGAGGTAGCCTGCCTCATGCAGGCCCAGAGCGGCCTGGCTGCCCGGCCCGAGCCAGCGATCGGCCTCGCGCAAGAACTGCACTCCGAACTGCGACAGCGCGATATTGACCGGGCTGCTGAACTGCTGCCGGATCGAGCTGGCAGACAGCGAGGAAGAGGCCCGGGCAAAGTCAGGCGCTGGCTCGACCAGCACCACCCGCAACTGCGTCTGCAGCCGGGTCAGCCAGAAGGCCGTGGCCGCCCCCATCACGCCAGCGCCGGCAATCAGCACATCCACCGGGGCATCAGCTCGCCCGATTGGCGCGGCACGGCTCATGCCCGGGCCTGCCAGGCTTGCCAGACCAGCTGGGCCGCCGCCGCATCTTCCACCGCCTGCCCCAGCGATTTGAAGATGACGGTGCTGCCCGCTGGCGGCTTGGCCACGCGACCGGCCAGAACCTCGCCAATTTCGGCCTGCACGCGCGCCCCAGAGCCGATCACATCGCCCGACTCATGCTCGGCCGCCTCGCGCTGATCGGCCACCACCCAATGCGCCATGGCCGCATCGTCAAGCTCACGCTGATCCGGCCGCGGCGCGCCGACCGCGGCCACAAAGGCGCCGGGCTTGAGCCAGGCGCCCTGCAACACCGGTGTGCGCGCGTGGGTGACGGTGCACACCAGATCGGCGCCGCGCACGGCCGCCTCGGCGCTGTCACAGGACCGCGCACCGATCTCTTGGGCGCAGGCTTGGGCATGGGCGGCCTGCGGGCTCCAGAGGCGGATCTCGGCCAAGGGCCGCACCCGTCGCAGGTATTGCGCATGACTGCGTGCGAGCACCCCGCTGCCCAACAGAGCCAAGACCTGAGGGCCGGGAGGGCAAAAACAATCAGCGGCTACCGCCGAGGCCGCGGCGGTGCGCGCGGCAGTCAGCCCGGCGCCCTCCATCACGGCCAGGGTCTGGCCCGTGACCGGGTCCATCAAGACCACAGTGGCCAGCAGCGTGGGCAAACCCCGTTGCGCATTGGACGGCACCAGAGTGAGCAGTTTGGTCGCCAGCGCCGGCCCGACCTGCGCGGGCTTGACGAAGAGCAGTCCGGGAGCCTCGGCGGCCGAGGGCATGCGCTGGGCCTGCGGATCGGTAATCGGCATGACCAGGCGCAGCGGTTGCACCACCCGCTCCTGCGACAGCGCGATCAGTGCCTGCCGCACAGCCTGCAGCAGCGCATCGGGGTCGAGAAGACGGGCCACATCGGCCTCGCTCAGAACAACAGCCACGGTCACTCTCCGAGGATCGCCCTGGATCGGGCGCGCCATGATAGCCGCCCCTCCGACGCGAAACCCCCAGCGCCTCGCGTTGCACCCGGGGATCTGCCTTATCCCAGCAACATCTGCGTCACCTGATCGGCCAAGGCCAGGCAACTGGTCAAACCGGGCGACTCGATACCCATCAAGTGCACCAGACCGGGCACGCCATGCTCGGCCGGGCCGATGAGGCGGAAATCCGCAGACGGCTCGTTCTGACCGCTGATTTTCGGACGGATACCAGCGTAAGCAGGCTGTAGGGAGTCATCGGGTAAATCTGGCCAGTAGCGGCGCACCTGCTCGTAGAAGGCATCACCGCGCCTGGGATCAACCTGCAGATCGTTCGGGTCGTGGACCCACTGCACATCGGGGCCAAAGCGTGCCTGCCCGCCCAGGTCGAGGGTCAGGTGTACGCCCAGACCAGCAGCCTCGGGAACGGGATAGATGAGTCGCGAAAAAGGCGCCCGCCCTCTGAGCGTGAAGTAATTGCCCTTGGCGTAGTGGGCGCTGGGCAACAGATCCAAAGGCATGCCCTCAAAGCGCCGAGCCAAAACCGGGGCGGACACGCCGGCGGCGTTGACCAACAAGTTTGTCAGCAAGCCGCTGCCATCGGCCATCTCGACCTCGATACCTCGATCGGTGCGACGGGCCCGCTCTACCGCGGCATGAAACACCACCAGGCCGCCAGCATGTTCGAGATCGCCCTGCAAAGACAGCATCAGGCCGTGGCTGTCAATGATGCCCGTCTGGGGCGAGAACAGCGCCGCCGAGCAACGCAAAGCAGGTTCGAGCGCGCGCGCCTGCTCGGCACTGAGCCACTGCAGCTCCTCAACCCCGTTGGCTGTTGCCTTGACGGCCAGGGCCTCGAGCTGGGCCTGCTGCGCCGCCTCGGTGGCTACGATCAACTTACCACAGCGACGGTGGGCCACGCCGCGCTCCAGACAGTAGGCATAGAGTTGGCGCCTGCCCTGCACGCAAAAACGGGCCTTGAAGGAACCGTGCGGGTAGTACAGGCCGCCGTGAATGACCTCGCTGTTGCGCGAGCTGGTGCCCGTGCCGATCGCATCGGTCGCCTCAAGCACCATCACCTGAGCGCCGCGCAGCCGAGGCGACAGTGCGAGCGAGCGCGCCACGGCCAAGCCGATGACGCCCGCACCGATAACGACCGCCTCGACCTTATCCATGGCGCCAGATCAGCCCCTGGCCCAGGCGCACCCTGGATTTCTGCGCCTGAGTTTGGGGGCCCTCCGCCGGCCCAGGCGCATCGAGCAGCAAGCCATCGATTCCGGTCAGGGACCGGTTGACGTCCACATCGCTGCGCGGCAAGAGAGCCTCTTCCATGGCTGCGATTGTGCACGCCCCGGGGACGGCCCGGTCAGCTCATCCGGGCAAGGTGAGCCGTTGCAGCCCGGAGTCGGAGCTTTTGACCCACCCCGACGAAAGCCCCGTCCTACGCGCGAGACCTCGGTAGGCCGACATACGTGGCTCAGCCCACAAAACAGAATGATCTGTCGATGTTCGAGTTCTCGCTCGGCGACCCATCCACAACAGGAGTTTTCCGTGCTTTCATCCCTGCGCAAGCTTTCCCTCATCGCCCTGAGCACCACTTCGGTCATGGCGGCAACTCTGGCCCAAGCCCAGACATCCGGCGATTCGGGCTGGTGGCCCACCAGCACCCAGTCCTACATCGGTCTGAATGCCGGCCGCAGCCATTTTGACCAGGGGCGTGACGATGCCTACAGCCTGTATGTCGGTACCCATTGGCCCTCCCAATTCGGTCTGGAGGCCGGAGGCACGGACTTCGGCCGCGCCCACAACACCGAGGCCTACGGCTTCTACCTGGCCGGCGTCGGTCGCATCCCGCTGAACGAGACCTTTACGCTGTTCGGCAAGCTCGGACTGATGTACAGCCGCAGCGACAGTGCCGGTGCGCGCGACACCGGATTTGGTGAGACCTACGGCGTGGGGATGGACATCCACATCAACCGGCAACTGGCCGCCGTCGTGCAGTACGACCGCTCAGCCGTGCATCTGAGCACCGGGCGCGATCGGATCAACATGGCCTCGCTGGGTTTGAAGTTCCGTTATTGATCCTCCGGGGGCGGGCCGGCGTTACCGGCCCTGTTCACCCGTATCGCCGCTCCTCTTTGATGCTGCAAACCGCCGCGCGCCCCGACAAAATTCTCATCCTCGACGACGATGCGCGGATCCGTGATCTGCTGCGGCGTTACCTGTCCCAAGAAGGCTTCGAGGTCACACTGGCTGAGGACAGCAAAGCGCTTAACCGCATCTTGCTGCGCGATGCCGTCGATCTGATCGTGCTCGACCTGATGATGCCGGGAGAAGACGGCCTGTCCGTCTGCCGGCGTCTGAGGACCAGCCACGACAAGACACCGATCATCATGCTCTCGGCTAAAGGGGAAGATGTCGATCGAATCGTTGGGCTGGAGGTCGGCGCCGACGACTACCTGGTCAAGCCCTTCAACCCGCGCGAACTGCTGGCCCGCATCCATGCCGTGCTCAGGCGCCGACCGAGCGTGGAAGTGCCAGGCGCGCCCTCGACCGAGAAGGAGCTGGTTCGCTTCGGCCCGTTTTCGCTCAACCTGGGCCTTCGTACCCTTGAAAAAGACGGCCAGGCCATTGCGCTGACCACGGGCGAATTTGCCATGCTCAAAGCCCTGGTGCGCCATCCGGGTCAGCCCCTGTCGCGGGAAAAGTTGGCCCAACTGGCGCGCGGACGGGAGTTTGAGCCCTTCGACCGCAGCCTGGATGTGCAGATTTCCCGACTGCGAAAATTGATCGAGAACGATGTGAGCTCCCCGCGCTACATCCAGACGGTCTGGGGCGTGGGCTATGTCTTCGTGCCCGATGGGGCTGGGTAACTTCATCGAACGCCTGCGACGGGTCTGGCAACCGAGCCGCGGTATCGCCCTGTTCTGGCGCACGCTGTCCCTGCTCAGCTTGCTGCTGCTGGCCTGTATCGCGCTGTGGTTACAGGTTTTCATCAGTCTTGAGATTGCCCCTCGCGCCCTCAACGATGCGCGGCAGCTGGCCTCTCTGGTCAACCTCAGCCGGGCGGGTCTGCTGGCCAGCGACCCCATAGGCCGGCTCTTGCTTATAAAGACTCTGGCTGAGGAGGAAGGCCTGCGCATCTCGGTGCGTCAAGCGCAGGACCGGTACCAGCTGCTGCGCGAGAACCTTTGGGACAACCGCATCGTGCAACTGCTGCGGCAACAACTGGGCGCACAAACCGTGCTGGCCGCCTCGGTCAATGGCGTGCCTGGCCTGTGGATCGGCTTTGACATCGAAGGCGACACCTACTGGCTGCAAACCGATGCGGCGCGGTTGGTACCCCAGCGGGCCGGCACCTGGCTGCTGTGGTTGCTCACTGCTGCAGCCCTGTCGCTGCTGGGCTCGGTGATCATCACCCGCGTCATTAACCGACCGCTGCACGAGTTGGCCGATGCCAGCGCCGCACTTCAACGCGGCCAAGCCGATCAGGTGCACCTGGACGAAAACGCGGTAACTCGCGAGATACGCGAAGTCAATGTGGCATTCAACCGCCTGAGCGAACAGACGGCACGCATCGAGCAGGAGCGCAGGCTGCTGCTGGCCGGTATTTCCCACGACTTGCGCACCCCGCTGGCCCGGCTGCGCCTAGAAGCCGAAATGAGCGTGTCCGATGCGCGCGCTCGTGAGCACATGGTGGCCGATATGGCGCAGATGGAGGGCATCATCACCCGCTTTCTGGCGCAAAGCGCGCCGGAGACGGCGCATCTGCAGGCTGTGGAACTCGAGCCCCTGGTGCACCAAGCCTGCTTCGCCTTCGCGGACGATCCCCGGGTGCACATCCAGGCGCAAATCGAAGCGGGTCTGCGGGTTCTGGCCGATCCGGTCGAACTGATGCGCGCGCTGACCAATCTGCTGGAAAACGCACGGCTGCACGGCCGCAGCGCCGACGGCATCAGCCACATTGAAATCGGGGTACGTTCCTCTCGGGCCTGGGTGCTGCTCGATCTGAGCGATCGAGGACCGGGCGTACCTGCCGATCAATTGCATCAGCTCACACGGCCCTACTTTCGCGCACAAGCTTTGCAGGCCAATTCTCGCTCCAGCCCGCAGGGCAGCGGGCTGGGTCTGGCCATCGTTGAAGGGGCGATGCTGCGCATGGGCGGCGGCCTTTCACTGAGTCTGGTGCAGCCCAGCGGCCTGCGAGCCAGCCTGCGACTGCGCAAGGCCTGATCAGCGCGCCTGCAGCAAGGCGATGGCCTGCGCCTCCATACTCAGACCCTCGCCCACCGGCCCCATTTTTTCGGCGGTCTTGGCCTTCACATTGACCTGCGAAGGCGCCACATCCAGGGCCCGGGCAATGCGTTCGCACATGGCCGGGAGGTACGGTGCCAACTTGGGCGCCTGCGCCACGATGGTGGCATCGACATTGCCGATCTGCCAGCCGCTGGCACGTATCCGATGAGCCGCCTCGGTCAGCAGTTGGATCGAGTCAGCGCCGAGGTAGTTTGGATCGGTATCCGGAAAGTGCCGTCCGATATCACCCAGGCCCGCCGCGCCGAGCAGGGCATCGGTGATGGCATGCAGCAGTACGTCGGCATCCGAATGTCCGAGCAGCCCCTTGGGCCAATCGATGCGCACCCCGCCGAGAATCAGGGGGCGTCCCTCGACCAAGGCGTGGGTGTCCCAACCTTGCCCGATGCGCAGGGAGACGGGGGTCGATGGTCTCATGGCGATGGAGTCCGCTCTTCAGAGGTCTGCAGCAGGGCGCGAGCCAAGCTGAAATCCTCGGGATAAGTGATCTTAAAGTTACGAACGCTGCCGTTGATCAGCCGGGGGGCCAGGCCCAGGGCTTCCATAGCGCTGGCCTCGTCGGTCACCGGCTGGGCGCTGGCCTGGGCTTTTTGCAGGGCCTCGATGAGCGGGCCACAGCGAAACATCTGGGGCGTCTGGGCCAGCCACTTGCCGCTTCGCTCGAGGGTCTGCACCACCCGGCCGCCACTTTCATTCTTGAGGGTGTCGGGCAAAGGCAAGGCCAGCAAGCCACCCACCTCATCGTCTCGGCACTGACCGACGAGACGCCGCACCAAAGCGGGTTCGAGCAGACAGCGGGCCGCGTCATGCACTAACACCCAATCGTTCGGGCGCGGCCCCCCGGCGCTGTGCTGCCAGGCCAACAAGCCCTGCAAAACGGTATCGGCCCGGGTCGGGCCACCGCAACGCAGGATGGTCTCTTTGCGGTTCTTGAGCACGCCGTCGATGAATCCATCACTGGCGGCAACCACCACCGCAACACCGCCTACCAAGTCCGACAGGGCCTCGAAGACCCTCAGGGTGTGCAGGATCAGGGGCCGATCGCAGACGATCTGGTACTGCTTAGGCACATCACTGGCTGCGCCCGGCGCGACGGCTCGGCTACCAATGCCGCCACTGGGGATCAGCACGAACACTTGCGGACGCGCTGAGCCGGGAATTTCAGAGTGCGATGGAAGACCCACCCGAGCATTCTAAAATCTCCGCACCACCCCAGCTTGAACAAGTTGGGGTTTTTGTCGTTCCGGCACCCACCGCATGCATCTGCCCAAGCTCACGGCCGGTCACCGTCTGGCCCTGACCCGCCCACCCGCCTCCAGCGACGCCCTGTTGCTGGCCCGCTTGGCCCTGCGCGAGAAGGAGGCCGGTCGCTTGAGCGCCATCTTCACCGCCGACTCCGCCGATGCGCAGCGCCTGCTGGCCGAGATGCCCTTCTTCGAGCCTGCACTGCGCTGTGCCCTGTTCCCGGACTGGGAGACCCTGCCCTACGACGGCTTCTCGCCGCATCAGGATCTGATCAGCGAGCGCCTGGCCACCCTGTGGCGCATCAGCCAGCGCGATGCCGAACACGGCGCCGATGTGGTGATCGTGCCGGCAACCACGGCCTTGTATCGACTGGCCCCTCCCAGCTTCCTGGCCGCCTACACCTTTGCCTTCAAGGTCGGACAAAAGCTCGACGAAGCACGTCTGAAGGCACAGCTCACCCTGGCTGGCTACAGCCATGTGACTCAGGTGGTCGGTCCAGGCGAATATGCGGTGCGTGGCGGTCTGATCGACCTGTTTCCTATGGGATCCGTGGTCCCCTACCGAGTCGATCTCTTCGACAATGAGGTCGAGTCGATCCGCACCTTTGACCCCGACAGCCAACGCAGCCTGTACCCGGTGCCCGAGGTTCGGCTGTTGCCGGGCCGGGAGTTCCCCATGGACGAGGCTGCACGCGCGCGCTTTCGCAGCCGCTGGCGCGAACTGCTCGAAGGCGACCCGACGCGCAGCCGCATCTACAAGGACATCGGCAATGGCGTAGCCACTGCCGGCATCGAGTACTACCTGCCGCTGTTTTTTGAAGAAACGGCCACCGTCTTTGATTACCTCGGCGAGCAAGCCTGCCTGGTGCTGCATGGAGAGATCGAAGCGGCCTTCCAGCGTTTCTGGCAGGACACCCAGGACCGCTACCGATTGGTCCAGGGAGCGCCCGATCAGCCGGCCCTGCCGCCAGAGAGTCTTTTCCTGGCCAGCGAGGATTTCTACACCCGGGCTAAAACCTACGCCCAGTTGGCACTGCGGCCGCCCCGAAGTGGGCAAAGCGTCAGGCAGGGCGACGATAGGGACCCGGGCCTTGAGCCGGTGGCCCTGCCCGACATCTCGGTGCAAAGGGGCAGCGAAGAGCCCCTGCGACGACTCCAGCTGCATCTGGCCACATCGGGCCGGCGCACCCTGATCGTGGCCGAGAGCGCAGGCCGGTGCCAGAGCCTGCTCGATTTCCTGCGGGCCAGCCACATCGAGCCGGCCTCGTGCGCATCCTTACAGGACTTTCTGCAGGACCGATCGCCCCTGAGCATCACCGCCGCTGCGCTGGCCGAAGGCTTCACCTGGACCGAACAGGGCCTGGACCTGATCACCGAAACCGAGCTTTTTGCTGCCGCGCCGGCGGCCCGGCGCAAGGGCAAGCGCCAGGAACAGGTCAGCGATGTCGAAGCCCTGATCAAAGATCTGTCGGAGCTCCAGGTCGGCGACCCGGTGGTGCACAGCGCCCACGGCATCGGTCGCTACCGGGGCCTGGTGAACATGGACCTGGGTCAGGGACCGGGCGAATTTTTGCACTTGGAGTATGCCGACCAAGCGGCGCTGTATGTGCCGGTGGCCCAGCTCCACCTGATCAGCCGCTACACCGGTGTCTCAGCCGCCGAGGCGCCGCTGCACCGACTCGGCTCGGGCCAATGGGACAGGGCCAGGCGCAAGGCAGCCGAACAGGTACGCGATGCGGCTGCGGAATTGCTCAACATCTACGCCCGCCGTGCCGCCCGAGAAGGCCACGCCTTTGGCTACTCGGCCCGCGACTATGAGCAATTCGTCAGCGACTTCGGCTTCGAAGAAACCGCCGACCAGCGAGCGGCCATCCACGCCGTGATCCAGGACATGATCAGCCCGCGCCCGATGGACAGGCTCATTTGCGGCGATGTGGGATTCGGCAAGACCGAGGTGGCTCTGCGCGCAGCCTTCATAGCGGTCACCGGTGGCAGGCAGGTGGCCATTCTGGCCCCGACCACCCTGCTGGCCGAGCAGCACTACCAGACGCTGGTCGATCGCTTTGCCAAGTGGCCGGTCAAGGTGGCCGAGATGAGCCGCTTTAGGACCGCCCGAGAAATCGCCGGCGCGATCGCTGGGTTGGCGGACGGCAGTATCGACATCGTCGTGGGAACGCACAAGCTGCTCAGCGCCGATGTGAAGTTCAAGCGCCTGGGCCTGCTGATCATCGACGAAGAGCACCGCTTTGGCGTGCGTCACAAGGAAGCGATGAAACAGCTGCGCGCTGAAGTGGATGTGCTCACCCTGACAGCCACCCCCATACCGCGCACCCTCGGCATGGCCCTCGAAGGCCTGCGTGACATGAGCGTGATTGCCACTGCGCCCCAGCGACGGCTGGCCATCAAGACCTTCGTGCGCAGCGAGTCACAGGGCGTGATCCGCGAGGCGGTGATGCGCGAGCTCAAACGCGGCGGACAGGTTTACTTTCTGCACAACGAGGTCGAGACCATTGTCAACCGGCGCGACAGCCTGCAGGCGCTTCTGCCCGAAGCGCGGATTGCAGTGGCGCATGGGCAAATGCCCGAGCGCGAGCTCGAGCGGGTGATGAAGGAATTTGTGGCCCAACGCCACAACCTGCTGCTGTGCTCGACCATCATCGAGACCGGGATCGATGTGCCCAACGCTAACACCATCGTGATCGCACGGGCCGACAAGTTCGGACTGGCGCAGTTGCATCAGCTGCGAGGGCGCGTGGGACGCAGTCACCATCAGGCCTATGCCTATCTGATGGTGCCCGATCTCGATGGCCTGCCCCGAGCAGCCCAGCAGCGGCTCGATGCCATCGGCCAGATGGAAGAACTCGGCTCGGGTTTTTATTTGGCCATGCACGATCTGGAAATTCGCGGGGCGGGCGAGGTCCTCGGCGACAACCAGTCGGGCAATATGATGGAAGTGGGTTTTCAGCTCTACAACGACATGCTCGCCGAAGCAGTGCGCAGCCTCAAGTCGGGCCAGGAACCCGACCTGCTCAGCCCCTTGGCCGTCACCACCGAAATCAATCTGCACGCACCGGCCCTGTTGCCGCCCGACTACTGCGGCGATGTGCATCTGCGACTGTCCTTCTATAAAAAGCTGGCCACGGCGCGCAGCCACGATCAGATCGATGCGCTGCTCGAGGAAATCGTCGACCGTTTTGGCAAATTGCCTGCAGCTGCACAGACCCTGATCGACGTGCACCGCCTGCGGGTGCTGGCCCGACCCTATGGCGTGACTAAAGTCGATGCTGCGCCGGGCATGATCCACATCGGCTTTCGCAAAGACGCACCCGTCGATCCGTCGGCCATCATTGCCTTGGTGCAAAAGAATCGGCACATCAAACTCGCCGGCAACGACCGCCTGCGCATCGAACGATCCCTGCCCGAGGCGACGCAGCGCGCGCAGATGGTGCGCGATGTCCTGCGCAGCTTGGGCCAGCCCGCGCAGCGCCCCCTCAGCGTCTGAGCGATTGCCGCCGCGCTGAGGCGGCACCGTCCGGACCTGCTCGGATCGCCCTCTGCCCCTTGCCCTAAACCGCCCACCGGGGGCGCCCGGCCGGGCCCTGCACCGCCATGCTGGTCCCGCATCTCTGCCCAGTCCCCTGACTCCCTTGTCCAAGCCGCCCGGCCGGCCAGCAGGTCCAGGACAAACATCCAAGCTCGACATTGTGAAAAATAGTTACTTATAGCTATTTTATTGACACTTTTTTTTATTATTTAATACACTTTTACTCAAATTTACACAGATGCCTAACTGATCGACTTTTTTCAACTTTGGAGACAGGAGTCATCATGCGCCCCCTATTCCGCCCCCCTCTCCTTCTCAGTTTGCTCGGCCTGGCCCTGTTGTCCGCCTGCGGCGGTGGCGGTGGCGGCGGCGCGAGCCCCGCTTCGTCACCGAAGACCGGCTCGCAGGTCTTGGTGGGACAGGTGATTGACGGCTACCTCGAAGGCGCGACAGTCTGCCTCGATCTCGACCACAGCGGCAGCTGTGATGCGGGGGAGCCTTCGGCCAGCACAGGGGACCATGGACGCTATGCGCTGCAGTTTGACGGTACCGTACCCGGCGATGCGTACTTGCTGGTAGAGGTTTCGCCCACGACCCGCGACTCCGACCACGGTGGCCTGACCCTGGCTGAGGCCGGCTACCAGGGCTACACCTTGGCGGCCCCCATTGGAAGGTCGACTCATATCACGCCGCTGAGCACCATGGTGGTGGGTAAACTCAAATCGGGTGCGGCCCGCAGTGTGCGCGAAGCCGAAGAGGCCGTGATCCAGGACCTCCAGCTGCCTGCGGGCACGGACCTCGGCCAGAGCCCCCTGGAACATCCGGAGTTGCGCGCCAAGGCCAGGCGAATCGCACGGCAGTTGCAGTCCGATACCGCCCTGACTGCGACCGAGCGGTGGATACAAGTCTCGGGCCGTTTGCGCGACTACGCCCGCTTTGGCCCCCTGTTCGGCGACCTGCTCCACAGCAGCAGCCCGCCCCCGTCGGCAGCGGCCAGACTGGCGGCAGCGGGCACCCCGGCCCAGAGCCAGTTGCTGACCTATGCGATGCCGCGCACGCGGGACGGTCAGACCACGAAGGCCACCGCCTTGCTGCTGACGCCCTTACAGGCGCCCCCTGCGCAGGGATGGCCCTTGGTGGTGCTGGCTGTATCGGCTACCGATGTGGCCAGCGCCTGCGCCGCCAGCCTCGGTCAGCTCGATGCCCTGCACCTGCAGTGGGTCCATCAGCTGCTGACAAACAATATGGCGGTGGTCATAGCCGATCTGGAGGGCCGAGGCCCAAGCAACCAGCAGGCGACGGACAGCCATCCCTGGCTGAACCTGCGCAGTGCCGGACGAGCCATGGCCCTGGCAGCACTGGCGAGCCGTCACCACTTGGGCTCGCGCCTTTCGGGACAGTGGGCGGCTTTGGGCCAAGCCCAAGGAGGCCATGCCGCGCTGGCGGCGGCGCAGTTCTCTGGGCTGGCCACCGATATGCAGTACCGGGGCGCAGTGGCGCTGGCACCCCACGCGGGGTTCATGGCCCGCATCGACAAGGTGCTCAGCGCCGCCGCCCAAGCGCACTACGGTTATACCCACGATGTGTATATGGCCCTGGCCCAAATCGGCAGCCTGGTCACCGCCATGATCCAGGGATCGGCCGCCACCGAGACGCCCCTCGATGCCGCCGCCCTCCTGCGCACCGGCCTGCCGGAAGCACCGCGGATGCCGCAAGTGCTGGGCCTTCGCGAGATTCATGACCGGACCCGGCCCCTGTGCCAGGATGCGTTGCCCCGTCTGGTGAGCGAGGATGTAACCCATTACGCCTTCCGCAATTTCGGCCCGATCGACTACCCGGGGCTGCAGGCACAGGCCCTGGCTGCAGCACCCGTGACGGCCTATTTCAGCGCCAACGAACCGGGTGCAGTCAAGCTGCCCGGACGCACCCTGCTGCTCCAAGGCCAGTCCGACACCACCGTCCATCCAGCTTCGGCCGAGCTGTTGCTCGAGCGCATGCAGCGCCTGGGCAGTCAGGTCAGCCTTACGCGCTACGGAGGTCTGGGCCACCAGGATCTGGCCGCCGATCCGCGGGCCACGGCCGAATGGCTCGGCTTTTTGGGCACACTGTGGTCCCGCTGAACACAGCCCGATCCATAATCGCCGCCCATGACAAGTGATGCCTCCACCCAGAACGCGCCGACTGGCTTGGTAGTCCAAGTCTCATGGACTGCGCACCGGCTTGGCCACTACAAGCTCATTGCCTTCGATATGGACTCCACGCTCATCAATATCGAATGCGTGGACGAAATCGCTGCAGCGGTGGGCCGCAAGTCCGAAGTAGCGGCGATCACCGAGGCTGCGATGCGCGGTGAGATTGCCGATTACAAAGAAAGCCTGCGTCAGCGCGTGGCGCTACTTCGGGGGGTGAGCCTGGCCGATATGCAGCGGGTCTATGACGAACGCCTGAAGCTCAACCCGGGTGCGGCCGAACTGATACGGGCCTGCAAGCAAGCCGGACTGAAGATTTTGCTGGTCTCTGGCGGCTTTACCTTTTTCACCGATCGCATCCGCGACCGCCTTGGCATCGACTACACCCGATCGAACGTGCTGGAGCTCGCCGGCGACCTGTTAACCGGGCGCATGGTCGACCAGCCCTGGGGGGATATCTGCGATGGAGCTGAGAAAAAGAGGATGCTGCTGGAGACCTGCGCCGGCCTCGGTATCTCGCCGGCACAGACGATTGCGGTGGGCGATGGCGCTAACGACCTGCCGATGATGGGCGTCGCGGGCCTGTCGGTAGCCTACCATGCCAAGCCGGCCGTGCGCGCCCAGGCCATGCTGGCCATCAACGAAGGGGGCCTGGATCGATTGCTCGAGGTGCTGCCACCCTGAGGCGTCGGCGGCGACCCGACTGCGCCGCGGCTCGGGCCGCTAGGGCTCAATCAGAATTTCAAACTGGGCATCGCCCATGTAGCGATGCGATCCGAGGGCTGCGTTCAGCGCCGCTGTCTCGGCCTCCTGCCAGGCCTGCAGCAAATCACGCTGCGCCTGACTGAGGCTGTCGGGGTCAGGGACTTGGCCATGATCGGCCAGCAAGCGCTGCACCTGAAGGTACACCGGCACCACGAGGCAGGCATCGCCCAGGGCACCCTCCAAGGCGCGGCGAAAACGCTGCTCTGCACGCTGCCGCTCCCCATCGCTGGCCTCGTCGAACACCTGTAGCCGCACACGATAACCGCTCATAGCATCGCTTGTGCAGTCGGCTCAAGCCCAATTGGCCATGGGCTGACCCATGCGAATTGCCCCGCCCGGCCGCCAATCGACATTGAACCGCAAGCGGGCCGGCGGGAGCAGCAACACCACCGTCGAGCCCAGCAGAAACCGCCCCATCTCCTGCCCCTGCTGCAACACCACCGGACGATCCCGGTAATCCCAGGTTCGCGGGCCAGATCGGGATCGGTCGATCACCCCGTGCCAGACGGTGGCCATGCTGCCGACGATGGTGGCCCCCACCAACACCAGGACCCAGGGCCGGCCAGCGGTCTCGAAGACGCACACCACCCGCTCGTTGCGGGCAAACAGACCGGGCACCGTGCGGGCGGTCGCAGGGTTGACCGAATACAAGTCGCCCGGCACGTGAATCATGCGCACCAGAGTACCTGCGCACGGCATGTGGATGCGGTGATAGTCACGCGGGCTCAGATAGAGCGTCGCAAAATGTCCTCCACCCTCAAGGGCTCCGGCCAGCGCCGCATCGCCGCCCACCAGGGCCTGGGTGGAGTAACTGTGCCCCTTGGCCTGAAAGATTTGACCGTCTTCGATCGGACCAAACTGGCTGATGCTGCCGTCGACAGGGCAGATCAGATCGGCCTGAGCGATGTCTCGCGCACCCGGCTTGAGCGCGCGGGTGAAAAACTCATTGAAGGTGGCGTAGCCGGCTGGGTCCATTTGGGCCGCCTCGCTCATGTCCACGCCATAACGCCGAATGAAGCGGCGGATACCCCACTCGGTCCAGGGCCCTCCTTGCCACCGAGCCCAGCGCCCGGCCAGCCGCGTTAGCCAAAGCTTGGGCAGGGCTTGTTGAACCAGGAAATGGACTCGATCAGACACAAGAGCAATCAGAAAACAAACGCGCGATTTTATTCGGCCTGACTCTGGCACCCGGTGGCCCCTGGCCCAGGGGGCGGGCCTTTCCTTGACCCTGGGCAGGCCCTGCACTAAGCTCGAACCATGAGACACAAGGTCGCTGTCTGCCTGCTGGCCTGGGCTGCCCTGCACGCCCAGGCCGATGCCTTGGGCGACTTTATCCAGCAAAAAGGCTTGCTGATACTCACACCCAGAGCGCTACCCAAGGCCTCGGAGGTGGCCGTGCATGCCATGGGATTTATGGGTGTGCCTTACCGCTGGGGCGGCAACGAGGCCGAGACCGGACTCGATTGCAGTGGCTTCGTGCGGGCGGTCTACCAGCAGGTCCTCGGCGTCAATCTGCCCCGGACCTCCGACCGACAAGCGGCCGTGACGCAAAGCATAGAACCCAGGGATCTGGCCCCGGGCGATCTGGTGTTCTTCAACACCCTGCGTCAACCCTTCAGCCATGTGGGCATCTACGTTGGCGAGGGCCGATTCGTTCACGCCCCGCGGACTGGGGAACGCATTCGCCTGGAGAGGCTGGCTGGGGGTTACTGGACCGAACGCTTTGACGGGGCTCGAAGAGTTACATCACCCCATCCGGATGATCAGGTGCAGGTGCTGCAGCGCCCCGAGGCAGGCGGGCCCTGGGTTCCGGCCCGCTAGAGGCGACCCAGGCTCTGCGGTTGGGCCGCAGCAGGTGGCTGATCGCCCTGCTCGGCCTTCTCAAGGGTGCTCTCGACAAAGGCGCGATAGAGCTCGTTGAGCTGGGGCTGGCGGTGCTGAATTTCCACCCACTCCAGATCAAAGGGCAGGCCCATCCAATGGCCCATACTCTTGAGACTGTCATTACAGGCCTTGATGGACTTGCGCGAGGTCTCGAAAGTCTCGATCTCCTCGGGCGTCAACGCCTCGCGCGGGGTGATGCTGATCTCAGCTTCCAAGAGCACCAGTTTGTCGTGAGCCACACTGCGCTCGCGCCGGACCGCGTCGGGACTGCGCTGAGACTTGGCCGCCGCCGGCACGGCCAAATCGGGGGCCATGCGCGAGGCCAAATCGCGGAAACCATACTGCGTATAGAAGTACAGCAGGATCACCAGCACCAACAGAAAGGTCAGAAGCAAGATGACGACAATCAGCGCAGTGTCCATAAGGGAGCCCTCGAGTTGCCCAGGCCTCTATGTTAGAACCTTTGCCGCCCCGGTCAAAGTCCCGGAGCCCCGCACAAACCCGGCCTAGGACCGGACCTCGGGGCCCGGCTGTATCGTCTCCCGATCGGCCATCGCCTCGCCAGGGGCGGTGATCTGATGCCAGACCCGAAGCTCCGACAACGTCAAACGGTCAGCACGGGTGGCCGCCGCCTCGAACTGCTGACGGTCGGTGAGCAGACCCAAGCGCCGGATCTCGGTGTAGAGCATTTTGTATCGCTCGACCGCATGCTCTGAATGCATCGCTATTTTTTCCAAAGACATGGCCGACAAATCGTTGGCCATTTCTCGCTCGCGCCGAGCGTTTTCAATCAGCACCTCCACATCTTCGGCCGACAGGTGCAAGCGCTTGGCCTCCCGGTTAATGATTTCAGCCTCGGCTTCAGAAATTTGCCCGTCAGCCAGCATCTTGAAAAGTTCCTGCTTGAGCGCATCGCGCTCCTTGTGCAGTTGATCGGAGAAAGCTGAGGACAGAAGGGCCGCCGGGATGGCAAAGATGCCAATGCCAATAAGAGCCAAAACGATCGTGACCGCGCGGCCGGCCGGCGTGACCGGCGAGATGTCACCATAACCGACCGAGGCCAGCGTGATCACCGCCCAGTAAATCGACTGCGGAATATTCTCGAACTTATCCGGCTGGGCTTCGTGTTCGAACAGGTAGCCCAAGCTGGCAGTGAGCACCACCAGCAGCATCATGATGAAGGTGGCAGCGGCCATGACCGGCCATTCACGCACGATCACCTTGGCCAGCGTGGTCGTGGCACCGGTGTAGCGGGTGAGCTTGAGCAGGCGCAGCAGACGAAAGACCCGCAGAAAGCGCAGATCGAACAGATGATGCAGGATAGCCTCTAAATAAAAAGGCAGCACGGCCAATAAATCGATCACCATCGATGCCGTCTTGGCATGGCGCAGTCGTCCGGCAATGGGCGATGAAAATCTGGGATCCTCCACGCAAGAATAAATACGCAGCCAGTACTCGACGCTAAAGATGGTCACCGCGACAATGTCCAGTACGATCAATTCCATGTGCAAGAGATAGTTGACCGCGTGCACCGACTCCAACACCACGCAACAGACGGAAATCACCACCCAGAAGGCGATGAAAGCGTCAACATACAAGTGCAGCTTGCCGCCGTAGCTGCTGGGGTAGACCAAGGCGTGAACACGCTGCCTGAAGGTACGCCCCCGGTTAAGCTCTTTGAACTCATGCCAAGCCGGAACCAGCAAGCGGAACAATTTGAGCAGCCGCAGCAAACGCAACACCCGCAGAAAACGCAGGTCCAGAGGCACAACGGCTTGCAGATAGAACGGCAAAATGGCCAGCAAATCGACGATGGCAAAGGGATTGCGCACAAACGCCATGCGTGGCCGATGGGCCGCCCGAAACTGCGGATCCTCTGGCGCGGTGTAGAGTCGCAGCAGGTATTCAAGAGTGAAAACGACGACCGAAAACACGTCAAAGCGATCGAACCAGACCCGATAGGGCTCATGAATCTGGGGCACCAGCTCGATCAGCAGAGCAAACAGATTCAGAATGATCAGCCAGACGATGACGCGATCAAACTGCTTTTGGTAATTGCCGCTGAGGCTGCTGTCGAAGAACCAGCTGTAGATCTGTTTGCGCAGCCCGCCGCCCGCCGCCAAAGCAGCCTGCTCGCGCTTGGCGCGCTCGCCCACGACGGGCGGAACCTGCGAATCCGACAGATGCCGATAAGAGCGCAGGGGCGGCTCTTGTTCAATGTGCGGGGCATCAGGACTTTGTTGGGTGCTCATCCCGTACTCCCTTAAAACTCGGCCTCACCGATCTTGATCGGGTAGCCCCCTTTGTCGCAGACCGTCAGCTTGACGGTCTGCGTCTTATCGAGTGCCTCGTCAGCGCCCATAGGCCCGATGATTTGTGACACCGCAGATCCGGGGGGCGTGGCCGAAATCTTCTCCACCACAAATTGCCCCGGTGACTTCGGGTCACCGGGTACGCAGCGCCCAACAAAACCCAGCGACTCACCGGAAAACGCATTACGCGCCCCGGCCAAGGGCCCGCCGTTGACAAACAAGGCCGTTGCGCATTCGGCCCAAGTCCGGGCCTGTCCCGCATCGGTCGGCGCAGAGGCACAGGCACTAGGCTCAAAATCCGCCTGGCCACGCCGCTGCTTGGAATCGGCCAACCACTCAAGCAGAGCCTCGGCCTTCGCCTTCCCCTCTTCGGTCTTGAGGCCCTCTCGAAAGTTCAGCGCGCCCAAGGCGACCACTGCCATGAAGACACAACCCAGAAAGCCCAAGAAAGCCATATCACTTGCGGTCGGCCGGCCCGGGGATGGGGGCGGGGCTGAATCGGAACTCTGGTGCGCGGACATAAAGCAGCCTCTCTCTCCGCGGCCGCAAGCTCCAAGGGCTGGACGGCCGCCAATCGGCAAAAGCTCAATGTAGTGCGAGCCTGCAATCGGGCCTAGCCTGGAACACGCAGAGATGGGGCGCGAGGAGGGCCCCGTCGCGCCGATGCCGCGGCCGGCATACCCGCCTTTTTGGGGTCCACTTCGTAAAAATAATACCTTAGTACTAAAATTAGGCAGTCACAGGACCGGCAACTCGCCCACCAAGCGCGCAAGACCCGGGCGAATGTGGAAAATACTTATAAGTTGTAAAACTACAACGATGCCGCAAGAATGTGCCCCAGATCCGGCACGCCCCCCTCCGGCGTGAAGTCGTCCGCCTGGGCATGCAACAGGAAAAAGTTCTCTCCCTCGCAAACGGGAACGCCCACACGTCTCAACCCATGCGCCTTACGGGCGGCCGCAATTGGCGGCCGAGAAAACGGGGACCGGAAATCCTTCCCGTGCGAAAAATCAGATCGCCCCGGTCGGGACCCAGAACGCAGGTCCGGCCATCAACGCCCCAAGCAGCGTTAAGGGCAGGCGCGGGACAGACACAACCTGGACGACCCCCGGTCCAGGCCACTCCCATGGGAGAGTCGTGGCAGTGGCTTATTTGCGCGCCGGCGGCAAGTCGGTGCACGAGCCGTGCGCGACTTCAGCGGCCATGCCCATGCTCTCGCCCAGCGTGGGGTGCGGGTGGATGGTCTTGCCGATGTCCACCGCGTCAGCGCCCATCTCGATGGCCAGGGCGATCTCGCCGATCATGTCGCCAGCGTGGGTGCCCACGATGCCCCCGCCCAAAATCTTGCCGTGGCCGTGCGCCGATTCGCTGTCGTCAAAGAGCAGCTTGGTGAAGCCCTCGTCGCGGCCATTGGCGATCGCACGACCCGAGGCCGCCCAGGGGAACAGGCCCTTCCTGACCTTGATGCCCTGCGCCTTGGCCTGGTCCTCGGTTAGGCCCACCCAGGCCACCTCGGGGTCGGTATAGGCCACGCTAGGGATCACGCGGGCGTTGAAGGCGCTGGCCGCCAGCTCTTTGTTGCCCTGCAGTTCACCGGCAATCACCTCGGCGGCCACATGCGCCTCGTGCACCGCCTTGTGCGCCAGCATGGGCTGGCCCACCACATCGCCGATGGCGAAAATGTGGCGCACATTGGTGCGCATCTGGATGTCCACGTTGATGAAGCCACGCTCCGTCACCGCAACGCCGGCCTGCTCCGCTGCAATCTTCCTGCCGTTGGGGGTGCGGCCGACGGCCTGCAGCACCAGGTCATAGAGCCCCTCGCTCTTGCTACCATCAAGTCCTTCGAATTGCACCCGGATGCCCTGCGGCGTGGCTTGCGCGCCCACCGTCTTGGTCTTGAGCATGATGTGGTCAAAGCGGTGCTTGTTCATCTTTTCCCAGACCTTGACGAGATCGCGGTCGGCCCCCTGCATCAGTCCATCCATCATCTCGACCACATCGAGTCGGGCGCCCAGCGTGCTGTAGACGGTCCCCATCTCCAGACCAATGATGCCCCCGCCGACGATCAACATTTTCTTGGGCACACCCGCCAAACCCAATGCACCCGTGGAGTCGACCACCCGCGGATCCTCCGGCATGAAGGGCAGGCGCACCGCCTGAGAGCCTGCGGCGATGACGCAAGCCTTGAAGGCCACCACCTTTTTTCCCCCGGTCTTGTCTTGCCCCGCGCCGGTGGTCTCCTCGACCTGAAGGTGATGGGTGCCGACAAAGCTGCCGTAGCCGCGAACCACAGTGACCTTGCGCATCTTGGCCATCGCAGCCAGTCCACCGGTGAGCTTGCCGATGACCTTGTCTTTGTGCGAGCGCAGCTTGCCCACATCGAGTCGGGGCGCACCAAAGTCCACGCCCAGATCGGCCATGTGACTGACCTCGTCCATCACAGCGGCTACGTGTAACAAGGCCTTCGACGGAATGCAGCCCACATTGAGGCAGACACCGCCAAGCGTGCCGTAGCGCTCGACCAGCACCACCTGTAAACCCAGGTCGGCGGCGCGGAAAGCGGCCGAATAACCACCCGGGCCGCCGCCGAGCACCAGCACATCGCATTGAATATCAGCCGATCCGGAAAAAACGGCAGCGGCGTTGACCGCGAGGGCCGTGTTCTCAGCCTGAGTGACCGGGGCTGGGGCTGGGGCTGGGGCTGGGGCCGCCGTGTCCGCCGCACTGCCCTCGAGCAACACAAGCACAGTCCCCTCGCTGACTTTGTCGCCGAGCTTGACCCGGATTTCCTTGACCACGCCGCCATGGCTGGAAGGAATTTCCATCGAGGCCTTGTCCGACTCGACGGTGATCAAACTCTGCTCGGGCTTGATGACATCGCCGGGCTGGACCAGCACTTCGATGACGCCGACCTCCTTGAAGTCGCCGATATCAGGAACCTTGATTTCGATGAGAGGGGCATTCATAACGCACTGGCTTTCATTTTGAGCGTATACAACTCAACCGGGGGGGCCGAGTTCTTGTCGAATTCGCAACCGGCCTGCACGCCCGCCACCGCCACTTCGCGGGCGGTCTTGGCCTTGTCCCAGCAGGCGTGCATGGCACCGAGCGCAAAACTGCGGCCCGAGCCTATGCCCCAGAATTGCTTGAATTCAAAAATCTCACGGTAGCTGTAGAGGCCAAAGATACCCTTTGCATTGGCAATGACCACACTGAATTGACTCGACTCGTAGGGGTCGTTTTCGTCTTCCTTGGTCTGCAGATAAAACTGCTCTTTGAGCACCGGGTGCAAGCGCGTGAAGGTGTCGAAAATTTGGTCCTTGCTGCCCAGCAGCACCTGCTCGATCGGCAAGGTGTTGATGGCCTTGCGCAGCACCGGAAAGTGCGCCACCGACCCCGCCATGCCCACGTAGCTGACGCCTTGTGGCGTATCGAGCCGGAGGATCTTGCTGTTGGCCTCGAAACGACTGCCCAGGCGCGTATCCCCAAAGGTGACCAGGGTATCGGCCGCGATCGCAACCTGCCCCGCCTTTTTGACGATCACCAAAGTGGTCATAGACTACCCCGTCTTTGCTGCTGCAGAAAAAAGCCTAGCTTACCCGCCCTACACGGATGAGCTTTCAGAGCAGCACGCGCCTGAAGTCGGCCAGGATTTGTCCGAGGTAGGCATTGAAGCGTGCTGCCGCGGCCCCGTCGATCACACGGTGGTCCCAGGTCAGCGACAGCGGCAACATCAGGCGCGGCACAAACTCCTTGCCATTCCACACCGGCTCCATCTGACTCTTGCAAACACCCAAGATGGCCACTTCGGGCGCATTGATGATGGGCGTAAAGTAGCGCCCTCCGATGCCGCCGAGGCTGGAGATGGTGAAGGTGGCGCCGCTCATGTCGGCCGGGCCGAGCTTGCCCTCGCGCGCCTTCTTGGCCAGTTCGGCCATCTCTTGGCTGATCTGCAGCACGCCCTTCTGATCGGCTGCCTTGATAACCGGCACCACCAGGCCGTTGGGCGTATCAGCGGCAAAGCCGATATGCCAATACTGCTTGTAGACCAGGGCCTCGCCGTCGAGGCTGCTGTTGAACTCCGGGAACCTCTTGAGGGCAGCCACGCAGGCCTTGATCAGGAAAGCCAGCATGGTGACCTTGATACCCGACTTCTCATGCTCTTTGTTGGTGCTCAGGCGGAAGGCTTCCAACTCGGTGATATCAGCATCGTCATGATTGGTGACGGCCGGGATCATGATGGCGTTGCGCGTGAGGTTGGCCCCGCTAATCTTCTTGATGCGCGAGAGCTCCTTGCGTTCGATCGGACCGAACTTGGCAAAGTCCACCTTCGGCCAAGCCAATAGATCCAGGCCGACTCCAGAGCCCGCTGCCGGTGCCCTGGCCGCCTGGGCCTTGGTCTGGCGGTCGCCGCCCATGACGGACTGGGTGAACTTCTGTACGTCCTCGGTGGTGATCCGGCCCTTCGGCCCGGAGCCGCGAACTTCCTCGAGGGGTACGCCGAGTTCCCTTGCAAACTTGCGCACCGACGGCGAGGCATGCGGCAAACCCGTGCCGGACAGGCCCGGTTGGTGGGCAGCCACAGGCGCCAATGGCGCGAGCGCCTGGGGCAAAGCAGCCGCCGGGCTCGAAGAGGGGCTGGGGGATACGCTTGCAGCGGTCGGCGCCAGGGGCATGGTAAGGGCCAGTGGGGCACTGGCGCCCGATGGGGCCGGGGTCTCCACCACCGCGATGACATCGCCGATGTTGACCTTCTCCCCAAGCTTGACCCGCAGTTCTTTGAGAACGCCGGCCAAGGAGGAGGGAATTTCCATCGAAGCCTTGTCCGATTCCACCGTGATCAGAGACTGCTCAAGCGCCACCGTATCGCCCGGCTTGGCCAGCAACTCGATCACCGCCACATCCTTGAAGTCGCCGATATCCGGGACACGGACCTCCTGCAAGGTAAGCGCGGGGGTCGCCGGGCTGGGCACTGGAGCGGCCGCCAGCGCCGTCGCTGGCGCGGAGACCGCAGCCACGGATGCCGCGGCGACCGCAGGCGCTGCTGCGCCAGCGGCTTCGAGCACGACGATGACCGAACCCTCGCCGACCTTGTCGCCGAGCTTGACCTTGACTTCCTTGACGACACCGGCGTGGCTCGATGGAATCTCCATCGAGGCCTTGTCTGATTCGACCGTGATCAACGACTGCTCAGCCTTGACCGTATCCCCGGGCTTGACCAGCAATTCAATGACGGCGACCTCCTTGAAGTCACCGATATCGGGCACCTTGATATCGAGCAAAGCCATGTGTCTTGTCTCCAAATGGGGTTCTGATCAGCTTCAGGCGTAGAGCGGATTGACCTTGTCAGTGTTCAGGCCGTAGCGAGCGATGGCTTCGGCCACCCGGGTCGCCGGCAACTCACCCTGCTCACAGAGGGCCCGGAGCGCAGCGACCACGATGTAATAACGGTTGACCTCAAAATGCTCACGCAGCTTGCTGCGGAAATCGCTTCGACCAAAGCCGTCCGTACCCAGCACTTTGTAAATGCGGCCTGCGGGCAAAAAGGCACGAATCTGTTCGGCATACGCCTTCATGTAGTCGGTCGAAGCCACCACAGCCCCCTGCTGGCGCCCAAGTTGCTGCGCCACAAAAGGCACGCGCGGCGTCTCGGTCGGATGCAGCAGATTCCAGCGCTCGACATCGTGCCCGTCGCGGGCCAGTTCATTGAAACTCGGGCAGCTCCACACCGCGGCGGCTACGCCCCATTGCTCTTCGAGCAGCATCTTGGCGGCCATGGACTCACGCAGGATAGAGCCCGATCCAAGCAGATTAACCTTGAGTTTGCCTTTGCCCGGTGCTTGCAGCAGGTACATACCTTTGATGATCTGCTCTTCAGTGCCACTTTGCAGACCCGGCATGGCGTAGTTTTCATTGAGCAGGGTCAGGTAGTAGAAGACGTTGTCCTGCTTTTCCACCATGCGCTTGAGACCGTGCTGCATGATCACTGCCACCTCGTGCGCAAACGTGGGGTCATAGCTGATGCAATTGGGAATCGTGCCGGCCAGGATATGGCTGTGTCCGTCTTCGTGCTGCAGGCCCTCGCCATTGAGGGTAGTCCGGCCCGATGTGCCACCGAGCAAAAAGCCCCGGGCCTGCATGTCGCCAGCGGCCCAGGCCAGATCACCGATGCGCTGGAAACCAAACATGGAGTAATACACATAGAAGGGAATCATGATCCGGTTGGAGGTGCTGTAGCTCGTCGCTGCCGCAATCCAGCTGGACATACCGCCGGCCTCGTTGATACCCTCTTGCAGGATCTGCCCGGCCTTGTCCTCTCGGTAGTACATCACTTGGTCTTTGTCCACCGGGGTGTACTGCTGGCCGGCTGGGTTGTAGATGCCGACCTGACGAAACAGGCCTTCCATGCCGAAGGTACGGGCCTCGTCCACCAAAATGGGCACCACGCGCGGGCCGAGCGCTTTGTCACGCAGCAACTGGGTCAGAAAACGCACGTAGGCCTGGGTGGTCGAGATCTCGCGACCCTCGGCAGTGGGCTCGGTCACCGCCTTGAATGTATCCAGGGAGGGCACCGTAAAGCTCTCGTCGGCGCGGGTGCGTCGATGGGGCAAGTATCCGCCCAGGGCGCCACGGCGCTCGTGCAGATACTTCATCTCGGGCGTATCTTCAGCCGGCTTGTAGAAAGGCAGCTTAGGCAACTCGCTGTCGGGAATCGGAATATTGAAGCGATCGCGAAAGGCCTTAATGTCCTCATCGGTGAGCTTCTTGGTCTGGTGCACCGTGTTCTTGCCCTCGCCGGCTTTGCCCATGCCAAAGCCCTTGACCGTTTTGATCAGCAGCACGGTGGGCTGGCCCTTGTGATGAACTGCGTTGTGATAAGCGGCATAGACCTTTTGCGGGTCGTGGCCACCGCGGCGCAGGTTCCAGATGTCGTCATCGCTCAGATGTGCAACCATCTCCAGGGTGCGCGGGTCGCGACCGAAGAAATGCTTGCGCACATAAGCGCCGTCGTTGGCTTTGAAAGCCTGGTAGTCTCCGTCGACGGTGTCCATCATGATCTTGCGCAGGGCCCCATCCTTGTCGCGGGCCAGCAGCGGGTCCCAATTGGAGCCCCAGATAAGCTTGATCACATTCCAGCCCGAGCCGCGGAATTCACCCTCGAGCTCCTGAATGATCTTGCCGTTGCCTCGCACTGGACCGTCGAGGCGCTGCAAATTGCAGTTAATCACGAAAATAAGGTTGTCCAGATTTTCCCGTGCGGCCAGACTGATGGCGCCCAGGGACTCCACCTCGTCCATCTCGCCATCGCCACAAAACACCCAGACTTTGCGGTTCTCGGTGTTGGCAATCCCGCGCGCATGCAGGTACTTGAGGAAGCGCGCCTGATAGATCGCCATCAGCGGGCCCAGGCCCATGGACACGGTGGGAAACTGCCAGAACTCAGGCATCAGCTTGGGGTGCGGATAGCTCGACAAACCCTTGCCGGCCACTTCCTGCCGAAAGTGAAGCAGTTGCTCCTCGCTCAGGCGCCCTTCCAAGAAGGCGCGCGCATAAACACCGGGAGCCACATGGCCCTGGATGTAGATGCAATCGCCGCCGTGGTTCTCGCTTTCAGCATGCCAGAAGTGATTGAAACCGGCGCCGAACAGATGCGCCAGTGAGGCGAAGGACCCAATATGCCCTCCCAGATCGCCCCCGTCTTCCGGGTTGTGCCGATTGGCTCGTACCACCATGGCCATGGCGTTCCATCGCATGTAAGCGCGCAGCCGCTCTTCAATCTCGATATTGCCCGGGCAGCGCGCTTCCTGCTCGGGCTCGATGGTGTTGACGTAGCCGGTGTTGGCTGAAAACGGCAGGTCGATGCTGTGCTGACGCGCCTCTTCGAGCAACTGCTCAATCAAGAAGTGCGCTCGCTCCGGGCCCTGCGCCGCAATCACCGCGCCGAGCGCATCGAGCCACTCCCGGGTTTCCTGGTGGTCAGGGTCCTGAAGGCCGAGAGCCTGAACTTGAGCCGACATGGTGAGTCCTCCTGTTTAGAGCGAGTGTGCGCGAACCGCAAGCGTACGCGCGAGCGCACACCCTTTGAGCTTGTACGAGCCTGCTTGCTGAGAGTGTCGCACAAAACTTTTTTTATTTCAAATTGTGCGTTTCTATTTCATAATAAGAAATATTAGGCGATTTCCAGACCCATGCCAGGCACCCAGCCGGCCCTGAACCCTTGCGGCCTGACCCGCCCCAAAGGGCCCAAGCTCATGGCAGCACTACACTTGCCGGCCGATGCCGCAACTACCAGACCACAGCCGCACATCACCGGCCCAACTGCTGGCGGCTTGGCGCAGGTGGTGGCGGCGCCTGTCACCGGCCCGTCAGGACCGCTTCATCACCCTCGGTCCGCTGTTGTCGGTGGTGCTGTTCCTGGCCGCCGTGGTCGCTGCCTTTGCCTACCTGCGGGTCGAAGAGATCGACCGTGAGACCGAGGCCGTCCGGCGTGATGCCGAGTATGCCCAGCAGCGCATGAGGCTCAGGCTGCTGGAGCGACAGGAGCAGTTGATGCGGCTCGGGCGCGAAGTGTCCAACCAGGAAATCCGGCCGGAGGACTTTGCGTCCCAAGCGGAGAACATCGCGCAGCAATACCCAGAAGTGCTGGCCGTTAGCTGGATCGACGGGCGGCGGCGGGTACGCGCCACTTACGCCTCGCCAAGCGCCCCCAACGCGCAACAGAGACAGACCGGGGACAGCCTACCGGCCGGCGAATCGGAACAAACTTTCGGGTTGGTGCGCGATTTGCGCCAGCCGGTTTTTTCCCGGCCCCTGAGCGCCGGAAGTGAGACGGCCGCCGCCACCCCAACCTTGCAATTGCAGGTGCCGCTGGACAACCAGGGGCGCTTCGGCGGTGTGATTCTGGGCGAATACTCGCTCGACGCCCTCCTGCGCCTGGGCATACCGCCGGAGGTCAGTGCCCGCTACGCGGTGTCGCTGATTGATGATCAAAACCTGACTCTGGCTGGTAATACCGCTCCGCCAAGAAACACGATGGCGCGCTGGCTGCCCGGGCACGAAAACGCGGCGGTCCACGAAATCCCGGTCTCGCCAGTGGGCAACGGCCTGCTGATCCGGGCTCAGGGCTACCGCACCTCGCTGGGCGTGGTTGGCAGCGGCTTTTTCTGGCTCGTCACCGCACTGAGCGCCCTGACCGTCT
>CAZCSD010000007.1:0-64447 GCA_964501235.1 uncultured Polaromonas sp. | reverse complement strand
TCGACAACACCGGCAAGGAGCGACTGGGCAAAGACCAGAAAGCCGATCAGGCCTGGCTGGACAAGATCGACTTCTTCGTCAAGGGCGTGGAAGGCAAGGTGCCCGCTGGCAAATAAGCCTGCGAGCAACCAGAAAAAGCTGCCTGCGGGCAGCTTTTTTTGCGCCTTTTTTTCAGCGATGATTCGCAGATGATCGAAAAATCACTCTGGCATCCGGTGGCCGACGAGCGGGCCCTGGGTGCCACCCCCCTGGCAGTGAGCCTGCTGGAGCATCCGCTCGTGCTCTGGCGCGACAGCAGCGGATCGGTGCACGCCTGGACAGACCGCTGCCCGCATCGCGGTGCCCGTCTGTCCATGGGGCACATCCTCCACGACCGGCTGCAGTGCCCCTACCACGGCTGGCAATTCGATACGCAAGGCCAGTGTCGGCTCGTGCCGGCCTCGCCCGAACTCACGCCCCCGGCTGGTTACTGCGCCAACAGCCATGCGGTGGCCGTGCAGCACGGTTTGATCTGGGTACAACTGCAGACCCAGGCCGGCGCCGAGATACCCGCCTTTGTTGACCAAGACAGCGGCCTGCGTCTGCTCAACTGCGGCCCCTACGATGTGGCCGCCAGCGCGCCCCGGGTGGTGGAGAACTTTCTGGACATGGCCCACTTCAGCTTCGTGCACGAAGGCTGGCTTGGCGCCACCGATCACCCCGAGATCGAGCCCTACGAAGTCCACGAAACGCCTCGGGGCCTCCTGGCCACCGGCTGCAAAGCCTGGCAGCCGCGCTCAAACCTGCATTCCACCGCCGCCGCTCAGGTGGAATACACCTACGAGGTCACCGGCCCTTACAGCGCCTTCCTCAGCAAGCTGCCTGAGGCGAGCAGCGTGCGGCGGGCCAACTGGCGCGAGGCCATCGGCTTGTTTATTTGCCCGCTAACGGCCGAAAGCAGCCGGGTCTGGTTCCGCCTGGCCATGGCCGACCACGAAAGCAGCGACGAGGCACTGGCTTCTTTTCAGCACACCATCTTCTGCCAAGATCAACCGGTGCTCGAATCGCAGCAACCCAAGCGTCTGCCCCTTGATCCGCGCAGCGAGCTGCACACCAGCGTGGACAGACTCTCAGGTGCCTACCGCCGCTATCTGCGCCGACTCAACATCACCTTTGGAGTCTGCTGATGAAGCTGCCCCCGATCGACCCGCAACGACTGCCCCAGGTGCTGCGGGCCATGCCCAAGGCCGAGCTACACATACACATCGAAGGCTCGCTCGAGCCGGAGATGATCTTCGCCCTGGCGCATCGCAACGGGGTCACGCTACCCTATCCCAGCGTGGAGGCTCTGCGGCAAGCCTACGCCTTCACCGACCTGCAAAGTTTTCTCGATATCTACTACGCTGGCGCCAGCGTCCTGCTCAAGGAGCAGGATTTCTACGACATGGCCTGGGCCTACTTCGAAAAAGCCGCCCGAGATGCGGTGATTCATGCCGAGCTGTTTTTCGATCCGCAAACCCACACCAGCCGGGGCGTGCCGATGGAGGTGGTGATCCGGGGCCTGGCGCGCGCCTGCCGTGATGCACGATCACGATGGGGGATCAGCGCCAGCCTGATCCTGTGCTTTTTACGGCATTTGAGCGAGGAGGAGGCCTTTGCCACCCTCGAGCAAGCGCTGCCCTGGCGCGAGCATTTCATCGGCGTGGGGCTCGATTCGAGCGAAGTGGGCCACCCACCCGAGAAGTTCGCACGCATCTTCAAGCGCTGTGGCGAACTGGGCCTGCGTCGTGTGGCCCATGCCGGAGAGGAAGGCCCACCGGCCTACATCAGGACCGCACTGGACCTTCTCGGGGCCGAGCGCATCGACCACGGGGTGCAGGCCACCGGGGACCGCACGCTGATGCAGCATCTGGCCGACCAGCGCGTGCCGCTGACTGTCTGCCCGTTGTCCAACATCAAGCTGTGCGTTTATCCGCATCTGGACCAGCACAGCCTGAAGCAACTGCTCGATGCAGGCATCGTGGCCACCATCAACTCCGACGATCCAGCGTATTTTGGGGGCTACATCAACGAGAACTTTGTGCAGACCTTCGAGGCGCTCAAGCTGCAGACAGCGCAGGCCTACGCGCTGGCCCGCAACAGCTTCGAGGCGAGCTTCGTCGAGCCCTCGATCCAGTCCGACTTGATCGCCCGACTGGACCGGTTTTTCGAGGAACAGCGCAATTGAGCCGGCGCAGTGCGCAGGACCGCCAGGCCCTGCGTGTCGCCCTGATCGGGCTGATCAGCCTGGCCGTGGCCATGGGCCTGGGGCGATTTGCCTTCACGCCCATCCTGCCCATGATGCTCAGCGATGGGCGGGTCGATCTGAACGAGGCCAGTTGGCTGGCCAGCAGTAATTACCTAGGCTACCTGATGGGAGCCCTGGCTTGCGCCTTGCAACCCTGGCTGTGGGCGAGGCTGCGTCTGCGCGCCGATCCGCCCCTGGCGGCCCTGGTGCGCGCCGGCCTGATCGGCACGACCGTATTCACGCTGGCCATGGTCCTGCCGCTGCCCTGGAGTTGGGCCGGCTTGCGTTGGGGGGCGGGCTTGGCCAGCGCCCTGGTGTTCGTGTACGCATCGGGCTGGTGTCTGTCGCAGCTCAACCGCCTGGGACGGCCTCACTGGGGCGGCGTGATCTACGCCGGTCCGGGCGCGGGCATTGTGATCAGCGGGCTGGCTGTCACACCCATGATCGCCCACGATTGGCCCGCCACCTGGGCCTGGTTGAGCATGGCCGCCCTGGCGCTGGTGGGCACGGCCCTGGCCTGGCCCACCCTGGTGGGTCCTGAATCGGACCAGGAGCGTCTGATGCGGCCCGCCACGCAAGCCGGCGACCGGGACGAAGGACACAGCCGCTGGCTCGAACTGGGGCTGACCACTGTGGGCTACGGTCTGGCCGGCTTTGGCTACATCATCAGCGCCACCTTCCTGCCGGTCATCGCGCGTCAATCGCTGCCCGAATCCGTGTGGTTGGATCTGTTCTGGCCGCTGTTTGGGGCCGGTGTCTTTACCGGCGCACTGCTGTCGACGCGGCTGGCAGCGGCGCATGACAAGCGGCAGTTGCTGTGCATCGGCTTTGTGATCCAGGCGGCGGCGCTGACCGTCGGTTTGCTCAGCCCAACGGTTCACGGCTTTGTGGTGAGCAGCTTTTTTCTCGGTCTGCCCTTTACCGCCCTGAGCTTTTTTGCCATGCAGGAGGCCCGGCGCCTGCGCGGAGGGACTGCGGCAAGCTTCATGGGTCTGCTCACGGCCACCTACGGACTGGGCCAGGTGCTCGGCCCGCTGCTGGTGGGCTGGCTGCTCACCCACACTGCAGCGAGGGAAGGCTTTAACCTGGCCCTAACGCTGGCCTGCGCCGCCTTGCTGACCGGCGGGGCCTTCTTTGCCTTTCTGCGCTACCGTTACCCTGTCGTTTCCCTTGGTTAAGGGCCTGGTGGCATGATCGAGACATGACTGCTGCCATGCACATCGTCGAGCTGCCGCTGTTTCCCCTGGATACGGTGCTCTTTCCCGACGGCCTGCTTCCGCTGCGTATTTTCGAAGTGCGCTATCTCGACATGGTGCGTCGCTGCCAGCAAAGCCAGACCCCCTTCGGCGTGGTCAGCCTGCGACAAGGATCGCAGGTGCAGCAGGCCGGCGCGGCGCCAGAGGCCTTCAATCGGGTCGGCACCCTGGCGCGCCTGATCGAGGTACAAAACCCGCAGCCGGGCCTGTTGCACATACGCTGCCAGGGCGAGCAGCGCTTTTCCGTCCAGCGCAGCGAAAAACTCAAGCATGGCTTGTGGGTGGCCGATGCCGAGTTGCTACCGGGTGATGCCAAGGTCACCGTCCCCGAGGATTTACAAGGCCCCGTGCGCATGCTGCGCCGCCTGTTGCAGCAGATGGAAGACAAGAACGTCCCTCCTGAGCAGAGGCCGGTGCTGCCACCCTTTGAGTTCGATGACTGTGGTTGGGTGGCCAACCGCTGGTGTGAGATTTTTCCGCTGCCGCCCGAAATGCGACAGCAGCTGATGGCACTGGATAACCCGCTGGTGCGATTGGAACTGGTGGGCGACCTGCTCGAGCGCAAGGGCTGGACCTGAGCCGTAGAATGCAGGCCTTGCCCCAAAGCGGCAGGTCTGCACAACCCCCTCAAAAGAAGGGGCGTGGGCCTCACCACCGCTCCTGAACAGCAGCGCCCTGGCGGCGCAAACACCCGTCCATGTCCACCTCCGAATCCAGCCCATCCCCAGCCGATGACAACTCGTTGATGGCCGAGCGCCGCGAGAAGCTGGCCGCCCTGCGGCAGCAGGGTATCGCCTTTCCCAACGATGTCAAGCCAGAACACCGCGCCGCCGAACTTTTCGAGCTCTACGACAGCCTGAGCAAAGAAGAGCTAGCCCAGCGCGCTGTCACTGTCAGCGTGGCCGGGCGCATGATGCTCAAGCGGGTCATGGGTAAGGCGAGCTTTGCCACCGTGCAGGACGCATCATTCGGCCCCTCGGGCGGACGGATTCAGATCTACATCAGCAATGACGGCGTGGGCGAAGAGGCGCACGAGATTTTCAAGCACTGGGATCTAGGCGACATCGTCTCGGCGCAAGGGACCCTGTTCAAAACCAAGACTGGCGAGTTATCGGTGCACGCGCAGTCGATCCGGCTGGTCACCAAGAGCTTGCGCCCCCTGCCCGACAAGTTTCATGGCGTGGCCGATCAGGAACTCAAGTACCGGCAGCGCTATGTGGACCTGATCACCGACGAGAAAGCCCGGCAGCGCTTCGTCGCGCGCAGCCGGGCGGTCAGCGGCATACGCCAGTTCATGGTGGAACACGGTTTCCTGGAAGTGGAGACCCCGATGCTCCATCCCATACCGGGCGGCGCCAATGCCAAGCCCTTCATCACCCATCACAACGCGCTTGACCAGGAGATGTATCTGCGCATCGCGCCTGAGTTGTATCTCAAACGCCTGATCGTGGGTGGGTTCGAGAAGGTCTTCGAGATCAACCGCAGCTATCGCAACGAGGGCATCAGCGTCCGGCACAACCCTGAGTTCACCATGATGGAGTTCTATGCCGCCTGGTGGAACTACCGCGACCTGATGGACTTTACCGAGCAAATCATCCGCGATGCCGCACGCAGGGCCTGTGGCAGCCTGCAACTGAGCTACGCCGGTCAGCCGGTGGATCTAGAGCCCGCCTTCGAAAGGCTGACCATCTGCCAGGCCATTGCCAAGTACGGACCGGCCGACGCACAGGTGGATAGCCCCGCCTGGCTGATCCAAGCTCTGCGCAGGTGCGGCCTGAGCGAGGAGAAGGATCGGCTCTCGAGTCGGTCACTGGCCGGACTGCAGGTGCTCTACTTCGAGGAAACCGTGGAGGACAAGCTCTGGCAACCGACCTTCATCATGGAGCATCCGACCGAGATTTCGCCGCTGGCACGGGCCAACGACCAGAACCCGGAAGTGACCGAGCGCTTTGAGCTTTACATCACAGGGCGGGAATTCGGCAACGGATTTTCAGAGCTCAACGATGCGCAGGAGCAGGCGGCACGCTTTCATGCCCAGGCGCAGGCCAAGGACGCCGGGGACGACGAGGCCATGTTCTTCGACGCCGACTTTGTGCGGGCGCTCGAGGTGGGAATGCCGCCCACAGGCGGCTGCGGCATTGGCATCGACCGGCTGATGATGCTGCTCACCGACAGCCCCAGCATCCGCGACGTGATCTTATTCCCCGCATTGCGACGCGAAGGCTAAAGCCCGATCCCCCCCACCCCGTCGCGCTCAAGGGATCAAATCCAGGGCCCGTAGATAAGCGGGCTCAAGCATCAGATCGTCCCAGCCCAGCGGGGGCTGGGAGGGCAGGAGCGCGAGCCGCCGCGACTCGCTGGCCTGGGCCGGCGACCACCGACCTTGCTCCTGGGCCCCGCTCATGCCCTCAAGCCATTCATCGAGCATCCGACCCTCGCCCAAACTCTGATTGCACAGCAGCACCAGATCGCAGCCCGCCTGCAAGGCCGCCACCGCCGCCTCGGTGTAGCTCACCTCCCGACCATCGATCAGCCGGGCACCGGCCATGCTGAGGTCGTCGCTGAAGACCGCCCCGCCGAAACCAAGCTGCTCGCGCAGGATGGTCCCTAGCCAGCGCGAGGAAAAGCCCGCCGGCCGGGCATCGACCTTGGGGTAGATCACGTGCGCCGGCATGATGCTGCTGAGCACCGTACCCAGCCAGGGATAGGGCCGGGCATCATCGTTCAGGATGGCCTTGAGGCTGCGGCCATCGACTGGAATGTCCGTATGCGAGTCGGCCTGAACATGGCCATGACCGGGAAAATGCTTGCCGCAATTGGCCATACCGGCCTGGAGCAAGCCATGCATCAGGCTGCGCGCCAACAGCGTCACTACCCTGGGATCGCGATGGAAAGCACGGTCGCCGATGACGGCGCTGCGGCCATGATCAAGGTCGAGCACCGGCGTAAAGCTCATGTCGACACCACAGGCGCGCAGTTCGGCGCCCAGCACATAGCCACAGGCGGTGGCAGCCTCGCAGGCGCGCAGAGCGGAGTCGCCGCTCAAGGGGGAGTCGGTCTGCATCCACAACCGCCCAAGAGCGCCCATGGCTGGCAAGTGGGTAAAGCCATCGGTTCTAAAACGTTGTACGCGCCCGCCCTCGTGATCGACCAGAATGAGCAGGTCCTGCCGCACGGCCTTGATACTGGCGCACAGTTCGGTCAGTTGCTGGCGGTCCTTCCAATTGCGTGCAAAAAGGATCACGCCACCGGTCAGCGGTTGCTCCAGACGCCGCCGGTCAGCGACGGACAGGCTCAAGCCGGCAATATCGATGATCAGGGGACTGTGGCTCATGGACGGTACTGTTCGACGATGACAAAGCTGGTGGCGTAATCGGATTCATCGCTCAAGCTCAAGTGGGCGCACAGATGGCGTTCCTCAAACCAGTGTCGTAGGCTCCCGTGCAGGACAAAGAAGGGCTGCCCACTTGCGGCCTGGGTCACCTCGCACAAGCGCCAGGACATGGGCTGACGCATGCCCGTGCCTATGGCTTTGGAGAACGCCTCCTTGGCCGAAAATCGGGTGGCTACAAAGCGCAGGCCTCGCTCTGGCCAGCGCTGGCTGCGCAGACGCCAAGTTTGTAGTTCAGCATCGGCAAGTATCTTGGCAGCAAAACGTTCGCCATGCCGGTCCAGACTGGCCCGGATGCGCCGTATGTCGCAAATATCGGTGCCGATACCAAAGATACGTGCGTCCATGATCAGGCGACAGACCCGAAGGCCCCGTCAATAATGGCCCGGTAGGCCTCAACCGTCGCGGCGTAGCCCAACTCCAGGGCATCGGCGATCAGCGCGTGACCGATAGAGACCTCGAGCACGGCGGGCACCGCTTTGAGAAAGTCCGCCAGATTGCTTCGGTTGAGGTCGTGACCCGCGTTGACGCCCAGCCCAGCATCCTGGGCAGCGCGGGCCGATGCAACAAAACCTTGGAGCACGCGGTCCTGCGCAGGCGTGCCCCAGACGCGGGCATAGGTCTCGGTGTAAAGCTCGACCCGGTCGGCGCCCAGAGCCTTGGCAGCCGCCATAGCCTCGGGCAGGGGATCCATGAACAGACTCACACGCACACCGAGTTGCCTGAGCTCGGCCACGACGGGCTTGAGGCGCCCGGCATCCTGCGGCAGGTTCCAGCCATGATCGCTGGTGAACTGGTCCTGGCTGTCTGGCACCAGGGTGCACTGATGCGGCCGCAACCTGCGCACCAGATCCATCAAGTTGTGAAAAGGGTTGCCCTCGATATTGAATTCACGCTGTGGCCATTGCTTCATCAGCGCCGCAATCTGCACCGCATCCTCGGTGCGAATATGGCGCTGGTCAGGCCTCGGATGGATGGTAATGCCCGCGGCACCGGCCTGTAGACACAGCCGGGCCGCATGCAGCGGGCTGGGAATATCCAGGTGGCGGCTGTTGCGCAGCAAAGCCACTTTGTTGACATTAACCGAGAGCGCAGTTCGGGTGGCTGTCATGAGCGGTCGGGGTAGGCCAGGGTCTGCAAGTCGTGCATCAGCTGACGGGTCTTGAGCATGGAAATGCCGCAATGGTAGTGCAGCAGCGTGCGCAGCTGCCGCTTGAGGGGGGCCGCTAGAGGCATGACAGCCTGCAGCGTCTGCTCGAACCCGGCTTGCTCGCCCAGGGCCGAGGAGAGAGCCAACCACTGGCTGCCTGGCAAGCGGGTCGTATCATCGGCATGCGCCAGGCGCAAACCCGCCTCGGGCACAAGAACATAATCGGCTTGCCGGTCCAAGTGCGTCAGACTGGCAGTTTCCCGATCCAGCGCCGGCAACCAGCCCACATCGCGCAACAGCCGCAACTCGAAGGCGCGCAGAGTGGGCTGCAGGACATCAGCCGCCGGGGTAGCGAGCAACTGTACGGCTGCAGCGTAGGCGTCAAACAGCCGCGGGTGCGGGTCATCGCGGGCGAGCAGCCGCATGATCAGTTCATTGAGGTAGTAGCCCGAAAGCAGGGCCTCGCCGGTGGGCATGACATGGCCCCCCTGCCATTGGGCACTCTTGAGGCTGCGAATCTCCCCTTCACCGCCGAAGGACAGGCGCAGCCCCTGCAAGGGCAGCAAAACCGGACGAAATCCCGAGCTGGGCTTCTTGGCTCCGCGTGCCACCAGCGCCATGCGCCCGTGGTGGCGGGTGAAGACTTCCAAAATCAGGCTGGACTCGCTCCAGTCATAGCGGTGCAGCACATAGGCCGGCTCGTCAGTGACCCGCTGCCGACTCATTCGTAACCGAAGGAGCGGACCCGGGCTTCGTCATCGGCCCAACCTGAACGCACCTTCACCCAAATTTCCAGGAATACCTTGCGCCCGGTCAAGGCTTCCAGCTCCTGACGCGCCTCGGTACCGATGCGCTTGAGTTTCTCACCCTTCTCGCCGATGACCATACCCTTGTGCGAATCGCGCTCGACGACGATGGTGGCCGCGATGCGCCGCAGCTCTGCCTCCTCCTCGTAGCGGTCTATCAGCACGGTGGAGGTGTAGGGCAACTCATCTCCGGTCAAACGAAACAGCTTCTCACGCACAATCTCGGCCGCCAAAAAGCGTTCGCTGCGGTCGGTCAACTCTTCAGCGCCGTACATCCACGGCTGCTCGGGCAGATAGGGGCTGCAGATGGCAAGCAGGCGCTCGACATCCTTGGCGTTCTTGGCCGACATGGGGACGAATTGGGCAAAGTCGTGGCGCTGCTGCATATCGCGCAGCCAGGGCGCAAGCTCGCTGCGCCGGTGCAGTTGATCGATCTTGTTGGCCACCAGAATGGCCGGCAGCCCCTTGGGCAGCAGCGAGAGTACCTGGGCGTCGGCCAAATTGAAGCGGCCGGCCTCGACCACCAGAAGCACCAGGTCGACATCATGCACCGCGCCCAGCACCGTCTTGTTGAGCGAACGGTTCAGCGCATTGCCATGGCGGGTCTGAAAGCCCGGTGTATCGACGAATACATACTGGGCCGCACCCTGGGTGTACACGCCTGTGATGCGATGCCGGGTGGTTTGCGCCTTGCGCGAGGTGATGCTGATCTTCTGACCCACCAGCGCATTGAGCAAGGTGGATTTACCCACATTGGGCTTACCCACGATGGCCACCAGCCCGCAGCGCTGCTGACCCACGGCCACGGCGGCCGGCGCACGCACGGCCAAGGCCTGGGCCAGCATGGCTTCGAGCTCCTGCGGGCTCTGAGAGGGGGGGCCGGATGAAGTCACCTGAGCGCCTTCTCAGAGGGACCGGATATGACCCAGCATGGCCGCTGCCGCCGCCTGCTCACCCGCCCGACGGGAGCCGCCGATGCCGCGCTCGGTGCGGGAGAGCTCGGCGACCTCACATTCCACATCAAAGACCTGTTGGTGGGCCGCCCCGGACGTGGCGACCACGCGGTAGATGGGAAGGTTCATGCGCCGCGCCTGCAACCATTCCTGCAGCTCGGTCTTGGGGTCTTTGCCCACCGCTGCCATGCCCGGGGTGATATCAACAGCTGAAAAAAGGTGCCGCACCAGCGCCTGCGCCGTGTCGTAACCGGCGTCCAGGTACACCGCGCCGATCACCGCCTCCAGCGCATCAGCCAGGATCGAGGGACGCTGGCTGCCCCCCGAACGGGCCTCGCCCTCGCCCAAGCGAATCAGACTGGGTAAACCCAGACCCAGCGCCAAAGCATGCAGGGAATCCTGCCGCACCAGATGAGCGCGCACCCGGGACAGTTCGCCCTCGGGCCGGTCGGCCAGACGCTCGTAGAGGAGATCGGCAACAGCCAGGTTGAGCACCGAGTCGCCGAGGAACTCGAGGCGCTCGTTGTGCTCGGCACCGAAACTGCGGTGGGTCAGGGCCAGCCTGAGCAGGGAGAGGCTCCCGAAGGAGTGCCCCAGCCTGCTTTGCAGGCCCGTCAGGTCCTCGTGGGGGTCGGCCGCTCGCACGTCAGTCGAAGGATCCGATGCGCTTGAGGTTGCCGAAGTTCATCCAGACAAAGAAGGCCTTGCCCACGATGTTTTCCTCGGGCACAAAGCCCCAGAAGCGCGAATCGAGCGAGTTGTCGCGGTTGTCGCCGACCATGAAATAGTGGCCGGGCGGCACCTTGCAGACCACCCCCTCGGAGCTGTAGCGACAGTTTTCGCGGAACTTGAAATCATCGGCCGCAGGCACAAAGCCGGGGCGATCGGCCTCGACGATGATGCGGTATTTGTGCGAGCCGTCGGCAGTGTGCTCTTCAAATTGTCGCGAGTAACGCAGCGCGTCGGCATCAAAGAATTCGGGCAGCGGCTTTTGAACCAGTGGCTTGCCGTTGACGCTGATTTGCTTGTTGAGGTAAGCGACCTCATCGCCGGGCAGACCGACGACCCGCTTGATGTAATCGAGGCTGGGCTTGGGCGGATACCGGAACACCATCACATCACCGTGACGCGGGCTGTTGTTATCGATGATCTTGGTGTTGATCACCGGCAAGCGCACGCCATAGTGGAACTTGTTAACCAGAATCAAATCGTTGATCAGCAGGGTCGGGATCATGGAGCCCGACGGAATCTTGAACGGCTCGAAGAGGAAGGAGCGCAAGATAAAGACAACAGCGATCACCGGAAACAGGCCGGCCGTCCAGTCCAGCCACCAGGGCTGCATCAGCAACTTGGTTTGCGCATGAGCCACATCGACTTCATCGGCGCGCACACCCAATCGCTGCAACTCGGCCCGGCGCTGGGCCTGCGCTTGCTCAAAGGCCTGGGCTGCACGGCGGCGCTGAGGCAGAAAATACAAGCGCTCGGCCAGCCAATACAGGCCCGAGACCACCGTGGCCATAAAGAGCAACAAGGCAAAGTTGCCTTCGATATAGCCAAGATACCAGGAGGCTCCGTAGCCGACGAAGGCGGCCAAGACGAACGCGGTCAACGAACTCATGCGGGTTATTCTTCCACTTGCAGGATCGCCAGAAAAGCCTCCTGCGGGACCTCCACGGTTCCGATTTGCTTCATGCGCTTCTTGCCAGCCTTCTGCTTTTCCAGGAGCTTGCGCTTGCGGGTGATATCACCCCCATAGCACTTGGCGATCACATTTTTGCGCAAAGCCTTGATTGTCTCACGGGCGATGATGTTGCCCCCGATGGCCGCCTGGATGGCGACATCGAATTGCTGACGGCTGATGATCTCGCGCATCTTGGCGGCCACAGCGCGGCCACGAAACTGTGCTTGGCTGCGGTGCACGATCATGGACAGCGCATCGACCTTCTCGCCGTTGAGCAGCATATCGACCTTGACCACGTCGGACCTGCGGTACTCCTTGAATTCGTAGTCCATTGAGGCGTAGCCGCGGCTGACCGACTTGAGCTTGTCGAAGAAGTCCAGCACGATCTCGCCTAGAGGCAAATCGTAGGTCAGCATAACCTGCTTGCCGTGATAGGCCATATTGATCTGCTGACCCCGCTTTTGATTGGCCAGGATCATCACAGGCCCCACATACTCCTGGGGCATGTAGAGGTGGACGGTCACGATGGGTTCACGAATTTCCTGGATGCGGCCGAGATCGGGCATCTTCGAGGGGTTCTCGACCCGGATGACTTCGCCATCGCCCTTGACCACCTCATAGACCACGCTCGGCGCGGTGGTGATGAGATCCTGGTCAAACTCGCGCTCGAGCCGTTCCTGCACGATTTCCATGTGCAGCAGCCCCAAGAAGCCGCAGCGAAAACCAAAACCCAGGGCCTGGCTGACCTCCGGCTCATAGCGCAGGGCTGAATCGTTGAGCTGCAGCTTCTCCAGGGCATCGCGCAGGGCATCGTATTCGCTAGCCTCAGACGGGTAGAGGCCGGCGAAGACCTGCGGCTGAACCTCCTTGAACCCCGGCAAAGGCTCGGTGGCGGCGGGCAGGTGGGCCCCGCTGGCCGACTTGCTCACCGTCAGCGTATCGCCCACTTTGGCGGCCTTGAGTTCTTTGATACCGGCAATCACATAGCCCACTTCACCGGCTTCCAGCGAATCACGCGGCTGGTTGGCTGGGGTGAAGACGCCCAGTTTCTCGGCGTTGTACGAGGCCTCAGTGGCCATAAGTTTGATCCGTTCACCTCGGGCCAGACGACCATCAACCACCCGCACCAGCATGACCACCCCCACGTAGGCGTCATACCAGCTGTCGATGATCATGGCGCGCAGCGGCGCCTTCGGGTTGCCGCGCGGCGGCGGCACCTGGGCCACCACCAGCTCGAGGATGTCCTCCACCCCCATGCCGGTCTTGGCCGAGCAAGGTACGGCGCCCGAGGCGTCGATGCCGATCACGTCTTCGATTTCCTGCTTGGCGTTGTCCGGATCGGCCTGGGGCAAATCCATTTTGTTGAGCACCGGTAACACCTCAACACCCAGGTCAAGGGCGGTGTAGCAATTGGCCACCGTCTGAGCCTCCACGCCCTGCGACGCATCGACCACCAGCAAGGCCCCCTCGCAGGCCGACAGGGAACGACTGACCTCATACGAAAAGTCGACATGACCCGGCGTGTCGATCAAATTGAGGTTGTAGAGCTGGCCATCTCGGGCCCGGTATTGCAGCGCCGCGGTCTGTGCCTTGATGGTGATGCCGCGCTCCTTTTCCAGATCCATGGAGTCGAGCACCTGCGCGCTCATCTCGCGGTCGGCCAGGCCGCCGCAACGTTGGATCAGCCGGTCAGCCAGGGTCGACTTACCGTGGTCGATGTGGGCAATGATCGAAAAATTTCTGATGTGCTTCATCAAGGGAAACGCCTAAGTGCTTGAAAGTATTGTTTGCGTCGGCTTCAGCAGACAAAGCGCCATAAAAAAGGGCGCGTCGTGGTGCGACGCGCCCTGAACCAACAATCTATGGCAACTGCGATAGTTGGGACTTCATTGTAGGCAAAAAGCCAGTGGCGCATAGCCGTAAAGAGGCCGCTCGACCCTCGTTGCGGGGCAGCAACAAGGCCTTTGTACACAGCTTATCCACATTTTTAGACCGGAACATCTGGACAATCTGTGCGTGGCATGTGGATGAATTGAGAAAGTCTGTCCAGGACCCTGCGGACGCAAAGAAAGAGGAATTCTTTATTCCCTTAATCATTACTGTTTGCCTTTAATTTTACAGGAAGTAATGATGAGGGGCGGTCGTAAGTGAGCAAACGCCAACATATGGAGCGGAAGGGAAGCGAAAAAAAATTTTCGGTCTGAGCGCTCAGTAAGGTCTTTCAGGCCGATCTGCACCCCATGCGTGGCGCAGATCGGACAGCGCTCAAACCGCGACCGGCTCAGCCCTTCAGCGGGCCGGGCGGATCAATGCGTATTGGGCCAGTTCACCGCGGCGGTACTGAACGACGATGGGCTTGCTCTTGTCGGCTCGGGCTATCGCCTGCTCGAAGTCGCGCACGCCGCCCACTTCGACGTTGCCCACCGCTACGATCACGTCGCCTTCTCGCAAGCCAGCGCGCGCACCGGCCCCTTCGGCAGCCTCCACACGCACGCCGCCGCGCAGCTTGAGTTCGCGCTTGAGGGCATCGGTGAGTTCGGCCACAGTCAGACCCAGGGTCTGCACCTGGGCGCCAGCCGAAGGACGCGGCTCGGGGGCGGCCTGGGCACGACGGGCGCTGCGATCGGCTTCGAGCTCGGCCACCGTCACCACCACGTCGCGCTGAGTGCCGCGCCGAAACACCGTCACCGTGGCCCGCGATCCCGGCTTGGTGTTGCCTACCAGGCGCGGCAGATCGCTGGACTTTTCGATGGCTTTGCCATCAAACTTGAGAATGATGTCACCGGCTTCAATGCCGGCCTTATCGGCCGGAGCGCCGGCCTCCACGCCCCGCACCAGGGCGCCTTGCGGCCGCACCAGGCCGATGGCCTCGGCCACTTCCTTGTTGACCTGATCAATCTGAACCCCAATGCGTCCCCGGGTCACCCTCCCACTGGCGCGCAGCTGATCGGCCACCCGCACGGCCTCGTCAATGGGGATCGCAAAGGAGATGCCCTGGAATCCCCCCGAGCGAGAGTAGATCTGGCTGTTGATACCGATCACCTCACCGCGCATATTGATAAGTGGCCCCCCGGAGTTGCCCGGATTGATGGCGACATCCGTCTGTATGAAGGGCAGGTAGTCGCCGGTGTCGCGCTGCTTGGCGCTGACGATGCCGGCCGTCACCGTGTTTTCCAGACCAAAGGGCGACCCGATGGCCATCACCCATTCACCCACGCGCACCCGGCTGGCATCTCCCAGACGCACCGAAGGCAAGCCGGAGGCCTCAATCTTGACCACGGCCACATCGGTGCGCCGATCGCTGCCAATGATGCGAGCCTTGAACTCGCGCTTGTCGGTGAGGGTAACGATGACCTCGTCGGCGCCCTCGACCACATGCGCGTTGGTCATCACAAACCCATCCGTAGAGACGATAAATCCTGACCCGACACCGCGCGGCACTTCCTCATCGCCACGGTCGGGCCGCTGCTGTCGAGGCGCATTGGGCGGCAGGGGGATGCCAAAGCGCCGGAAGAACTCGAGCATCTGCTCGTCGGGTCCACCACTGCTGGCCCCCGGGCGGCTGCGCTCGATCGTTCGGATGTTGACCACCGCCGGGCCCACCTGTTCGACCAGCTCGGTGAAATCAGGCAAGCCACGAACCTGGGCTTGTGCCGCCTGCGGGGCCAAGAAGGACAGGCAGGTGCTGAGAACCAGAGCACCCCCGGCCAGCCAGAACTGGAAACGCTTTTGGATCAAACTGAACATCACAATTTTTCCCCGACGACAAAACCTCATTGGAACCTGTTGCTTCCAGGCAAGTTGCAACCGTAAGGCAAAACCCCAAACCCAAGTGCAAATGGGGACTTGGACAAGCCCCTTCAAGTCAGGGTCGGCCGCTCGACGGGCTCGAAACCATGGACGGGTCATCGCGCCCTGCCGGCCGGCGCACAGCCAGCAGGGCGCGGCGCAGGTCCAACCAGCTCTGAGGCTGAGCGCCAGCATCGAGCCACAAGGTCCAGGTGGCTCCATCGGCGTTGCGCAAGCGCACCAGCATGAGTTGCTGAGCATCGAGCACCACCTCGGGCCAGTCCAAAGGAGTGCCCTCTGGATACGCGTTGCTGCGCCAGGTCCAGGTTTCGTCCCAGACAATCTGGCCGCGAGGGGGCCGCGCCCATTGCCAGGCCAGCGCGGCCGTCGCGCCGGCCAGAACCAACCAGCCCCACTTTGGGCCGTCCTCTGAGGGGGCCGCGACCAGGAACCAAGCCAGCTGCAAGGCCAGGGCGGCGGCCCACAGGAGTACCACGACAACGGCCGCCCGCGTGGATCGGCCCACCGGATAGATGACGAAGGGTGCGGCCAGATCACGCATGGAACTGGCTCAAAACCGCGGGACTGGCTGAGCGGGCTCAGGCAGCCTTGAACACCAGGGTGCCGTTGGTGCCACCAAAACCGAAGTTGTTCTTCAGGGCCACGCGCAGACGGGCATCGCGGGCAGTGTTGGCGCAGTAATCAAGATCACACTCCGGATCCTGGTTGAGCAGGTTAATGGTGGGCGGGATCTTTTGATGATGCAGCGCCAGGACGGTGAAAACCGACTCGATGCCGCCGGCCCCGCCCAGCAAATGTCCGGTCATCGACTTGGTGGAACTCACCACCAACTGCCGAGCCCGGTCTCCAAGGGCAGCCTTGATCGCGTTGCTCTCGTTGACATCGCCAAGCGGAGTCGAGGTGCCGTGCGCATTGAGATAGTCCACTTCATCGGCATTGACGCCGGCATTGCGCAGGGCCGCCAACATGGCCCGCCGGGGTCCATCCATATTGGGCGCAGTCATGTGTCCCGCATCGGCGCTCATGCCATAGCCCGCGAGTTCGGCGTAAATCTTCGCGCCGCGCGCCTTGGCATGCTCATAGGCCTCGAGCACCATCACGCCGGCACCCTCCCCCAGGACAAAGCCGTCACGGTCTTTGTCCCAGGGCCTGGAGGCTGAGGCCGGATCGTCGTTGCGGGTCGAAAGAGCCCGCATGGCCGCAAAGCCGCCAATCCCCAGCGGCGATACCGTCGACTCGGCGCCACCGGCCACCACCACATCGGCATCGCCGTATTCGATGAGTCGACCCGCTTCTCCGATGCTGTGCAAACCCGTGGTGCAAGCCGTCACCACCGCTAAATTGGGCCCCTTGAAACCAAAACGCATCGAGACATGACCCGAGATCATGTTGATGATGGAGGCCGGCACGAAGAACGGTGAGATGCGCCGCGGGCCCCGCTGCGCGTACTCGGCATGGGTCTGCTCGATCATGGGCAGACCGCCGATGCCCGAACCAATCACCACGCCGATGCGGCAGGCCTGTTCCTCACCCAAGGCTGGGCCCAAGGGCAAGCCGGCATCGCGCACCGCCTGGTCAGCCGCCGCAATGCCGTAGTGGATAAAGGTGTCCATACTGCGCGCTTCCTTGGCGCTGATATAGGACTCCAGATTGAAATTTTTGACCTCGCCAGCGATCTTGCAGGCCATGGCCGACGCATCGAACTTGGTGATGGCGGTGATGCCCGACTGCCCGGCCAGCAGCGCCGACCATGCCTCGGACACGGTATTGCCCACCGGGCTGACGCAGCCCAAACCGGTAACGACAACGCGACGACGGCTCATGCACAGATCCTGAAAGAAAGCCCGGGCGGGGCCGCCTGGCCGCGCACGGGCTGTGAAAGAACGGGGCCCTCAGGCCTTCTGGTGAGAGGTGGCGTAGTCGATCGCGTTTTGCACGGTGGTGATCTTCTCGGCATCCTCGTCGGGAATCTCAATTCCGAACTCGTCTTCCAGGGCCATCACCAGTTCCACGGTATCAAGCGAATCGGCGCCGAGGTCGGCCACAAAAGCCTTCTCTCCAGTCACCTGGCTCTCTTCGACGCCAAGCTGCTCGGCAATGATTTTCTTGACTCGTGATTCGATATCGCTCATAGATCCCTCGTAGGGTTGTGAAAGAACTGGGATTTTAGCCCCTGCTGCCCCGAAGCGGCACCCCAGGCGCCCAACGGCCGCAGGCGCCCACTTTACATGTACATCCCGCCATTGACGTGGATTTCCTGACCGGTGACGTAGGCCGCCCGGGCGCTAGCCAGCCAGGACACCGCGTGCGCAATGTCCTCCGGCCGCCCCAGATGGCCCAGCGGGATCTGGCCGAGCAGGGCCTTTTGCTGCTCCTCGGGAAGAGCCGCCGTCATGTCTGTCTCGATGAAGCCCGGCGCAATGCAATTGACCGTAATGCCCCGGCTGCCCAGCTCACGCGCCAGCGCGCGGGTCATGCCCGCCACGCCAGCCTTGGCCGCCGCGTAATTGGCCTGGCCGGGGTTGCCGGAGGCGCCCACCACGCTGGTGATGCTGATGATGCGTCCGTGACGCTGTTTCATCATCGGCCGGATCACCGCCCGACTCAAACGAAACACCGCCTTTAAATTGGTTTGCATCACCGCATCCCAGTCCTCGTCCTTCATGCGCATGGCCAGTTGATCCCGGGTGATGCCCGCGTTATTGACCAACACCTGCAAGCCCCCATGCGCCTTGACCAGGCTGTCCACCAGCGCCTCAGAGGCGGCACCGTCGTCGACGTCCAGCCTCACACCGCGACTGCCCGTAAAACCGGCCAGCGCCTGGGAAATCCGGGCCGCGCCTTCGTCGGTGGTGGCGGTGCCAATCACGATCAGGCCTTCCTGGGCCAGCTCAAGGGCAATGGCCGCACCAATACCCCGCGAAGCGCCAGTTACCAAAGCCACTTGCGGCTGCGAATCACTCATACCAAGGCTCCTTTGACTTCTGCCAGCGAGGCGGGGTCGAACAAGGTCAGGCCGAGTAGCTGCGGATCGATGCGCTTGGCCATACCGGCGAGCACCTTACCGGGACCGCACTCGACCAGGGTATCGATGCCGCGCGCCCGGATCGCCTGCACGCATTGAATCCACCGTACCGGCCCGAAAGCCTGTCGGTAGAGAGCATCGCGAATACGCGCCGGGTCACTCTCGATCGCCACATCGATGTTGTTGAGCACCGCAATCTGCGGCACGGCCAGTTCCAGCGAGGCAAGCTCATCGCGCAATTTTTCGGCCGCCGGCTTCATCAAGCTCGAATGGAACGGCGCTGACACCGGCAGTGACAAAGCGCGCTTGGCCCCCAGGGCCTTGAGCACCTCGCAGCCCTTCTCGACGCCAGCCTTGGTTCCGGCAATCACCGTCTGCGCCGGATCATTGAAATTGACCGCCTCCACCACCTCGGGGGAGTCGCTGCCCAGGCTCAGCCGGGCCTGCTCGCAGCCCTGCACCACTTGATCCGGCCCCAGGCCCAAAATGGCCGCCATGGCACCCACGCCCACCGGCACGGCCTCCTGCATGGCCGCTGCGCGCAACCGCACGAGCGGCGCGGCCTGGGTCAGGGTGAGAACGCCGGCAGCCACCAGGGCGCTGTACTCGCCCAGCGAATGGCCCGCCACCACCGCCGGCCGCGCCCCGCCCTCTGCCAGCCAAGCCCGATAAGCGGCAACCCCGGCGACGAGCATCACCGGTTGGGTGTTGGTGGTCAGGGCCAAGGCCTCCTTGGGCCCCTCGCGAATCAAACGACCGATGTCTTCGCCCAGCGCCTGCGAGGCCTCTTGCAGGACCTCACGGACGGCGGGGTGATCCCCCCAGGCATCGAGCATGCCCACCGACTGTGAGCCCTGCCCCGGAAAAACGAACGCAAAAGATTTCATGCTTGCCTCATTGCCTTGCCATGCCGCCCCGCAAAACCCGTTGCCGGAGGGCGCTCTAAATTCAATAGCGGAGCAACACCGAACCCCAGGTAAAACCGCCACCCACGCCCTCAAGCATCAGCAGCTGGCCGCGATGGATGCGGCCGTCTCGCACCGCCACATCGAGGGCCAGCGGAATCGAGGCGGCGGAAGTGTTACCGTGGCTGTCCACCGTCACCACCACCTTGCTCTCGGGCAGCTTGAGCTTGCGCGCGGTGCTTTGCATGATGCGAATGTTGGCCTGGTGCGGTATGAGCCAATCGATGTCGGCCTCCACCAAGCCGGCTCGAGCCAGCGTGGTGCGCGCCGTTTGTTCGAGCACACCGACAGCCAGCTTGAAGACCGCCTGCCCATCCATCCGCAGCAACGGGTGTCCGGTGACGGCGCCCCCAGCCACATGGCCGGGCACGCAGAGAATATCGCGGTGCCTGCCATCGGCATGGATGTCGGTGGCCAATAGGCCCGGCTGCTCGGCCGCCTCGAGCAGGACGGCGCCCGCGCCGTCCCCAAACAGCACACACGTGGTGCGGTCTTTGAAGTCCAAGATGCGACTGAAAACCTCAGCCCCGATGACCAGCGCGCATCGAGCCGAGCCGCTGCGGATCATCGCATCGGCCACCGTCAGCGCATAGACGAAGCCGGTGCAAACCGCCTGCACATCAAAGGCAGGGCAGCCGGCCACACCCAGTTTGTGCTGCACCATGCTGGCGGTCGAGGGAAAAACCATGTCCGGCGTCGAGGTGGCAACGATGATCAGATCAATGTCACTGGCGGGTCGACCGGCGGCGGCCAGGGCGTTACGGGCCGCTTCTACCGCCAGGTCACTGGCTCCGGTGCCGACATCCGCAAAATGACGCGCCCGGATGCCGGTGCGCTCGACGATCCATTCATCAGAGGTTTCCACCCCGTCCCGAGCCAGTTGAACCGCCAGATCGGCATTGCTCAGGCGCCGGGGGGGAAGGTAGCTGCCCGTGCCAGTGATGCGGGAATAAAGACTCATGCGTTCCAGAGCAAAAAACAGGGCCGGTCAGGACCCGGGGCCCGCCGGTTCGGGTGAGCTCAACAAGGGGGCTGCGCGGGCCATGCGCTGACGCACCTTGTCCAGCAGTCCATGGGCCGCCGCATCATAAGCGCGGCCCAGAGCCGCCTCGAAGGCCAATGCATCGGCTGAGCCGTGGCTCTTGAATACCAAACCGCGCAGACCGAGCAGGGCAGCGCCGTTGTAGCGGCGATGATCCACACGATTTTTAAACGATCTTAAGACAGAAAGAGAGAAGATGGCTGCAGTTTTCGTGAAGATATTGCGGGAAAACTCCTCCCGGATAAACTCGCCAATCATCCGGGCCAGACCCTCGCTGGCCTTCAGAGCCACATTCCCCACAAAGCCGTCACAGACCACAATATCGGTGGTACCGAGGAAGATGTCATTGCCCTCGACATTGCCATAAAAATTAAGATCGCCGGAGTTAGATGCAGATCGAAGAAGTTCGGCCGCTTTTTTAATAACTTCGCTGCCTTTAATAAGCTCTTCCCCGACATTGAGCAGACCCACACTGGGCGCATCCTGACCGGTCATCGAGGACACCAGGGCCGAACCCATGACCGCGAACTGCAGCAGATGCTCAGGGCTGCAATCCACATTGGCCCCCAAATCAAGGACCGTGGTGGCCCCGCCCTTGCCGTTGGGCAGTTGAGTGGCGATGGCCGGGCGATCGATGCCCTCGACCGTCTTGAGCAGGTAACGAGCAATGGCCATCAGGGCGCCGGTGTTTCCGGCCGAAACCGCCACATCGGCCCGCCCCTCCCGCACTTGCTCGATCGCCAGGCGCATCGACGAGTTTTTCTTGCGACGCAGCGCGACCTCAATGGGGTCGTCCATGCTGACCACCTCCTCAGCGGGCACCTGCTGACAGCGAGGATGACGGGCCAATTCGGCCCAGCAGGCCTGTCCAGCCATGGCCGAGGGCAGGCCGACCAGCACCAGCCGGGCCTGCTCGTGCTGGCGAAGAAAGGACAGGCAGGCCGGCAGGGTCACTGACGGGCCATGATCGCCGCCCATCACATCCACTGCAAGGGTGCTCATGGGGCTTCAGGTGAGGCGCAGGACGCCATCCGGACAAAACAAAGGCCCGCAGTGCAGGTGCGGGCCTTGGGTCATCATGCCGATCAGGCTTCGGACTTGGTCTTGAGGACCTTGCGGCCGCGGTAAAAACCGTTGGGGCTGATATGGTGACGCAGATGCGTCTCCCCGGTCGTGGGCTCAACGGCCAGCCCCGGCACGCCCAGGGCGTTGTGCGAACGGTGCATGCCGCGCTTGGACGGCGATTTCTTGTTTTGCTGAACGGCCATGATCCGCTCCTTCAGTTTAAAAAGTCGATGGGTCGCGCACCTGACGTCTTGGGCGGGGCCGGCCACTGCGGGCTGCCGGCACAAGGCCGGGGGGCGGGGACAACCAAGTGGTCACCTCGGCGGCCGGCTGGAAGAGTCCGCCGAACTGCCGGTGCGCGAAAACCATAGATTATAGCGGGACGCTGGGCAGGCCCGCCCGGGGCACCCTGCCCGCAATCGGACCCTGGTCCCAACCTCAGCCGGGCTTCTTGAGGCGAGCCAGGGCGGCAAAAGGATGGGCCTCGGGCTCGAGCTGTCCGGCGCGGGCGGGCAAGTCCCGCGGACAACGCTCGTGCATGGGAACCAAAGGCAACTCCAGCAGCAACTCATCTTCAAGCAGTTCAAGAAAGTCGAAGCGCTTTTGCAGCACCAGCAGGTCTTCCTCGCAATCTTCGTCCTGGGCCTGCGCCTCTTCTTCGCTATCGACAAACCTGAAAGACCGGTCGATGGGCACGGCCAACACGACCGGCCCAAGGCAGCGCTGGCAAGTCAGCGGCAAGCGGGCCTGAGCCCGCAAGTGCAACCACAGCTGCGCTGGCTGCCCGATCGCCTCTCGCCAGTGCACCCGGATCTGCCAGGCAATGGCTTGCGCGGGCTCCGTATCGAGATGGAGGTCCTCCCACAGCCGCGTCAAAACCTCCGCCTCGACACGGCCCTCGAGTGCGCCCTCCCCCTGAGCCAGGGCCTGCAGATCGAGAGCGCGTAGCGAAGCCGGATCAAACATGCGCCGCAGTGTAAGAGAATCCCTCTATGACTTCGAGCAAGCGCGCTGCCCCCGAGCTGATCCTGGCCTCCACCTCGCCCTACCGGCGCGAGTTGCTGCAAAGGCTGCATCTGCCCTTCAAGGTGGTGGCCCCGCAAGTGGACGAAACCCCGGAGCCGACGGAGACACCGGCGAGGCTGGCCGAACGCCTGGCCCTGGCCAAAGCCCGGGCGGTGGCAGTGACGCAGCCGCAGGCCATAGTGATCGGCTCAGACCAAGTCGCCGACCTGGACGGGCAGTGCCTGGGCAAGCCGCTGACGCATGAGCGCGCCCGGGAACAACTGCTTCAGATGCGCGGCCGCTGCGTGATCTTTCAAACTGCGGTGGCCGTGGTGTGCTGCGCCCGGGGCTTTGAACAGCTGCGGCGGGCCGAGGTACGGGTGCAGTTCGCCGAGCTTAGTGAGGCGCAGATTGAGCATTACCTGCGCACCGAACAGCCCTACGATTGCGCCGGCAGCGCCCGCAGCGAAGCCCTGGGCATCGCGCTGCTGCAATCGATCAACAGCGACGACCCGACGGCCCTCATCGGCCTACCCTTGATTCGTACCTGCGAACTGCTACGCGCCGCGGGCATCGATCCGCTACTGCCATGAAGACCGGCAGCCTGTTTCTGGTGCCCACGCCGCTGGACTTTGGCTGCGATGAGCAGACCGCTCTGGACGCCAGCCTGCCCGACGCCGTGCAGTTGCAGGCTGCCGGCCTGGCTCACTGGATCAGTGAGAACGCTCGCAGCACCCGGGCCTGCCTCAAACGCATCAGCCAAAAGCACCCCCTGACACGCCCGCTGCAAGAGATCGCCATCACGCAGCTGCCGCAGGCAGTGCACAAGCAAGGGGACCACGACGGTCGCTTTGATGCGCGCGGTCTGCTCACGCCGGCCCTGCAAGGGCAAGACATGGGGCTGATGTGCGAGGCGGGCATGCCAGCCATAGCCGACCCTGGCTCATCAGTCGTAAGGGCGGCCCATGCGCTGGGACTTGCAGTGCATGCGCTGGTCGGACCGACCAGCTTGATGCTGGCCCTGGCCAGCAGCGGGCTCAACGGACAACACTTTGCTTTCGCAGGCTATCTGCCCCAGGATGCGGCCGAGCGCAGCCGGCGCATCAGCCAGCTCGAAGCCCTGGCCCTCAAGAGCGGGCAGACCCAGTTGTTCATCGAGACGCCCTACCGCAACGCTGCTCTTTTCGACGCGCTGCTGCGCACGCTCAAGGAAGACACGCGCCTGTCGCTCAGTTGCGGCTTGACTTTGCCGGGCGGCTGGAGCTTGTGTCTTTCCCGACGACAGTGGCAGGGCCGGCCTGCACCGCCGCTGCGAGCCCCGACCGTGTTTGCCATCGGTCGCTAAAGCCAGCGCCGGCCGGCTGCAAAAAGTAGCGGTCAGCGCAGGACCGGCCCGGCTTGCAAGCTGCGCAGCATCACCTCACCCACCGAGGCTCCAAAGCGCTTGGCCAGGCGCTCGGCCACGTTGTCGCGGTGGGTGTAATCCATGATCTCTTCAGCCTTGACGATTTCACGCGCCACGAACTCCAGGCTGCCGAGTTGGTCAGCCAGCCCCTGCTCGACGGCCTGCTGACCACTCCAGAACAAGCCACTGAAGGTCTCGCTGTTGGCCTTGAGCCGATCACCTCGACCGGCCTTGACCGCCTCGATGAATTGCTGGTGTATCTGATTGAGCATGGTTTGCGCAAAGGCGCGCTGCTTGTCGCTCATCGGGCTGAAGGGATCGAGCCAGCCCTTGTTCTCACCGGCGGTCAAGAGGCGTCGCTCGATGCCAAGCCGGTTCATCAGTCCGGAAAAGCCGAATCCGTCCATCAGCACGCCGATACTGCCGACAATGCTGGCCTTGTCGACAAAAATCTGGTCGGCCGCCACCGCCACGTAGTAGGCTGCCGAGGCACAAGCCTCCTCCACCACGGCATAGACGGGTTTGCCGTGCTTGGCTTTGAGTCGCTGGATTTCCTGGTTGATGATGCCCGCCTGAACCGGGCTGCCACCGGGGGAGTTGATCAGCAGCACAACAGCACGTGCCCCCTCATCCTCAAAGGCTGCCTTGAGCGAGGCGTTGACCGCCTCGGCGCTGGCCGGCGAATCCGGCGCGATCTCGCCAGCGATAGACACCATGGCGGTATGGGCCGAGGAGGTGGCTGCAGGCGCAGGTCCGCGCCAGAGCAAGGTCCAAGCCATGACCACCAGAAACACCAGCCAGGCCAATCTCAGGCCATTGCGCCAGCGCCGCGCCAGACGCTGCTCGTGGAGAGTGGCGAAAGCGAGCTTTTCCAGGGTGGCCCGCTCCCAATGCCCCTCCGGCAAAGAGCCCGCAACTTTGCGAGCCGGCTCACCCGGAGCCGGTGGACTCGCCTCGGACCCGGACGGACTGCCGGGGACATCGGGGGTGGAGGATGGTTCTTGCATGATGGGCTCAAAGTATCTTGGAGACTCTAGGGAGAAACGGCAGTTTAGAACTCCAGGGGGCGGGCCCTGTAGTCGGGATGCCAAAAGACCACGCCCCGAGCCTCGGATAGCGCAATACGGATCAGACCGCCTCGACAGGGGCCCCCAGCGCAGTCACCGGTGTCGGGCCGATAGGCCGCACCGTGGCTGGCGCACAGAAGCCACTGGCCGCTGTCGTCAAAAAATCGGTCGGGCTGCCAGTCGAGTTCCATCGCCACATGGGTACAGCGGTTCAAATAGGCGTGTACCTGCCCCCTAAATCGAACGGCGAAAGCCCGGCAGGTCTGTCCGCCGTAGACCAGATCGAAAGAAACTGCCCGGCCACCGTCCACGAGTTCGGCGCTGTTGCACAAAGCCACCGGTGGTTCATCACTCATGGTCCCTCCCTCAGGCATGCATCAGCAACCACTGCTGCAGCTCATCGACAGAGTGCGCCACCGTGCGCGGCTGCAAACGGTGCAAGCCCTCGGGCTCATGGGCCCCATAGCTCACACCAAGGCTGGCACAGCCAGCATTGATGGCCATCTGCAGATCATGGGTGGTGTCGCCAATCATCAGGGTGCGCGCGGGCTCCACGCCAAACTCGGCCATGAGCTCATGCAGCATGCGCGGATCCGGCTTTCCCGCCGTCTCATCGGCAGTGCGCGAACCGTGAAAACGACCTTGCAGTTCCACGCTGTGCAAGGCCTCATCGAGCCCGCGCCGGGATTTGCCCGTGGCGACGACCAACCAATGGCCACGCTCGCGCAATCGTTGCAACATGGGCAGCACGCCCTGAAACAGGCTGATCTGATTTTGTTGCCGGACATAGTGATAGCGATAGCGTTCGCCCAGTTGCGCGTAACGCTCGGGCGGCACGTCCGGAGCCGCATGCGCCAGCGCCTGCATCAGCCCCATCCCGATGACATAAGAGGCGGCCTGGTCGCTGGGGACTGTACCCCCGACATCGCGCACCGCCGCCTGGATACAGCGCACGATGATGGCGGTGGAGTCGAAAAGAGTCCCGTCCCAATCAAAGGCGATCAGATCAAAGTTAAGCGGCCGTGGCATGGTCGATGAAGGCTTGGAGATCGGTCGGCAGCCTGGCGCACAGCTCGATGCGTCGACCGTCATGAGGGTGATCAAAACTTAAACGCCAGGCATGCAGAAACATGCGCGGCAAACAGGGCTCAGCCATTTTCTGCAACTGCCGATTGAAAACAAAGTCGCCATACTTGTCGTCGCCGGCGATTGGATGGCCGGCGCTGGCCAGATGCACTCGAATCTGGTGGGTGCGCCCGGTACGGATGGTCACTTCGAGCAGCGTAAATTCACCCGCATCAGGCCGGCTCATGCGCGCACGCACCTTGACCAGCGTGATCGCACGCAAGGCCTGGGGATGCGACTTGGGCACCACCCGTACCTGCCGCTGCCCGTCCTCGAGCTCGGTCTTGAGCAAGGGCTGGTCGATCACCTTGAGCCCTGGGGGCCAGTGACCACGCACCAGAGCCAGGTAGATCTTGTCGGTGCCGCGGTCCCGAAACTGCTCCTGCAGACGCTTGAGCGCCTGCCGCTTGCGGGCCACCAGCAAAATGCCGCTGGTCTCTCGGTCCAGGCGGTGCACGAGTTCCAGGAAACCCTCCGCAGGTTGGGCCATGCGCAATTGCTCGATCAAGCCAAAGGCCACCCCGCTGCCACCGTGCACCGCCAGGCCGGCCGGCTTGTCGAGCGCCCACAAGTGCTCATCCTGCAGCAGCATGGCGAAGGTGCGCGCTGGCGCGGGCCCGCCACCTTCGGAGGACGTCGCCCCATGCCGGCGGATCTCGCGCGCCTTGAGCGCCGCGCGGGCGGAAGTGCGGACCGGAGGCAAGCGCAGACGATCACCACCTTCGAGGCGCCTCTCGGCCGCGACGCGGGCTCCATTGAGCCGCACCTGCCCGCTTCGTATCAGACGGTAAACATGCGTCTTGGGCACGCCCTTGAGCAAACGCAGCAAATAGTTATCAAGCCGCTGCCCCGCGGCATCGGACTCGATCACCAAGTTCTGCACCGCAGGCGCGGGCGTGGGCGGTGACAGCAAGTCAGCGGTCTTGCCGCGGACAGCCGCGGAACCGCGCTTGGCCGGACCGGACCTTGGCCCTATAATTGTTTTCACCAGCGAAAGACTGTAAGTAATTGATTTAACTGGCAGTTTAGACCAAGCCGCATGAACGGCGACCGTTTCGCTGGAGGTCGGTGCCAACTGGCCGATCCTTCCGGGTGCGCAGACCAAGAGTCCCGCCCGTAAGGTCGGAGCAGTCGAGTCGACGCTAGACGAACAGACACGGAATACCCCAGAACCGGCAGCTCATTTCCAAGGCTGCCGGTGGACATGGTGAAAAAACGATTTTTCGCATTTGCCCTGAATGACCACGCTCTCAACGCCTCTTCCTCTCGATCCCCGACCCCAAGCGTCGCGGGCCCGGGCTCGATCGGCGAGAGTCTGCTCATCGGCGCATAGGACGTGCCCGATCACGGCCCGCCTGCAAACAATCGCGCACCCCCCGGTCCACGCGCCCATGCCACGCGCGCCACGCTGACCCCCACGGGTCGGTCGGGTCCGCGCCGGCTCTCCGGCAATTCCCGTTCGCCCAGCGATAACTCGTGGCATCCCAGCCCCGCCGAGGGCATGTGTATGCGAACGACAGGATCGTGAAATGAAAAGAATGCTAATTAACGCCACGCAGGCCGAAGAGCGCCGCCTGGCCATTGTCGACGGACAGAAGCTCCTCGACTACGAAATCGAAATTGAGGGACGCGAACAACGCAAGGGCAATATCTACAAGGCCGTAGTGACGCGGGTTGAGCCCTCCCTGGAGGCCTGCTTTGTCGACTACGGCGAAGACCGGCACGGTTTTCTGCCTTTCAAGGAAATTTCTAAACAGTACTTTGCCCCCGGCGTCTCCGTCAGCCAGGCTCGCATCAACGATGTGATCAAGGAAGGCCAGGAATTGACGGTCCAGGTCGAAAAGGAGGAGCGGGGTAACAAAGGCGCGGCGCTGACCACCTTCATTTCACTGGCCGGCCGCTATGTGGTACTGATGCCCAACAACCCGCGTGGCGGCGGCGTGAGCCGCCGTATCGAGGGTGACGACCGAGCCGAGCTCAAGGAAGCGATGGACCAGCTCGAATACCCGGGCGGCATGTCCATCATCGCGCGTACGGCCGGTATCGGCCGCAGCGCCCCGGAGCTGCAGTGGGACCTCAACTATCTGCTCAAGCTTTGGAACGCGATCGACGGCGCGGGCAAGGCGGGCAAAGGGGCCTTCCTGATTTACCAGGAATCGAGCCTGGTCATCCGCGCCATCCGTGACTACTTCAACTCTGACATTGGCGACATCCTGATCGATACCGACGACATTTACGATCAGGCCAAGCAGTTCATGGCCCACGTCATGCCCGAGCATGAGCACAGGGTCAAACGCTACCGCGATGACACGCCCCTGTTTTCGCGCTTCCAAATCGAGCATCAGATCGAATCGGCCTACGCCCGCACCGTGACCCTGCCCTCCGGCGGCGCCATCGTGATCGACCACACTGAGGCGCTGGTCAGCGTTGACGTGAACTCGGCCCGCGCCATCAAAGGCGGAGACATCGAGGAAACTGCCACCCGCACCAATCTGGAGGCCGCCGACGAAGTGGCTCGCCAGATGCGTCTGCGCGACCTTGGCGGCCTGATCGTGATCGACTTCATCGATATGGAGGAAAGCAAGAACCGTCGGGAAGTGGAGAGCCGCCTGCGCGATGCGCTGCGGCAAGATCGCGCCCGGGTGCAGTTCGGCTCCATCAGTAAATTCGGCCTGCTCGAGATGAGCCGCCAGCGTCTGCGCCCGGCCTTGTCGGAGGGCGCCTCCATCCCCTGCCCGCGCTGTGGCGGCGCCGGTCATATCCGCGACACCGAGAGTTCGGCCCTGCAGATCCTGCGCATCATTCAAGAAGATGCCATGAAGGACAACACCGCTGCAGTGCATTGCCAAGTCCCGGTGGAAGTTGCCTCTTTCCTGCTCAACGAGAAGCGCAGCGAAATCGCCAAGATCGAAATGAAGCAGCGCATTGCGGTGCTGCTGGTGCCCAACAAAACGCTGGAGACACCCAACTACAAGCTCGAGCGTCTCAAGCATGACGATCCGCGTCTGGATAACATCGCCGCCAGCTACAAGATGGCCGAAGAGTTCGAAGACCCGACCACGGTCACGCGGCGAAGCCAGGAAAAGAGCAACAAGCAAGAGCCGGTCATCAAAGGCGTGTTGCCCGATGCGCCGGCGCCCGTGGTCAGCGAAATGCCCAAGCCGCAGGCGCCGCGGCCCGTGCCTGCAGCCACCCCTGCCCCTGGCGTAGGGGCCGAAAAAGGCTTCTTTTCCTGGGTCAAGGGCCTGTTTGGCGCGACTCCCGCACCGGTCAGCCCGGCCAGTCAGTCTGCAGCGGCCGAGCCTTCGGGCGACAAGCGTGAAGGACGCAGTGGCGAACGCGCGGGACGGGACGGACGGCGCGGCGAACGCGGCCGCGGCCGGGGGGGCGAACCCCGCGGCGAGCCACGGTTGGACCAACGCGCTGAGCGCGGCGGCGAGGTCCGCACCGGCTCGGGGTCTGAAGCGCGCGAGGGCGCGGACAACCGACGCCGCGGCTCGCGGACGCAGGGCGATCGCCCCGCCGAGGGTCAGCGCTCAGAGGCGAGCAACACCCGCGAGGACCGCGATGGCCGAAGCAGCCGGGGGCGGCGAGAGCGCGGCGAACGCGGCGACCGCAACGAGCGTGGGGCGCAAACTGCCGGCGAAGTCAGCCAAGAAGAATTGGCCGCGGCCAATTTGGCTGCCATGCAAGCGGCCGGCAGCCCATCGTCATCCCCCCGGGGCGAAGCCGAGGGGCGGCGCGAACGCAGCGAGCGGCCACGCCGAGAGCGCGGCGAGCGCCCCCTGCCCACCGGAGACCACAGCGAGGCGATGGGCGCAGAAGTTGTAGCGCAAGACGGCGCGTCTTTGCCGCAGGCCCAGGACGACCAGGCGCCGCAACGCGAGCGGCGCAGCCGCGATCGTCAAGGCCGCGATCGTCGCGAGCGCGGTCCACGCCACGAGGAAGGAGCCAGCGCCCCACAGACGACCCCGACCGACGCATCGCAACAGCCCGGCCCCGAGCCTGTGACGAGGAGCAATGCTGACGAAACGGCAGCCCGGCCCACGCAGCAGGTCAGCCTGCCGCAGGTACAAGCCTACGAACTGCCCCTGGATGATCTGATGCAAGTGGCCAGCGGCTCTGGACTGCAATGGATTCACTCGCAGCCGGAGAAAGTGGCTCAGGCGCAGGCGGCCATTGCCGCCGAACCCAGGCCCGTGCACATCCCGCGCGAGCGCCCGCCGCTGCCACAGATCGAGGAGGGCCCGCTGATTCTGGTGGAGACCCGGCGCGACCTGCGCGAGCTGCCACTGCCTTTCGAAACCCAGCGCTGAAGTTTTGCGTCGGGCTCAGCGGGTGGGCCGCGCTGATCAAAGATCGGCGATCTTGCGATAAGCCTGACCGGCAGCCTCGGTATCGCCGCGCTGCTCGGCCAGGCGAGCCAGAGCTCGCCAGGCGCGGCGCCGAACGCTGGCCTCGCCTAGCTGACCGACCGCCTGACTGAGCAACAGCTGAGCCTTGCCCCAAAGCTGCCGGTGCAGGCAAGCCATGCCGACTAAATATTGCAGGAGCGGATCGCGAGGCCGCTGCTGCAAGGCCGACTCCAGACCGGCGAGATAGGCATCGTCAATCGAATCGAGCGCGCGCTCGAGGGTGAGCGCCCATCGAATCCGCAACGCGTCGGGCAGGGCCTGTGAATGCGGATCGAATCCATTGCGCCAGACGGGTGCAAGCCACTGCCGCGCCAGCTCGCCTCCACCCCCCAGGTCCATCAGTCGGGCGGCCGCTTGCACGGCCACTTCAGGCATGACTCGCTCGGCCTCTTCCAAGGACTGCCACACCTGTTTGAGCTGCTGCGTATCAGCGGCCGTTTGCAGGCATTCGATGGCCAGACTGCGCACCAGGCTTTGCGCGCCCTGCTCGGAGAAAGCACCGTGCTTGGTCAGTAAACGGGCGGTCTCCAGCGCCTGCGGAATTTGCCGAGCCAGTTGCGCTGCCTTCAGCCGCAACCTCAGCGCCAGCAGGCGCCGCGCCACCCCCGCCGGCAGCCGCGCCAGATGCTCCAGCGCCTGCGCCGGATTGCGATCTTCCAGCGCCCAGCGGGCAGCGCGCAGCGCCAAACCCTCGCGTGTCTCTGCACCAAGCTTTTGCACAGGCTGCTCCATGGCCAGCCTCAAATGCTCATCGCGCAGGCTGCGGTTCTTCAAGGCCTGAGCGCTCTCGGCCACCACCAGGTGCGCCAAGGCCCGCAGTTGCAAGCCCCGCTGCGAGTTGTAGCCACTGTCCTGCGCAGCTTCGCCGGCGGCCAAACTGCGTTCCTGGACCAAAGCGGTCTCGGCGGCACGGGAAGCGCGCAAGTATCGACCGGCCAACAAATGGGCCAGAGCGTCCATCAGGGCCGCATACATGGCACGCTCGCGCTGCTGCGCTCGCCAGCGACGCGCTTGGGCAGGCAAGGAAAAGGCGGCTGAGAAGGCCCGCAGGGCCAGATGCAGGACCACAAATCCAAGAGCACCCAACAGAAGAGCCAGATTGAGCGACAGATCGATGCGGTGGGGCGGCCAGAACAGCGTCACTACGGCCTGGTTGTTGCCGGCCAACAAAGCCAAGGCCACGGCCACGGCAAACAGGGCAAGCAGCCAGATTGCAGCACGCATTGATCGCCCTCACCGCCCGCCAGCTACGGCCGCCAGCGCGACCAGGGTCTTGTCCAGTCGCGGCAGTTCAGTGGACTTGAGGCTGACCTGAACCTGTTGCAGCTGGACCCGCGCCGATTGAGTCTTGCGCGAGGACGGGTCAAAGTAGCGCTGCAAGGCCAGCTCCACCGCTGCGAGATCAGAGCGAGCGACTTCATTTTGACGCGACAACAGGGCCAGGCGGGCATTGAGGAGCTTGAGCTTGGTGTTCTCGCGCAGAAAGAAGGCCTGATCGGGCGCCAGCAGGGCCGCCTCGGGGCTGTCAATGCGACTGACCCGCAGCAAGCCCCGCGCCTCCTGTTGCACCGCCATCCAGACTTCAGTCCACAGGCGCTCAAACCAGTGGCCAATGGCACCACTGGTCGATCGGATCAGACCCTCGCCCGAAGGCTGGGTCGCGGCCGCAGCGGCAGGCGGTGCTTCGACGGGCGCTCTGGCCGCATTGACCACCGGTAACTCATCAAGCAAGCGGCTGAGCTCATCGATACGCACCAACAGACTCGGGATGTCGGTCACCGCCATGGACTTGATGCGCTCGCTGTCCTCGGTGATGGCGCGCAGCACCGGATTGAGGCGCGGCTGCGCGGTGCGCTGCAAGCGCTGCTCGACCGAACGCAGCGCAGCCAGCAAAGGCTCGGCACTGCCGGTTAACTGACTCTGCTGCTGGGCCAGCCGCAAGGCAGACTCGATGTCGACCACCAAGTTTTCATCACGCGAGCGCGACAGGCTGCGCATCAGCTCCTCGAGCTGCTGGCGTTGCAGGCTCACTTCGCTCAAACGTGCTTCGAGCGCCGTAACCCGCACGCTCATCTCGCGTACGGTCTCCTGTGCCTGTTGGGCCAGGGTTCGGGCCGACACCGCTTGCGCACCGGCATCGAGGCTGCGGCGCGCCAGTTCTTCCTGGATACCGCTGAGCTTTTGCCACAGCAAGAGCCCAAGAATCAACGCCGCAGCCGCAAGGCCCAGCAGCGTCCATGCCCAGCCCCGCGACTGCCACCATTCCCTCGGCGGCGTTAGGTCCTGGATCACCGGGGCGCTCCCGGGGGTGTCGGATGCAAGGCCGGCGGGTGCCGAGGGGGCGGACGCTGACGGGGGGGCCGCAGGCTCAGTCATGGAAATGCGATTTTATCGAGGCCAGCACATCGGGCAGGGACGGGCGCGACTCAACCACTCGGCCGAAGCCCCGCTCGCGCGCCGCCTGCGCAATCCGGGGGTGGGTGGCCACAGCGCTGGCCGAGCGCCAATCGGGGTCAGCCGGCAGATGCTCGATCGCCTCGGAGCTGCTGAACAACCAGATCGAACCGTCGCGGCAGGAGCGCTCCATCCGATGGCGCTCGGCCGCAGTAAAGATAGGGGTACCCCGCTCATAGACCAGGAGAGAATTGAGCTTTGCGCCAGCCCGCTCGAGCTGCTCGGCCAACCACTGGCGACCGGTGGACCCGCCGTCGGGCCCACTACGGCCTCGCACCAGCAAGACTCGCTGGCCCGCCCACGCCCGATGGGCAATGACCTGCCACAGCGCCTCGGAATCGAATTGACCGGCATCGGCGGGGGGCGCGTGGATTTGCGCCGCAGGTACGCCGCTTTGGCGAAGGCGTTGCGCGGTACCGGGACCGGGGGCGAGCCAAGCCAGGCTCTGCGGCCCCGGCGCGGCCCAGCCCGCCAGAAAGTGATCGACTGCGTTACCACTGACCAGCATCACCGCCGCGTAGGCGGCCAATTGCTGCTGCTCGAGCCGTAAGGCATCGGGTGCGATCAGGGGGGTGATCTTCAGCAGAGGCAGGGCCTGAGCATTCAGGCCGGCCGCCCGCAGGCCCTCGACCCAGGCCGATGCCTGAGCGGCGGGACGGGTGACGATCACGCACCGGGAGGCCCTCTCAGGGTCGCGATCGGGTCCCCCGGTCATGAGCGGGACCCCTCAGGAGGCCGGCACGGGACGAGCGCCGGAGGCCCGCAGCTGCGCCGCCACTCGTTCACCCAGCGCACGGGCCTGATCGTGGTCGCGCACCAGGGCTCGGCCCTGGGCGCGCACCAGCGCCGAGGCCGGTCGGTCGGCCGCCGGCTCGTCCAACAGATCGCCAGGATCGCCCCAGGCTGCCTGCAGTTCCAACCAGCCATCGGGGGCTGCGCCCGGTGTGAAGGCTGCCAGGGGCATCGAACAACTACCGCCCATTGAGCGAGAAACCGAGCGCTCGGCCGTCACCGCCAGCCAGGTTGGCATGTGGGCCAGCGTCGATAAGCCCTCCATGATGTCGTGACGATCGGCGCGCACCTCGATGCCCAAGGCCCCCTGCCCGGCAGCCGGCAACATCTGCGCCGTCTCAAAGACCGATCGGATGCGAGCGCCCAGCCCGAGCCGCTTAAGACCGGCGGCGGCCAGAACAATGGCCTGATAGTGCCCCTCGTCGAGCTTGCGCAGCCGCGTATCGAGATTGCCCCTCAAGGGCATGATGCGCAGATCCGGTCTCAAAGCCCGCAGCAGCACTTGGCGGCGCAAGCTCGACGTGCCCACCACGGCGCCGGCCGGCAAGGCCTGCAGGTTGTCAAATTGGTTGGACACGAAGGCATCGCGCGGGTCCTCGCGCTCCATGACGCAGCCCAGAGCGAAGCCCTCGGGCAGGTCCATGGGCACGTCCTTGAGGGAGTGCACGGCCAGATCGGCCCGGCCATCGGCCAGTGCCGTTTCCAGTTCCTTGACGAACAGCCCCTTGCCGCCGACCTTGCTCAGCGACCGGTCCAAAATTTGATCGCCCTGAGTGGTCATGCCCAACAACTGGACCTGCCAGCCCAGGCGCTGCTCCAACAGGGCCTTGACATGCTCGGCCTGCCAAAGAGCCAGACGACTTTCCCGGGTGGCGATGACGACGGTGTTGCGTTTCATGAATGCTAAAGCCAACCCCTCAGGCTGACCATGGAAGCTGAAGACCGATGCTAGCATGGGGTTTTGAGCAGCCGCCCATGGCCCGCCCTCCTGCCCCTTGTCCAACCGCCGACCGGTCCCAACGCCCGTGACAAGACAAGCGCCCCCGGGTCGAGGCTCGGCGCCTTTTCGAGTGCATTCTGGACGCTGTGATCTGCCCACAGAAAGACCAGCGCGCCTTCGGACGGCTCGAGCAGATTCGCAAAGTCCTGCTGGTCTTGCGCAACACCGGTCCAAGCCGCTTGCCACCTAAAATCGCGGCGTAATGAAAAATCAACTCGACACCAAAGCCCAGGCCTGGTCGGCACTGTTTTCCGAGCCCATGAGTGAACTGGTCAAGCGCTACACCGCCAGCGTATTCTTTGACCAGCGCCTGTGGCGAGCCGACATCGAGGGCTCGCTGGCGCACGCCGACATGCTGGCGGCACAGCGCATCATCAGCGATCAGGATCTGGCCGACATTCGGCGCGGCATGCAGACTCTGAAGCTGGAGATCGAGTCGGGCAAGTTCGAGTGGAAGCTCGATCTCGAAGACGTGCACCTGAACATCGAAGCTCGGCTGACGCAGCTGGTGGGCGAGGCCGGCAAACGGTTGCATACGGGCCGCAGCCGTAATGACCAGGTGGCCACCGATGTGCGCCTGTGGCTGCGCGGAGAGATCGATCTGATCCTGGGCCTGCTCATTGATTTGCAGAAGTCCTTGATCGAAGTGGCCGCAAGCAACACCGAAGTCATCTTGCCGGGCTTTACCCATCTGCAGGTGGCCCAACCCGTCAGCTTTGCCCACCACCTGCTGGCCTACGTGGAAATGTTCGCCCGCGATGCCGAGCGCTTCTCGGATGTGCGCCGCCGCACCAATCGTCTGCCCCTCGGGTCGGCGGCACTGGCCGGCACCACTTATGCCCTCGACCGCGAGCGAGTGGCGCGCACCCTGGGCATGGTCGATGAGGACGGTCAGCCGCAAATCTGTCAAAACAGCCTTGACGGGGTCAGCGACCGCGATTTCGCGATTGAATTTACGGCCGCAGCCAGCCTGTGCATGGTGCACATCAGCCGTTTGAGTGAAGAGCTGATTTTGTGGATGAGCCAGAACTTTGGCTTCGTCAAGATCGCCGACCGCTTCACCACCGGCTCGTCCATCATGCCGCAGAAAAAAAACCCGGATGTACCAGAACTGGCGCGCGGCAAGACCGGCCGTGTGGTCGGCCATCTGGTCGGCCTGCTCACCCTGATGAAGGGGCAACCCCTGGCTTACAACAAAGACAACCAGGAAGACAAAGAGCCTTTGTTCGACACGGTCGATACCCTCAAGGACACCTTGCGTATCTTCTGCGAGATGGTGGGGGGTCAAACCAACCCGGCAACCGGCCGCAAAGAAGGCGGCATCACCGTCCATGCGCAAGCCATGGAAGAGGCCGCGCGCAAGGGCTACGCCACCGCCACCGACCTGGCGGACTATCTGGTCCGCAAAGGCCTGCCCTTTCGCGATGCGCACGAGATCGTGGCCCATGCCGTCAAGGCGGCCAGCAGCCAGCACTGCGACCTGTCGGAACTGCCGCTGTCAGTGCTACAGGGCTTTCATCCGGCCATCGAAAAAGATGTTTTTGAGGTGCTCAGCCTGCAGGGCAGCCTCCATGCCCGCAACACGGTGGGGGGCACTGCGCCCGCTCAAGTGCGCGCGCAGATCGCGCGTCACCGCGCTCGGCTGGGCTGAAGGCATCGGCGCGGGTCAAGAACCCGGCGGCAGCAAATCCCGCCCCGCCATGCGCTGGCGCAACCAAAGCAGACCCTGCGCCACTGGAATTCGCGCCCCCTGCTGAACGGCCGGCTGCATGCCGGCGCCGTGGGCCTCGATCGGGCCTACATCGAAGGAAAACACATAGTAGGGATGCTGACCCATGCGCAGGTCCGTCACCCGCAGCCGACCGTCGTGCACAGCCAGGCTGTAGAAGCCGTCTGAAAACCGGGCCAATTGAGCCACCTGGGGCTGCAAGGCCAGGCTCTGCAGCCACGGGCCACCCCGATCGCGTACCTGCAGACGAAGGGGCCGCCTGCCGTCAGCCAGCGCATAGTAGCCTTCGTGGTAGCGGGGTCCGTCGATCACCACCACGCGCCAAAGGAGAGTTTGCAGAGGCGCTGGCGTGACCAAAACCGGCCGTCCCGCTAGGCCGGCGGCAGCCAATTGGGATCGCACGTGATCCTGCACAAAGGCTTGGACCCCCGCCGTCCAGGCCAGATAAGCCGTGCTCAGAGCCAGCCCCCAACGATTGGCGCGCAGCCCTCGCTCCCGCATCAGGGCCGCGGCCATCAGCCCCACGAGCAGAGGCAGCGAGTACAGCGGGTCGATGATGAAGATGCTGCCCAGCCCGTAAGCCTCGTCGCTGAAAGGCTGAAAAACCTGCGTGCCGTAGACCGTCATCAAATCCAGCAGCGGGTGGGTGAACAAGGCCAGCCAGAGCGCCAGCGTCCATCGCTGCCAACTCGCCCGGTATGCATCGCGTCCGAAGCGACGCTCGACGGCCCAGACGCAGGCTGCCAGCAAGGGCGCAAGCAGAGTCAGGAAGAACAGCGAGTGGCTCCCTCCCCGGTGGTGGACCATGTTTTGCAGATCGTCGCCATGATCGACCAGTACATCGAGGTCGGGCAGCAAGCCGGCCAGGCCGCCGCAGACGGCGGCCTTCCAAACGGCGGTGCGGCGACCCATGACCGCCACGCCCAGGCTGGCGCCCAGCGCCACCTGGGTCAGGCTATCCATCGCAAAAACCAAGTTTTACGCATGGCAGCAGCATAGCCGCCGGCCTATCACCCCAGGCTGCGGTGCAAATTTTTTCAGGCCGGTGCGAGCAGCTTTCAGCCCCCGGCGGGCCGGGCCGGCTACCATGAAGGCCCGAGACCAGCTTTTTCGAGGCGACAACATGACCGTGATCACCCATGTCGAAGACCTGCGGGTTCTGGCGCAAAAACGCGTACCCCGCATGTTCTATGACTACGCCGACAGCGGCTCCTGGACCGAGAGCACCTACCGGGCCAACAGCGAGGACTTTCACAAGATCAAGTTTCGCCAGCGGGTGGCAGTCAACATGGAGGGCCGCAGCACCGCCAGCACCATGGTTGGACAGAAGGTGGCCATGCCGGTGGCCCTGGCCCCGACCGGCCTGACGGGCATGCAGCATGCCGACGGGGAAATCCTGGCGGCGCGGGCGGCGCGCAGCTTCGGCGTGCCCTTCACCCTCTCAACCATGAGTATTTGCTCTATCGAAGACGTGGCTGAACACGCCGGCGAAGGCTTCTGGTTCCAACTCTACGTCATGAAAGACCGGGCCTTCATCGAACGCCTGATCGATCGAGCCAAGGCCGCACGCTGTGGTGCGCTGGTGCTCACCCTGGATCTTCAGATTCTGGGGCAGCGGCACAAGGACTTGCGCAATGGCCTGTCGGCACCTCCCAAGCTGACGCTGCGCAACATCATCAATATGGCTACTAAGCCGGGTTGGGCCCTGGGCATGCTCGGCACGCGGCGGCGCCAATTCGGCAATATTGTGGGTCATGTCAGCGGTGTGGCGGACATGGGCAGCTTGTCGGAATGGACGGCCAGCCAGTTCGACCCTGCTCTGAACTGGGGCGATGTCGAATGGATCAAGAAACGCTGGGGCGGCAAGCTTATCCTCAAAGGCATCCAGGATGTGGACGATGCGCGATCGGCCGTGCAATCGGGCGCCGATGCCCTCATCGTCTCCAACCATGGGGGGCGGCAGCTTGACGGAGCCCAGTCGAGCATCGAAGCGCTGCCGGCCATCGTCGATGCCGTCGGCCGGCACATTGAGGTGCATATGGATGGAGGCATACGCAGCGGGCAGGATGTCCTCAAGGCCCTTGCCCTCGGAGCCAAGGGCACCTACATCGGTCGCGCCTTCCTCTATGGCCTCGGGGCCATGGGCGAAGCGGGCGTGGCCCGCGTCCTGCAGATCATCCACAAGGAGCTCGATCTGAGCATGGCTTTCTGCGGCCACACCCGGGTGGATACCATCAGTCGGGAGATCCTGCTGCCGGGCACCTATCCGACCGCCTGAAGCGGCCACAGCCATGCTCGACCCCATGGCCCGGTCCGGTGGGGTTTTGAGGACGCGGCTAGACTTGCGCGCTCTCTGGAGATTGACATGAATGCATCTGCCGTATCCGAGCAGGCCCTGATCGAGGTCCTGTCCCAGGTTCGCGACCCCTACACCCACAAAGACTATGTTTCGAGCAAGGCGCTGCGCCTCCTGCGGATCGAGGGCGCCGATGTCGCATTCGAGGTAGAACTGGGCTATCCGGCGCGCAGCCACATCGCGGCGCTCAAGCAATCCTTGGAAGCGGCGGTGCGTACCCTGCCCGGCATAGGACGCGTCGATATCCAGATGCACAGCCGTATCGTGGGTCACGCGGTGCAGCGAGGCATCAAGCTGATGGAGGGCGTGCGCAATGTGATCGCGGTGGCCTCGGGCAAGGGCGGCGTCGGCAAGAGCACCACCGCTGTCAACCTGGCTCTGGCCCTGGCCGCCGAAGGCGCCCGCGTGGGCCTGCTCGATGCGGACATCTACGGGCCCAGCCAGCCCACCATGACGGGCACCAGCGGCAAGCCCGAGACGCTCGATGGCAAATTGATGGAGCCCAAGATCAAGCACGGTCTACAAGTCAACAGCATCGGATTTCTGGTGGGCGATGATCAGGCCATGGTCTGGCGCGGACCCATGGCCAGCCAGGCCCTGGAGCAACTGATCACGCAAACCCGCTGGCACGATTTGGACTACCTCATCGTCGATATGCCACCGGGCACCGGTGATATCCAGCTGACTCTGGCGCAGAAGGTTCCGCTGACCGGGGCTGTGATCGTCACCACTCCGCAGGACATTGCCCTGATCGATGCCAAAAAAGGCATCAAGATGTTCGAAAAAGTAGGTGTGCCCATCCTGGGTCTGGTGGAGAACATGGCCGTGCATGTGTGCAGCGCCTGTGGTCATGTCGAGCACATCTTCGGCGCCGATGGCGGCCGCAAGATGGCAGAACAATACGGTATCGACTGGCTCGGCGCCCTGCCCCTGTCCATCGACATCCGGATGCAGGCCGACAGCGGCAGCCCGACCGTGGTGGCCGCGCCGCAAAGCGAGGCAGCGCGCCTGTACCACGACATCGCACACAAGCTCGCTGTGAAAGTGGCTTTGAAGGCAAAGGACTTTTCGGCGCGCTTTCCCACCATCACCGTCTCGCGGGACACCTGAGCGCGATCCTGTGATGCGACGCCATCGGCGGGCGGCTATCGCCAGGACAGCGCTGTAGACTCAGGCGCGAAAGACCTGAAAGGGCGGCCTCCATGCAATCGCCAGCTCCGCAGCAAGGCCCGCGACGCATCGCGCATCTGGACATGGATGCCTTCTTTGCCTCGGTAGAGCTGCTGCGCTACCCGCAACTCAAGGGGTTGCCTCTGGTCATCGGTGGCGGCCGAGGCGGCCCGGATCCTGAGCTGGTGAAAGTCTATGGATCGACCCAGGCCATTCCGCTGGAAGCCTTTGGAAGATTGAAGGATTACGTCGGACGCGGAGTCATCACCACCGCCACTTACGCCGCCCGACAGTTCGGCATCGGCTCGGCCATGGGCATGATGAAAGCCGCGCGCCTGTGCCCCCAGGCCCTGGTGCTGCCGGTCGATTTTGAAGAGATCCGACGCTACTCGCGCGCCTTCAAAGAGACCATTGCCGAAATTGCCCCGCAAGTGGAAGATCGCGGCGTCGACGAGGTCTACATCGACTTCACCGAGGTGCCCGGAGGCCAGCGTGAGGGCGGACGATCGCTCGCACGATTGATCCAGCGCAGCATTTTGGATCGCACCGGCCTGACCTGCTCTATCGGCGTGGCGCCTAACAAGCTGATCGCCAAAATGGCCAGCGAATTCAACAAGCCCAACGGCATCTCCATCGTGTACGAATCGGATCTGCAAAGCGCGATCTGGCCGCTGGCCTGCCGCAAAATCAATGGCATCGGTCCCCGGTCGGATGAAAAGCTGCAGCGCCTGGGCATACGCACCATTGGCGAACTGGCAGCCTGCGAGCCGGCCTGGCTGGTGGAGCACTTTGGCAAGGCCACAGGCCAGTGGATGCATCAAGCCGCCTGGGGTCGCGACGACCGGCCGGTAGTCACTTACAGCGAACCCGTTTCGATGAGTCGGGAGACCACCTTCGAGCGCGATCTGCATCCGCTGCATGACCGCAGCGAACTGGGCGCAATTTTTACCGGCCTGTGCGAACGGGTGGCGGCCGACCTGCGAGGCAAGGGCTATCGCGGCCGCACCATTGGCATCAAGCTGCGCTATGACGACTTTCGCAGTCTCACCCGCGATCAGACCCTGCCATCGCCGACCGACGATGCGCTGACGATACGGCAGACCGCCGGCCAGCTGCTCAAGCGGGTGCCCCTGCACCAAAAGCTGCGACTACTGGGGATACGGGTGGGTTCGCTGGTCAAGGCCGGGTGAGGCAAGCCTGTCGCGGCGCTCGGGCTCAGCCGCCCCACACTACTGGCGAGCCATGCGCACTTGCAGTGGCAAAGGCTGCGGGAAACTGGTTCTAAACGGGTTGATGTCCAAGCCGCCCCGCCGCGTGTAGCGCGCATAAACGGCCAGCCGCGTCGGCCTGCAACGGGTCCAGATGTCCATGAAGATGCGCTCAACGCACTGCTCATGGAACTCATGGTGATTGCGAAAGCTCACCAGATACTGCAGCAGGCCGCCCTGGTCAATCTGCGGACCGCTGTAGCTGATCTGGACGCTGCCCCAATCGGGCTGGCCGGTGACCAGGCAATTACTCTTGAGCAGGCGACTGCAGAGCACTTCGGTCACCGGCTGCTCTTCAAAGGCAGCGCTGAGCAGCTGCGGCGCCGGGGTGTAATGCTCACACTCAATGTCCAAGCGATCGAGGTTCAGACCGTCAAGCTCGGCAATGGCCTGCTGGTCAAAATCCTCAGGCGCGATCAAGCGGATACCCACAGCCGGCCGCTGGGACGATTGCGCGCCCCACAGGGCCGGACCCAGGTCGCATCGCAAGCGCTCTTGCACTTGGGCGGCATCAGAAAAACGGCTGCCACTGAAGCTGCCCAGATAGAGCTTGAGCGATTTGCTCTCGACGATGTTCGGGGTTTCGCAGGGCACGACCAAATGCATCAGGGCCAGTTGCGGTTTGCCGCGCAAATTGAGCCAGCTCAATTCGTAGGCCGTCCACAGGTCGGCGCCCATGAAGGGCAACGCGGAGACAATCCCGATCTCCTCGCGTTTGGCACGCCGCTCCAGGGGAAAGAGCAGGCTCGGATCGTACTGATCGGGGAAGGCCGTGGTCTTGCCCAGGCTCGATTGTTCTGGCGAATTCATAGAAGCAAAGCTCGGGGGTTCTAGTCGAAACGGCCCTCGCGCAGCCATTTCGTGGCAATCCATTTTTCACCGCGCAGAACCGGCGCACCGGCGTGCAGCGACAGGCTGGATGGGTCGGCCCGCTTGTAATTGAAGAACACCGCGTTACCGCGCACGGGCAGACATTCAAACTGCACATCGGGGAAGGTGGTGGCCCCACCGGCATCGGGCTCGTTGAGATACATCACCACGGTGGCCACTCGCTGGCCACCGCGCCTGAGTATGGTGGGCGTACCCGGCTCCTTGGGATCGAAATAATCGTAGTGCGGCTTGTACTGAGCCCCCGGCATGTAACGCAAGACCTGCAAGCCTTCGCCGTTTTCCACCGGCCAATCGAGCAAGCGGGCCAGGCGCTGTTCGATGCGGTCGATCAACGCGCTCTCACCGCGCTTGAAAAACATGCCCTGGCTGGTCCGGTCGGCGTTTTCCTCCTCGCCGCCGGTCTTGACCGACACCGTCAGGGAACGGCTCAAACGCGGCCGCGCGGCCTCGATGAGCTCTTGGCATTCCTTGGCATCGAGCAGTTGTCCGAGCACCATCAGTTGCGGCTCACGCATCAGGGCGAGCACCTGCACCTGGCGATCACCGGCATCGAGCCAAGTGTGCTCGCCGGCGCTGCGGGGCCAGGGCACCGGGCGCTCGACGACCGCCTCAACCTGCGCTTGAAGCGGATCCTCGACGGCCGCGGCCTGTAGCCCTGTGAATTCGCAGGCCTGCAGATGATCCCAGCCAGAATCACGCAGGGCTTTGTAAAGCGCGCGGTCTTCAAAACCGGCTGCGCGCTGGGCGGCCAGCCACTGCTCGACGCTGCGCCGCATCTCTTGGGTGATCAGGGCAGGCATAGAGAAGAGTCCCGCTCAGGTCGACTGGCGCCGGCGAAACACCAGACGCTCAGGCTCCGAGGCCTGCGGCACATAGGCATAGCCCTCCCGGTCAAAGCCTTCCAGCTTGGCCGGCGTATCCACCTTCTTGTCGATGGCGTAGCGCACCATCAGCCCACGCGCCCGCTTGGCCATGAAGCTGATGATTTTGTACTTGCCGCCTTTGAATTCCTCGAAGACGCACTGCACCACCGGAAGCTCGAGCGCTTTGAGGTCGATGGCCTTGAAATACTCTTCGCTGGCCAGATTCACAAGCACCGGTTTCTTGTGAGCCTGGCCGCGCTCATTGAGATAGTCGGCGATTCGGCGGCCCCAGAACTGATAAAGATTCTTGCCGCGCGCATTGGGCAAGGCCGTGCCCATCTCCAGCCGGTAGGGCTGCATCCAGTCCAGCGGTCGCAGCACCCCGTACAGGCCGCTGAGAATGCACACATGCGCCTGGGCCCACTCAAGCTGGGCAGGCTTGAGACTGCGGGCATCCAGGCCTTCGTAAACATCTCCGTTGAAGGCCAGCAAAGCCTGGCGCGAGTTGCTCGCGGTGAAATTGGCGCTCCAGGCCTGGTAGCGCGCGGCGTTGAGGCTCGACAGCGCATCGGACAAATCCATCAGTTCGGCGATCTGCTGCGGTGAACGCTGCCGCAACAGACCCACCAGCTCGCTGGAATGCTCGACAAAGCTGGGTTGGGTATGACCCAGCCCAGCCGGCAAGGGGGTTTCATAGTCCAGAGACTTGGCAGGCGATAGAACAAAAAGCATGGGTCAGCAGACAGGCACCGAAAGACTGACAATTATGGGTCGGTCTTAGAGCCGATGCACGAACCAGTCCTTCCAACCTCCTTTTCTGCCGATTCCCAGTGAGCCTGCTCTTTTCCCCCTATGTTTTTGAAGCCCCCGCCGCTCGCCTGTCACTGAGCAATCGCCTGGTGGTGGCGCCGATGTGCCAGTACGCATGTACGGACGGGCTGGCCAACGACTGGCACCTCATGCACTGGGCCATGCTGCTCAACAGCGGCGCCGGTATGGTCACCCTGGAGGCCACGGCCGTCAGCGCCGAAGGGCGCATCACTCCGGGGTGCCTGGGCCTGTGGGACGCCGCCACCGCCGCCGCTCTGCAGGACAAGTTGCAGCGGGCACGCCGCCTGGCTCCAACCACCCCGGTCTGTATCCAGCTGGCCCATGCCGGCCGCAAGGCCTCCAGCGAGGTACCCTGGCGGGGCGGGCAATTGATCGCGGTGGATCAGGGCGGCTGGCGCCCCTGGGGACCCAGCGCCCTGCCCCACCTGCCCCAAGAGGTGCCGCCTCTGGCTATCGATGCAGCGGGCCTGCGCAAGGTGCGCGAGGACTTCAAGGCCGCGGCCCAACGCAGTGCAGACATTGGGATCGAGGCCATCGAGTTGCATGCAGCACACGGCTACCTGCTGCACCAGTTCCTCTCGCCGCTGAGCAATCAGCGTACCGACGCCTACGGCGGCAGCTTCGAGAACCGCATTCGGTTGCCCCTGGAGGTCTTCACCGAGGTGCGGCAAGTCTTCGCAGGCACCCTGGGCGTACGCCTGTCGGGAACCGATTGGGTCGATGGCGGCTGGACGGTGCAAGAGACGGCCGAGTTGGCTTGCCGCCTGAAGGCCGCCGGAGCACAGTTTGTGCACATCTCATCGGGCGGCGTGTCGCCGCTGCAGAAGATCCCCCTCGGTCCGGGTTATCAGGTTCATCTGGCCCGCGAGGTCCGCAAGCGCTCGGGACTGTGCACCTTCGCCGTGGGCCTGATCACGGAGCCCGCCCAGGCCGAAGCCGTACTGTCCGAGGGCGACGCTGATCTGGTGGCCCTGGCGCGCGCCTTCCTGTACAACCCGCGCTGGGGCTGGCACGCGGCCGCCGCGCTCGGCGATCAGGTTCAGGCCCAGCCGGCCTACTGGCGCTGCGCACCGCGTGAGGCGGCCACCGTGTTCGGGCCCGACGCGCGGATTGGGATGCGATAAGGCCGTTGCCAAGAAGGCGCGGCCGCTTACCGCAAATCTCCGGCCAGGGAGGCCAGGGTCTCCGGGGCGATGGTGACGTGAGCCGGATAGTTGGTGTGGTCGCAGCCCAGCTTGGCCGCCGCACCCGCCTTGATGGCTGCGCACTGCGCCGGATTGAATTCAAAACGCAGGAAATGCACGGCTGAGGTTTTTTCCTCGTTCTCGCGCTCAAGGTCCTCGTCGGCAATCGCGTAGACCCGTCCCTCACCCTCGACCTCCACAAACAAACGGTCTTCAACGCCGATCAGTCGCTTGAGTTCGCGCTTGCGTTCATTCACATCGGGGTACTCGATGAGCAAGGTGGCCTTCCAGTTGGTACCGTCGGGTACCAGCGGCGCATAGGCCTCCACTTCGTGCTCGATACCCTCTTCCTCGAAGATTTTCTCAATGCGCAGCATCTCCTGGATCTGATAGCGAATCGTGATCTCGCTTTCAAATTGCACATTCAAATGCTCGCCCAACTGCACGCTGCGCAGATGGCGATGCTTGACGACGCTAGGCTTGTTTTCTTTGCGCCACTTGCTGTAAGCCTCCAGGGTCATGAGGCTGTCGCGGGTGACTTTTCCGATCAGTTGCATGATGAAGTCCTTTCTCGCCGGGGGCAAAGACCAACCCGGCCTGTTCAATGAATAAACCTTAGTCGAGGCCGTAGGCGGTTCGGATCAAGGTCAGGGGATGCTTTTGAGGCACCTCACCGAGCTTGTTGACCTCAAAGCCCTGAGCGATGTGATGCCCGCCCAAGGGACAGTCGCTGGAGATGACATCGGGGGCCCCCCCTTCCTTGTGCTGGGCCATCGCCTTGAACAGGGGTTTGCCGATCTTCATCGCCTGGTCGTGGAAGCCCTTTTTCACGCCAAAGGTGCCGGCGTGCCCCGAACACCGCTCGTGGGTGTGCACGCTGGTGCCCGGCACCATCTTGAGCATTTCCTCGGTCTTCTTGCCGATGTTCTGCACCCGGCCGTGACAGGGGATCTGGTAACTGATCTTGCCCAGGCTTTGAGGAAATTCTGTCTTGAGCAGACCATCGCGCTTGCGCGCCATGAGGTACTCGAAGGGGTCCCACATATGCTCCTTGACCAGCTGTACCTCAGCATCTTCAGGGTACATGAGCGGAATTTCCTGCTTGAACATCAAAGTGCAACTGGGCACCGCACTCAGAATGGCAAAACCGTCCCGCGCATAACGCGCCAGTATCGGAATATTGGCCTGCTTGCTCTCATCGACCGATTCAAGGTCGCCCAACTCTAGTTTGGGCATGCCGCAGCACTGCTCCTTTTCAACAATCACATAGGGAACCTCGTTGTGATCGAGGATCTTGAGCAGGTCATGGCCGATACCGGGCTCGTTGTAATTGACGTAGCAAGTGGAAAAAATCACCACCTTACCGGGGGTGGTGGCGCCGTCCTTGACCTGGCTGCTGTGGGCCTGAGCCGCGCTGGAGCGGAACTTGTGCGTGGCCAGGGAAGGCAGCCAGGCCTTCTGATCTACGCCCAGGGCCGACTCCATCACCTTGCGGGCTAAAGAGGTCTTATTGACCGCATTGATGGTCTGCACCACGATAGGGATGCCTGCAAAGGAGCCGTGCACATCCGTGGAAGCCAGGAAGCGCTCGCCCGCACCCACCTCGCCCTTCTTGAACTTGATCGCCTTGGCCCGCAGCATGGTGTGCGGAAAATCCAGATTGAACTCATGCGGAGGCACATAAGGGCACTTGGTCAGGTAGCACAGGTCACACAGATAGCACTGGTCGACCACTTTCCAGTAATCCTTTTTCTCCACGCCATCGACCTCACCGGTCGGGCCCTCGTCGACCAGATCAAACAGGGTCGGAAACGAGCCGCACAGGCTGACGCAGCGTCGGCATCCATGGCAGATGTCGAAGATGCGCTCCATCTCCTGGAAGGTCGCCTCCTCGTTGTAGAACTCGGGGTTCTTCCAGTCGATGGGGTGACGGGTGGGGGCCTTCAAATTGCCTTCGGTGGCCATAGTCGGTCTCGGTGGGGGGTTAAAAAAATCAATGTCGCGTCGGCTTGGGAAAGGGCTGGCTGCCCGGCCAGCCCTTTCTGAAACCGAACACCCCAGGGAACACTCGCGCGCACACCTGGGGCGTTGGTTTGCAGGCCTGCTTTTAGCAGCGGCCCGCACGGACGCCGGGATCAGTCCTTCAGATCGGCCAGGGCCTTGGCATAACGGTTGGCGTGCGAACGCTCAGCCTTGGCCAGGGTCTCGAACCAGTCTGCCACCTCGTCGTGGCCTTCTTCGCGGGCGGTCTTGGCCATGCCGGGGTACATGTCGGTGTACTCGTGAGTCTCGCCGGCCACCGCAGAGGCCAGGTTGTCACGGGTGCTGCCAAAAGGCATGCCGGTGGCCGGATCGCCGCACTGCTCGAGCCACTCGAGGTGACCGTGAGCGTGGCCGGTCTCGCCTTCGGCGGTGGAGCGGAACAAGGCTGCCACATCGGGCTGGCCTTCAACGTCCGCCTTGTTCGCGAAGTACAGGTAACGACGGTTGGCTTGGGACTCGCCGGCGAAGGCGGCCTTGAGGTTTTCTTCCGTCTTGGAGCCTTTGAGAGCTGCCATGGAAATCTCCTGATGAGTAGGTTGGTAACACAAACTGCCAGACGGCCCTTGCAGGCCTCAGACAGGACGCACGATACCGGGAAAACGCGCACGGCGTCCAATTGGGTGATTCAATGCCCAGAATTTAGCTAGGCTATCGATCCATTTCCTGCCAAAGTCTGTAGCAATGGATGAGCCCCCCCGGCGGGGGCAGCGCCCGCACCCGGGCCGGCAAAGGGGGGTCGCTAGAATTTAGTGCTATCGACAGCCCCAACAAGCCTGACCTTGCGCGTCAACTTCGGCTTGTCCCACCCGGACCATGAACACCCGAACCGCCCCAGACCAGCCCGGCCTGCAATCCCTGGCCAAATCTTTCGAGCCTGCTGCCCTGGAGGCTCACTGGGGTCCCGAGTGGGAACGGCGCGGCTATGCATCGGGTGGACACCGGGGCAGCGGCGCGGCCGCGGCGGGGGCACCGGCCTTCAGCATCCAACTGCCGCCGCCGAATGTGACCGGAACGCTGCACATGGGTCATGCCTTCAACCAGACCATCATGGACAGTCTGACCCGCTATCACCGCATGCGCGGGTACAACACCCTGTGGGTGCCAGGCACCGACCATGCCGGCATCGCAACACAAATCGTGGTGGAACGGCAGCTTCAGGCCCAGGGCCTGAGCAAGCATGAGATGGGCCCGGATCCGCAATCAGCGCGAAACAACTTTGTGGCCAAGGTCTGGCAGTGGAAAGAGCAGTCGGGCAACACCATCACGGAGCAAATGCGGCGCATGGGCGCCAGCGTGGATTGGGGCCGCGAATACTTCACCATGGACGACAAGCTCTCAAAGGTGGTGACGGACACGTTTGTGCGCCTGTATGAGCAGGGTCTGATCTACCGCGGCAAGCGCCTTGTGAACTGGGATCCGGTGCTGATGAGCGCGGTCTCGGACCTGGAGGTTGAGGCCACCGAGTCCGATGGCTTCATGCACTACATCTGCTACCCCTTTGCCGATGGACCGCAGCTGATCGATGGCGTGTTGCAAAAAGGCATGACGATCGCCACCACCCGCCCCGAAACCATGATGGCCGACGGGGCCCTGGCTGTGCATCCCGAGGACGAACGCTACCGGCATCTGGTGGGCAAGATGGTAGACCTGCCCTTGTGCGACCGACGCATTCCGATCATCGCCGATGACTTCGTCGATCGTCAGTTTGGATCGGGCTGCGTGAAGATCACCGGTGCGCACGACTTCAACGACTATGCATGTGCACTGCGTCACAGTCTCCCCCTGATCACCATCTTCACGCTGGACGCACACATCAATGACAACGGGCCCGCCGCCTACCGCGGACTAGACCGCTTCGAAGCGCGCAAGGCAGTGATCGCCGACCTGCAGGCCCAAGGCCTGATGCTCGAGATCAAACCGCACAAGATGATGTTGCCGATCTGCGCCCGAACCGGGCAAGTGGTCGAGCCCATGCTCACCGACCAGTGGTTCGTGGCCATGAACAAAGTCAGTGCCCAGGACCCCAGCGGCAAGAGCATTGCGCAAAAGGCCATCGAGGCGGTGCAAAGCGGGCAGGTGCGCTTTGTCCCTGAAAACTGGGTCAACACCTACAACCAATGGATGAACAACATTCAGGACTGGTGCATCTCGCGGCAGCTGTGGTGGGGTCACCAGATTCCGGCCTGGTATGACGAGGCCGGGCAAGTCTATGTCGCCCGCAGCCTGCAAGAGGCTCAGGCGCAAGCGCCGGGCAAGCGGCTCAAACGCGATGAGGATGTGCTCGACACCTGGTACTCGTCGGCCTTGGTGCCCTTCAGCACCCTGGGCTGGCCACAGGCAGCTGATACGGCCCAAAGCGATGAGGCCGTCAGTGACTACAACCTCTACCTGCCCAGCAGCGTGCTGGTCACGGGGTACGACATCATCTTTTTCTGGGTTGCCCGGATGATCATGATGACCACCCACTTCACCGGCCGTGTGCCCTTCCGCGATGTCTATATCCACGGACTGGTCCGCGATGCACAGGGCAAGAAGATGAGCAAGAGCGAGGGCAATGTGCTCGACCCGGTCGACCTGATCGACGGCATTGCTTTGGAGCCTCTCCTGGAAAAGCGCAGCCAGGGCCTGCGCAAGCCCGAAACCGCGCCGCAGGTGCGCAAGAACACGCAAAAAGAGTTTCCCGATGGCATTCCTGCCTACGGCGCCGACGCGCTGCGCTTTACTTTTGCCGCCCTGGCCAGTCTGGGGCGCAGCATCAACTTCGATGCCAAACGCTGCGAAGGCTACCGTAATTTTTGCAACAAGCTCTGGAATGCGACCCGCTTCGTATTGATGAATTGCGAAGGCCAAGACTGCGGACTAATGGAGCACACCAAGGCGCAATGTCAGCCGGGCGGATCGGCCCACGGCTATATGCGCTTTAGCCAGGCCGACCGCTGGATCGCCTCCCTGTTGCAAAAGGTTGAGGCCGAAGTCGCCCAGGGCTTTGCTGATTACCGACTCGACCAAGTGGCTGCAGCCCTCTACGAGTTTGTCTGGAACGAGTATTGCGACTGGTACCTGGAAATCGCCAAGGTTCAGTTGCAAGCGGGCGACGAGGCGCAGCAGCGGGCCACGCGCCGCACCTTGATCCGCACGCTCGAGGCCATCTTGCGGCTTGCGCACCCGCTGATTCCCTTCATCACGGAAGAGCTGTGGCAAAAAGTCGCCCCGGTGGCTGGTCTGCCGGGGCCATCGGTGAGCGTCGCCCCTTATCCCCAGGCGCAGCCGCAGAAGATCGATCCGCAAGCGATCGCCGACATCGACAAACTCAAAGGGCTGGTCGATGCCTGCCGCAATCTGCGGGGAGAGATGGGTGTCTCGCCGGCCACCCGGCTCCCGCTCTACACCCTGGGCGAGAGCGATTTTCTGCGCAGCAACGCGTCGGTCCTACAGGCCCTGGCCAAGCTCAGCGAGGTGCGTCTCTTCGACGAGGAGTCAAGCTGGCAAGCCGCCGCGCAAAGCGCACCGGTGGCGGTGGTCGGTGGCGCGCGGATGTGCCTGTTCGTCGAGGTGGATGTGGCGGCCGAAAAGCTGCGGCTGTCCAAGGAGGCCGCGCGGCTGGACGGTGAGATCGCCAAGGCACAGGGTAAGTTGAGCAATCAGGCTTTTGTGGCCAAGGCCCCGCCGGCCGTCATCGACCAGGAAAAGAAGCGTCTGGAGGCGTTTTCAGGCACCCTGGCCAAGATCCGATCACAACTGGAACGCCTGGGCTGATCGGTCTGCCGATGAGCTCACACATGCATCGGCTCGTGAGATGATCCGCCCGTTCCTCCCAACCACAGTCCCACCCTCTTGCCCAGCATGAGCTCCCCTCTCAAAGTCGCGGTCTTTCCGGTGGCCGGCCTCGGCACCCGCTTTCTGCCGGCCACCAAGGCACAGCCCAAGGAAATGCTGCCGGTGGTCGACAAACCCCTGATTCAATATGCGGTGGAGGAGGCTTATGCTGCCGGTATTCGGCACATGGTTTTTATCACCGGACGCAGCAAACGCGCCATTGAGGACCACTTTGACACCGCCTACGAGCTCGAAAACGAACTCGAAGCGGCGGGCAAGCACTCTCTGCTCGAACTGCTGCGATCAGTGCGCATGGACGATATGCATTTTTCCTATGTCCGGCAGCATCGTATGTTGGGCCTGGGCCATGCCGTGCTGTGCGCCGAGCATGTGGTGGGCAGCAAGCCCTTCGCAGTTCTTCTCGCTGACGATCTGATGGTGGGCGAGCCGCCAGTGCTGGCCCAGATGGCCGAGCAGTTCGCACGCCTGGGACGATCGATCCTGGCGGTACAGGAAGTGCCCAGCGAACACACCCGTCGCTATGGCATCGTGGCGGGCAAGCCCGTCGAAGAGCGAATCACCCAGATCGAACGCATCGTCGAAAAACCAGCCCCCGAGGTAGCGCCCTCGCGCATCGGCGTGGCCGGTCGCTACATCCTCACGCCCAGCATCTTCAACCACTTACGGCAACTCGGCACCGGCGCTGGAGGCGAGATACAGCTGACCGATGGCATCGCCGGGCTGATGGCCGACGAAGCGGTGTATGCCTACCAGTACCGGGGCAAGCGGTACGACTGCGGCAGCAAAGAGGGTTTCCTGGAGGCCACCGTTGAGCTGGCCCTGCAGCACGCCGAGGTCGGACCGCCTTTTCGCGACTACCTGCGCCAGCTCTCCCTGGGACGCTGAGGCAGCCAAGGGCTGCAGCGGCGCGGCGCGGGCCCTGCCGGCCGACTCAACGGCGCTTGAGCAGATGAATGAACTGGCCGTCGGTGCTTTCCTGTCCGATCAGCTCGTTGCCGGTTTGCTTGGCGAAGGCCTGAAAGTCGCGCACCGAGCCGGCGTCAGTGGACATCACCTTGAGCAGCTGGCCCGAACTCATCTCGGCCAGTGCCTTCTTGGCTTTGAGGATGGGCAAGGGGCAGTTGAGCCCCCGGGTGTCGAGTTCCTTGTCGATCTGCATCATGTTTCTCGGCTCATCGCTTCGCGTTCTTCCCAGGTCATGAATCGGGGTTCAAAATTTCGGGACCTGAGCCAGTCAGCCAAAGCATACCCTGTACCGGCGGGCCAGCAGATCAAATCCTGGGGCTCGTAGAGCTTGTATTCGACCAGCTCGGGGGAGAGACAGACTTCCCCGACCGCAAGCGCATGATAGGCGATGATGACCTGGTTCATCCGTTTGAAGTCATAAACACCAACCAGACGCAGGGCTGTGACGTCCAGCGCGGTTTCCTCCTTGATTTCGCGCGTGACCCCCTCCTCAGGGGTTTCGCCCGCCTCCATGAAGCCGGTGATCAGCGCAAAACGCCTGCCTGACCATGCGGCGTTGCGGGCCAGCAAGATACGGCCGTCCAGTTCGACGATACCAGCGAGCACCGGAGTGGGGTTGTTCCAGTGCGTGTAATCACATGAGGTGCAGCGCAGACGCGAGACGTCGCCCCCATCCTCAGGACGACTTTGCCAGCTCAAGGGGCTGGCGCACATCGGGCAAAACCGAAATTCAGCCACTGCCCCCCCTAGGCCGGAAAAACGCCGGTCGACAAATACCGGTCACCCCGGTCGCAGACGATGAAAACAATCACCGCGTCACTGACCGATTGCGCCACCTGCTGAGCCACCCAGCAGGCACCGGCGGCCGAAATACCGGCGAAGATGCCCTCCTCGCGCGCCAGACGACGGCACATCTCTTCGGCATCGGACTGGCTGACCAGGCGCAACTCGTCCACATGGCTGGCGTCATAGATCTTGGGCAGATAGGCCTGTGGCCACTTGCGTATACCCGGAATGCGCGAACCCTCGCTGGGCTGGGCGCCGATGATGCGGATTGCCGGATTTTTCTCTTTCAGATAGCGCGAGACGCCAGTGATGGTGCCGGTGGTGCCCATCGCACTGACGAAATGCGTGACCCGGCCCGCAGTGTCGTTCCAGATCTCGGGGCCCGTGGTTTCGTAGTGAATGCGTGGATTGTCCGGATTGGCGAATTGATCGAGTACGTTTCCCTGCCCTTGGGCCTGCATCTTCTCGGCCAGGTCCCGCGCGTACTCCATGCCGCCCGACTTGGGTGTGAGAATGAGTTCAGCCCCGAACGCCTTCATGGTCTGGGCACGCTCAATGGACAGGTCCTCCGGCATGATCAGCACCATACGATAGCCCTTGATGGCCGCCGCCATAGCCAGCGCAATGCCCGTGTTACCCGAGGTGGCCTCAATCAGAGTATCGCCGGGCTTGATCTGGCCGCGCTCCTCAGCACGACGGATCATCGACAAGGCCGGCCGGTCCTTGACCGAACCGGCCGGGTTGTTGCCTTCGAGCTTGCCCAGAACAACCGTGCCACGCGCCGCGTTGTCCCGGGCGCCGATGCGCTGCAAGGCCACCAGAGGGGTCTTGCCGATCACTTCTTCCAAGGTCTGAAACTTCATGGACTGTACTGTGCCACAACCGGAAAAACCGGCTGCCGCCGTGTTCTCCCCCGTATCGGCAGGAAGGGCCCCAGGCCCTCAAGCGCCCTCGTGGTCATGACATAATTCGAGTCGCCTGCCCGGGTGGTGAAATAGGTAGACGCAGGGGACTCAAAATCCCCCGCCGCAAGGCGTGTCGGTTCGAGTCCGACCCCGGGCACCATGCAAATTCAGCCGTTTAGCAGTTGCACCTGCGGCGCACCCCCAAAACTCTGCCCTCGCTGTTGTGCCGCGCGCTGCTTTAACCGACGCGCTTGCAGGTTTTTCATAAGAAGCGCATTCTCTAGCTTGGCCGACCTGCTGGACGGCCACAAATCGGAGTGATGCCATGAGACGACTCTTCACAGCCGCCTTTTTGTGCAGGTCGGCCTTTTTAGGGGCCACGGCCCTGGCAATCGCTGCCTCTGATCCAGCGGCGGCACAAAGCACATCCGGCGCGCCGGAATCGGCCGCCACCATCGATGCACTCAGCCGGGCCAGCGCCGCCGTCGTGGGCGTGCGGGTCACGGCCGCTGACGAGGCCCGGTCCATCGCAACCTTGGGCAAGGAGCGAGCCGGCTCAGGCGTGCTGATCGGCAAGGATGGACTGATCCTGACCATCGGCTACCTGATGCTCGAAGCCCAGGACATCCGCATCGTGACTCAGGACAACAAAACTGTGCCTGCCGTGGCGGTGGGCTACGACCTGGCCACCGGCTTTGGTCTGATCAAACCGCTGCTACCGCTCAAGGACGTGATCCCGGTCGAGTTGGGCAGTCAAGCCAGTGTGGAGACCGGCGAGCCGCTGATGGCCGCCGTAGGCTCGACTGACACAAACATCGATGCCGATGTCAGCCTGACCCGGCTGGTGAGCAAGCGATCTTTTTCCGGTAGCTGGGAGTACCACATCGACACGGCGCTGTTCACCAGCCCGCCGGTGATGGCCGGCAATGGCAACCACAGCGGAGCGGCCTTGTTCAATCGCAAGGGTGAGTTGCTGGGCATCGGTTCGCTGCTGGTCATGGATGCGCTCGGACAGAACCAGCGCTTGCCAGGCAATATGTTCGTGCCCGTGGATCTGCTCAAGCCCATCCTGGCCGAAATGCAGAGCTCGGGCACCAGTCGATTGAGCATCCGGCCCTGGTTGGGCCTGACCTCCTCGGACACCAGCGGCCGGGTGCAAGTGCTGCGTGTCAGCCCAGACAGCCCGGCGCAAAAGGCCGGCTTGAGGGCGGGCGACGTGGTTTTAGCCGTCGACGGCGGCAAGGTGACCACGCTGGAGAGCTTCTACAAAAAGCTCTGGGCGCGCGGCAAGCCAGAAGATACGGTGCAGCTGACCGTGTTGCAGGGAGCCGATGTCACCCACATCGTGGTTCAGCCCGAGAACCGCATGGCGACCCTGCGCAAGGCCTCGGGCATCTGATCAGGGAGGGCTTGGACCGGTGCTCAAGCCTGCGCGCAGCCCCTCGCCAACAGTTGGATAGCGAAGCAGCAAACGCAACTCGCGTTGCATGCGGGTGTTGTCCAGACGCCGCGACTCACTCATGAAGCTCAGCAGCATCAGGGGCAGATGCACATCTGCGCCCTCGCGGGCAATGCGCGGCGGTCGCGGCAGGCCGTATACCTCAGCGGCCAGATCGAAGTAATCACCCATCTTCAGTTCGGTGTTGTCGCAGACATGGCTGATCCGCTGGGGCCGGCCCCGCCACAGCGCCGCCAGGCAAGCGCGCGCCAGGTCGTCGGCGTGAATGTGGTTGGTGTACACATCGTCGGCACTGCGCAGCACCGGGGTGCCCTTGAGCAGCCGCGGTCGCGGCGTACCCCCCTCGCGATCGTTCGCGTAGATACCGGGGATGCGCAAAATATGCACCGGCACCGCGGCCTGACGGCCGTAAAGGCGGACCTGCTGCTCCGCATCGACACGTCTGTAGGCCCTCGGGGTGTGCGGCGTCACCGGTCGAGCCTCGGTGATGCGCGCCCCGCCGCAATCGCCGTACACACCGCTGGTCGAACCATAGACCAGCGACTGCGGCCGGCCCCTGCGGGCCAGAGCCTGCACCAGGGCACGGGTGCGCGGATCGAGCCGCCAGTCTTTGAGGTCTTCCTGCGGCGGAGGTGCCAGATGCAGCACGCGATCGGCCAGAGCCGCCACGCGCGCCAAACTGGCCGGCTGATCCAGATTGCCAAGCAGGGGCGTGATACCGCGCCCGCGCAACACGGACAGGCGCTCGGGCGATGAAGTCAGCGCCAGCACCCTCACCCGCGAGGGCAGAGATCGAGCCACCCGCAAGCCCACATCGCCACAGCCGACGATGAGCACGCGCTGCCTGCGAAACCGCGAAGGCAGGGCACCCGGGCGCGCCGAGTGGAGATTCACAGGCGAGGCAGCTGAAGCAGGCAAAATCGAGGGTGAGAAGGTAGGCGTCCGCGGGCGGCCACCTTCCCAAAGTGGGATCAAGAAGGTGACAAGGATACCAAGATGAGTTTTAGCGTGAAGGTCGAGCCCAGCGGACGCACATTCAGCGTGGAGGCCGGCCAGGCGATTCTGGTGGCCGCCATCAACGCGGGCATCGGCCTGCCCTACGGATGCAAGGACGGCGCCTGCGGCTCCTGCAAATGCAAGAAGCTGTCGGGAACGGTGGTGCACGGGCCGCACCAATCGAAGGCGCTGTCGGCGCAAGAGGAGGAGCAAGGCCTGATGCTCGCCTGTTGTGCCGTGCCGCAAAGTGATCTGGTCATCGAGTCGCGTCAGGTCACCAGCGAAGACGCTTTGCCGGTGCGCAAAATGCCCGCGCGCGTCGCGGGTCTGCGCAAAGCGTCCCCTGATGTGATGGTGATGCAATTGCAGTTACCCGCCAGCGAGGTCTTTAAATACCACGCCGGTCAGTATGTCGAATTCATCCTGCGCGATGGCAGCCGCCGCAGCTACTCGATGGCCAACGCGCCGCACACCCAGGCGCAAAACCCTGGACTGGAGCTGCACCTGCGCCACATGCCCGGGGGCAAGTTCACCGATCAGGTTTTCTCTACCCTCAAGGAGAAGGACATCCTGCGCGTCGAAGGGCCCTTTGGCAGCTTCTACCTGCGCGAGGGCAGTTCAAAGCCCATCGTGCTGCTGGCCTCGGGCACCGGCTTTGCGCCCATCAAGGCCCTGATCGAACACATGCAGTTCAAGAACCTTCAGCGCCCGGCCGTGCTGTATTGGGGCGGGCGTCGGCCCGCCGACCTGTATATGAACGACTGGGTCGAAGCCAAATGCCGCGAACTGCCCTGGCTGCGCTACATCCCAGTGGTCTCCGACGCGCTGCCGGAGGACCCTTGGCAGGGCCGCACTGGCTTTGTGCACTTGGCGGTACTGCAAGACCTGCCCGATCTCTCGGGGCATCAGGTCTATGCCTGTGGCGCGCCCATCGTCATCGACTCGGCCCGCCAAGACTACGTGCACAAAGCAGGTCTGCCCGAGGAGGAGTTCTTTGCCGATTCCTTCACCAGCGAGGCCGACAAGGCCCAACCCTGAACCCATACCCCTCGCATAAAACCTCAGGAGACCGCTCATGACTTCAGGCTTTATTCCGCGCCGCCGACATCTGCTGGCCGGCGCCTTGACCGCTGCCGCTGTGTCAGCCTGGGGGCAAGCCCGCCCGATCCGCCTGATCGTGCCGTATGCCCCCGGAGGCCCGATTGATGTCACCGCGCGCCTGCTGGCCGAGCGGGTGCAGAGCAGCCTGGGCACCGTCATCATCGAAAACCGCCCGGGTGGCGGCGGCAATATTGGCGCCGATCTGATTGCCAAATCCGCGCCCGACGGCATGACCATTGGCATTGCCGCGGTGGCCACACATGCCATCAACCCCTGGCTCTACACCAAGATGCCCTACAACGCGGCCACCGACTTCACGCCCATCACCCAGATGCTGCGGGTGCCCAATGTGCTGGTCATGAACGCCGAGACGGCCAACCGGCTCAAGATCAACAGCCTGACCGACATGGTCGCCTACGCGCGCGCCAACCCCGGACGATTGAACTACGGCAGCGGTGGCAACGGCAGCGCCGGTCATCTGGCCGGCGAGATGTTTAAAAAGGCGGCGGGGCTCTTTATCGTGCACATTCCCTACAACGGCGGCAACCCGGCGCAATTGGCCCTGCTCAGCGGACAGGTCGATTTCAACTTCGACAACCTGGCCACTGCCTCCGCCAATATCCGAGCCGGCAAGCTCAAGGCCCTGGCGGTCACCACCACGCAGCGCAGCGCGGTCATGCCGGAGGTGCCGCCAGTGGCCGACACGATCAAGGGCTTTGAAGTTGACACCTGGTGGGGCCTGGTGGGCCCAGCCCAGTTGCCGCGTGAGGTGACCGCACGACTGCACCAGGCCTTCGCCGGCGCGCTGCAACAGCCCGAGGTGAAAACCCGATTCGCTCAACTGATGGCCGAGCCGGTGGCCAACACGCCCGAGCAGTTCGGCGCCTTCATGAAGCAGGAATTGGCCAAATACGAAAGCGTGGTCAAGGCCTCGGGCGCCAAGGTCGACTGAGCAGGCGACTCAGGGGGCCTTGACGAACAGGGTTACCAGAGGCTCATCGCCGACCTGCCGGCTCCAATGGCCGTGAACGGCCGGGTCAAAGGAGGCTCCGGGCGGCAGCACATCGGCCGAATAGAAATGCTCGCCGGGCTTGAAGATCCGGCTTTCGCCGCCCTGCAAACCAATTTCCATCTGCCCGCCCAAAATGAACACCCACTGCGGTTTTTCAGTGCAGTGGAACTGACTGCGAAAACCCACCGGGCTGTGGCGCAACTGGTAACCGGCTGAGGGCATGACGCAAGACAGCCGCGAGGCGGGGCTGCCCTCGGTCAGATCGATCACCCGCTCGCCAAAACGCGCGCGGCCATCGGAGTCGGTGTAGAGAATCACCTGCGTAAATTGAGCCATGGGGCATCCCCGCATCGTTGGAAACCCGGATTGTTGCTCAAGGCCCGGTCCGCCGGTAACCCGCAAATCCGTCTGACCATTCAAGGGCTTAGACAATCGGCGGGTCGTCGTGGAGAACGTCATGCCTTTTAATCGTACCGCGCGCATCCCCTTGGCCGTGGCTCTGGCCTGGCCCCTGGTCGTCGCGGCTGCACAGGCCAGCGACATGCAGCCCATCAGTCACTTCGAGATAGATCGCACCGAGGTCACCATCGGTCAGTTCAAACGTTACGTACAGGCTACTGGCACAGTGACGCAGGCCGAGCGTGCCGGTGGCGGCAGCACCTTCGAGGCCGGCTGGGAGCAGCGGCGCGGCTGGGTCTGGCATTCGCCCTACGGCAAGCCCGGGGCCGATGCCGAGCCGGTGGCCCATGTGACCCACGCCGAGGCCCAGGCCTTTTGCCGCTGGGCGGGTAAGCGACTGCCCACCGATGCCGAGTGGGGCGAGGCGGCCTACACCGAGCGTCGCAGTCAGCCGCCCGACGGCTTTACGCGGGGCAAGACCTACCCCTACCCCACCGGCGACAGCCCGCGCGGGGCCAACTGCCTGGTCGATTGTGGACCGGTCAGACCGGTCTCACACGCGGTCACCTCTCGCGGCCGGGGTCATGCGCTGGCGGGCAGCACCGCTGCGGGCGTGAACGGTCTGCACGAGATGGGCGGGAATTTATGGGAATGGGTAGACAGCGGCCCGGGCGCCGAGCAACGTACGCGCGGCGGCTCCTGGTGGTACGGTGCCGGCCCCATGCAAGACTCGCATCTTCAAGGCAAGCCCGCCGACACCGCGGTGATTTATATCGGCTTTCGCTGCGCCCGCGATCTCAGGCGCTGATCGATACGGCAGACCCGGCGACCGCCCCGGGGATATCCTCGATTGACCAAAGACGGGCAGTCCCCTATGGTGGGCAGGTCTCAACCGCAAGAGGGTTCCCGTATGCTGAAATTAAACGTCAACGGAAAAAACCATCAGGTTGATGTCGAACCGGAGATGCCTCTGCTCTGGGTGCTGCGCGATCAGTTGGGCATGACCGGCACCAAGTTCGGCTGTGGCATCGCCCAATGTGGGGCCTGCACGGTACACATCAACGGCGAGCCGGTGCGTTCGTGCGCCTATCCGGCCTCGGCTGCGGTGGGCAGCAAGGTGCTGACCATCGAGGGTCTGTCCAAAGACGGCACGCACCCCGTGCAGAGGGCCTGGAAGGCGCTGGACGTGCCGCAGTGCGGCTATTGTCAGTCGGGCCAGGTACTTGCGGCGGCCGCCCTGCTGCGCAAAAAACCCAAGCCCACCGATGCCGACATCGACGAGGCCATGACCAACATCTGCCGCTGCGGCACCTACCAGCGTATCCGTGCGGCCATCCATCTGGCGGCCAAGACTGGCAAGGGCGTCGGCTCGGTGATCCACATGGTCAGCGATGCCGGCGAGATCCTCCCCCCACCCATCCAACAAGCCTGAGGAGATCGCCATGACACGCCATGACCGAAACGGTTTGTCACGCCGGGCCTTTGTGGTCAGCAGCGCCGCCGCCGGCGCGGGCCTGTCACTGGGCTTTCACTGGCCCGCTGCCGCCCAGACCGCGGGGGCAACAGCGCCCGAGATCAACGCCTGGGTGGTGGTGCAGCCTGACGAGACCTGCATCATCCGGGTGGCCCGCGCCGAGATGGGCCAGGGCACCCACACCGGGCTGGCACAGCTGGTCGCTGAGGAGCTCGATTGCGACTGGAGCAAGGTCCAGGTGCAGATGGTCTCGCCCGGCCAGAACCTGGCGCGCAAGCGTGTCTGGCGCGACATGTCCACCGGCGGCAGCCGGGGGGTGCGCGGCTCGCAGGACTACATGCGCCAAGGCGGCGCAGCCGCTCGCGCTGTGCTGCTGCAGGCTGCAGCCAAACAGTGGGGCGTGGCGGTGGACGAAGTGAGCGTCAGCAAGGGCGTGATTACCCATGCCGCAACAAACCGCAAAACAAGCTACGGCAAGGTGGCCGCTGCCGCTGCCCTGCTGCCGCCGCCCGACCCAAAAAGCCTGACCCTGCGCGACCCGCGCCAATGGAAGGTCGCTGGCAAACCGGTCAAACGTCTGGACACCGCGCCCAAGGTGATGGGCCGGCAAAACTACGCGATCGATACCCGCCTGCCAGGCATGGTCTACGCCGCCATCCAAGCCAGTCCGGTCTTTGGCGGCAAACTGGTGAGCTACGACGAGGGCAAGATCAAGAGCCGCAAAGGGGTGCTGGGCGCCTACAGGGTCGACGACAACGCAGTGGCCGTGGTGGCCGACAACTGGTGGCGGGCCAAGATGGCGCTGGCAGAGCTTCCCATCGTGTGGAACGAGGGTGCCCACGGCCAGGAAAGCAGCGCTGGCATCGCCGAGCGACTCAAGGAGGGCTTGAGCGCTTCGACCAATGTGTTTGCCGACCTTGACGTGGGTAACGCCCCGCAGGCCATTGCCGGCGCTGCCAAGCGGATCGAGGCGGTCTACAGCACGCCCTTCGTCACCCATGCCTGCATGGAGCCGATGAACTGCACGGCCCTGGTCACGGACGACCGCGCGCAAGTGTGGGTGGCCAGTCAGAATGCCGAGGCGTCCATGGCTGCTCTGTCCAAGGCCAGCGGCCTGCCACTTGAAAAATGCGAAGTCCACAACCACACCCTGGGTGGCGGCTTTGGACGGCGCGGCGGTCAGCAAGATTTTGTGCGGCAGGCCACGCTGCTGGCCAAGCAGATGCCGGGCGTGCCGGTCAAGCTGGTCTGGAGCCGCGAAGAAGACATGGCGCAGGACTTCTTCCGACCCATCGGCCAGTGCAAGCTCGAAGCCGGTCTGGACGCGCGGGGCAATCTGCTGGGTCTGCAACTGCGGGTATCGGGTCAGTCCATCAATGCCTACCTGTCGCCGCAGAACATCAGGGACGGCAAGGACCGCCGGCAACTGCAGGGCTACTGGCCTGAGCCGCACGACGCGCAGATCGGCTACACCATCGACAACTTCCGCACCGAATACGCCATGCGCAATACCCATGTGCCGGTCGGACCCTGGCGCGGGGTTAACACCAACCAGAATGGGCTCTACCTCGAATGCTTCATGGAAGAGGTGGCAGCCGCTGCCGGACGCGACCCGCTGGAATTTCGCCGAGCCCTGATGCACAAGCATCCCAAGCATCTGGCCGTGCTGAACGCAGCGGCTGACAAAGCCGGCTGGGGCAAGCCGCTGCCGGCCGGGGTATACCGCGGCATCGCGCAGTTCATGGGCTATGCCAGCTACACCGCCGCGGTGGCCGAAGTCTCGGTCAAAGGTGAAGAGGTCAAAGTGCACCGACTGGTGCTGGCCACCAACTGCGGCCATGCGGTCAACCCTGACCAAATCGCCGCCCAGGTTGAGGGCTCAGTGGCCTATGGGTTTGACACCATGCAGAGCCAGTCCAGCGTAGCCAATGGGCGTATCGTCGAGACCAACTTCGACCGCTATCCGATCGCCCGCCTGCGGCAAATGCCCGTCATAGAAACCGTGATCGCGCCGACCTTTGACTTCTGGGGTGGGGTGGGCGAACCCACGATCTGCGTGGTGGCGCCAGCCATCCTCAACGCCATCTTTGCGGCGACCGGCAAGCCGGTGCGCAACTTGCCGCTGAAAAACCACGGCTTGCGCATTGTCTGAAGCACTGCACCCTCGCCTTTCGCGGCGCCAGGGCCTGGTGGGGGGTCTGCTGGTCTGTGCCTACTGGGAAGGCGCAGCGCCCGCGCGGGCCCAGGCACCCTCCGTCATTGGCGACTGGGCGCAGCTCTACAGCCCCTACACCGCCGGGCGCACCCCGCAAGCAGAGCGGGTGGTGGTGCTCACTCCACGCCTGGCCGACAACGGGCTGTCGGTGCCACTGAGCGTGCGGGTCGACAGCCCCATGCGCGTCGACGACCACGTGCGGCGGGTCGTGCTCCTGTCCAACCGCAATCCGCGACCGTTGATTGCCCAATTCGAGCTCGGCCCCTGGTCGGGCAAGGCCGAGATCGCCACCCGAGTCCGACTCAACGGCTCGCAGGAGGTGATGGCCCTGGCCGAAACCTCTGACGGCCGCTGGTGGCAAGGCAAGGCTGAGGTCGAGGTCACCGAATCGGCCTGCCTGGACGCTGGCTGATATGCTGGCTCGCATCCAACTGTCGTCACCTGTGCGGCGCGGTCAGCCGGTGCAGGTACGCCTGCTGGTACAGCACCCGATGGAGACCGGTTTCCGCTTTGACTTCTCGGGCAATGCGGTGCCAAAAAACGTGATTCACAGCTTGCAGGCCGAATACGGCGGTCAAGCCGTATTTCGTGCCACATTGGGCTCAGGCATCGCAGCCAACCCCTTCCTGCAGTTTTGGCTGCTGCCCGAGGACAGCGCCGAGCTGAGGGTGCAGTGGCAGGACGAGTCCGGAGCGACCGGACAGGTCAGCGCGCGGATCGAGGTGCTGCCGTCCTGAGCGCAGCCCCCTGCCTCAGCGCGCCAGCCAGCGCCGGGCCAGTTCCACCCAGTAGGTAGCGCCCAGGGGAATCAGGTCGTCGTTGAAGTCGTAACTGGGGTTGTGCAAGGTGCAGGGACCGCCGCCATGGCCCATTTCGCGGTGGGCCCCATCGCCATTGCCAATGAAGCAATACGCCCCGGGCTTGGCTTGCAGCATGTAGGCGAAGTCTTCGGCCCCCATGGTGGGTTCCTGCGCCAGCACCTGATCGGGCCCAACGATCTCACGCATCACGGCGCGTGCAAAGTCAGCCTCGGCGCTGGTATTGACCGTGGGCGGATAGTTGCGCACAAATTCAAACTCACACTGTGCCGCAAAAGCGGCCGCCGTATGCTGGGCAATCTCGCGCATGCGCTGCTCGATGAGATCAAGTACCGGCGTGGTGAACGTACGCACCGTACCCTGGATCTCACAGAAATTGGGGATCACGTTGGTGGCCTCGCCGGCGTGGATCATGGTCACCGAAATCACCGCGGTGTCGACCGGCTTCTTGTTGCGCGTGACGATGGTCTGGAAGGCTTGCACCATCTGGCAGGCCACCGGCACCGGGTCAATGCCCGTGTGCGGCAGCGCGGCATGCCCGCCCTTTCCACGTATGGTGATCTTGAACTCATTGCTCGAGGCCATGACCGGCCCGGTACTGATGGCAAACGCACCCACCGCCATGCCCGGCCAGTTGTGCATGCCAAAGACCGCCTGCATAGGAAAGCGCTCGAACAGGCCGTCCTTGATCATCTCGCGGGCGCCACCGCCGCCCTCTTCGGCCGGCTGGAAGATGGCGTAAACCGTGCCATCAAAATCCCGGTGGGACGCCAAATGCTGCACCGCTGCGAGCAGCATGGCAGTGTGCCCATCGTGGCCGCAGGCGTGCATCTTGCCCTGATGCTGACTGGCATGAGCGAAGGTGTTGACCTCCTGCATGGGCAAGGCATCCATATCGGCCCGCAAACCGATCGCACGCCCGTTGGCACCGCCATCGCGCCCGCGGATGATGCCCACCACCCCGGTAGTGCCCATACCGCGGTGCATCTCGATGCCCCAGCGCTCGAGTTGCGCAGCCACCAGATCGGCGGTGCGCACCTCCTGAAAACACAGCTCGGGATGGGCGTGAATTTCGCGCCGCAGGGCGGAGATGGCAGGGGCTTGGCCCACAATGGAATCGATGAGTTTCATGGTGAGGTCACCGGTTGGTTGCTGTGACAGCGAGGCCCTAACTGTATCAAGGGCCGACCGCACGCGCACGAGGGGAAGCTGCCCAAAGAGGGCTTAGAGGCTGGCACAATTGAGCCATGCGTCTTCTCCACACCATGCTGCGGGTCGGTCACCTGCAGCGATCCATCGACTTCTACACCCGGGTTTTGGGCATGCAGTTGCTGCGCACCTCGGAAAACCCCGCCTACAAATACAGCCTGGCCTTTCTGGGCTACGGAAAGAACCCCGAGCATGCCGAGTTGGAGCTGACCTACAACTGGGGCGTGGAGCAGTACGAGATGGGCACCGCCTTTGGCCATAT
>CAZCSD010000006.1:0-64481 GCA_964501235.1 uncultured Polaromonas sp. | reverse complement strand
CAACTGGAGCAGCTACTACGCCATGGCCGTGATCGAACTGGGGCAGGCGATCGCCAGACGCAAGAACCAGGGGGGCTAGGCCCATGTCCGACCGCGCGGACATGGCCCGACCATCAGCAGCGCCTCAGGGGCGAGCCGCCCGGTGGAAGCTGGTGTCGATGTAGCTTTCCACCGGCTGCATCTTCTTTTGCGGTTTGCCATATTTTTCGCGCAATTGCACCGCCGTCCTTACGCCTTCAACACTGATGGAGGCGTCGCGAGTGAACCCGTTTTTGGGATCGAGCAAGATGGCGTAGCTGGTCTCGGCGCTCTGGCGCGTCGCGCCATTGACATTTTTGATGAAGATCTCGAGTGCCGCTTCCTTGTTTTTGGGATCGTAGAGCCAATCCAGAGAGCTGCGGTAGCCACGGATGTACCCCACCAGAGTGTTGCGGTTGTTGTCGGCCCAGGTCTTTCGCACACCGGCGACCAGGCCCTGGTAACTGCCGAGCGCAGCGGAGGCGTCAGCCAGCACGTTAATGCCTTTTTCCTTGGCCAACACCTCAAAAGGCGAGATCAGCATGGTGGCCGAATGCTTGCCCGCGATCAGATCGTTGTACCGACTGAGCACTCCGCCGGCAGAGACGGTCTTGTAATCGCGGTCTAGCACCAGGCCGTTGCGCTCGAGAACCTCCAGCAGCACAAAGGCGTATCCGGTGGTCAGTGCGTCCACCGACAATGTGGTGCCGCGCAAGTCCGCGAAGGTCTTGACGTTGGGCTGGGCGCCCACGCGCAAAAAGCCGTTGTCCGCCCCCATCACCGCAATCAGGTTGGCGCCATCAATGGGCACCGCCCCCTGACCCTCGCGGTAGGCCAGCAGGTTGTCAACCGCTGTCATCGCGATTTCAAACTGCCCATTGATCAAGCCGGTGAGCTGCTCGCGCGAATTGGGCGTGTTGATGGTCTTGACCTCGACCCCATTGTTGGCAAAAAAACCGCGTTCCTGACCCACCCAGATCGGCCAGTTGAACCCCCCCGGAAAGATATTGACCCTGATTTCCTGCTTGGGTGCGTTGGCGGCGGGGGCCGATGGCATGCTGCCGCAGGCAGCGAGCAAGCCGGCCGAAGCCACGGTCAGTAGGCTGAGGAATCTTTTCATGAGCGGTCCTTGCGATGATGGCATGAACAAAGGGGTTGACCCGAATCGGCTGCCAGACACGATTCGAATCGCCATGGCCCACCCTGAGAGGCGGGAAGCGGACCCAAGAATTACAGCAAGAGCGCCCTCGCACAAGAGGGAGACCGAGCAGATGCTTCACCGCTGGCTGAAAAACAGATTTTCAGCACCACCCAGAACGCCGATTGTCCGCTCACGCCGGAACCAGGAACTCCCGGCTGACATGGGCACCGATTTCATTGATCCGGTCGAGGAACTGAGTCAAAAAAGCGTGCAGCCCGGTGGCCAGGATTTCGTCGATGCGAGCGAACTGCAGGTCGGCACGCAGTTTGCCAGCGCGACGTCGGCTCTGACTGGTCGGGTCAAGGGTGACGCTGTCCAAATTGGCAATCACCTCGCGCAGGCAGCCGTGCAGCGAGCGGGGCATGTCAGCGCGCAGGATCAGGAGTTCAGCCACCCGCTCGGGCTTGATGACGTCGCGATACACCTTGCGGTACACCTCAAAGGCCGAGACGCTGCGCAGCACTGCGCTCCAGTGATAGAAGTCGAGCTCCTGCTCGTGGGTTTGGCCGTGGAAGTCCGACCCCAGGGCATGGAACTTCACATCAATGAGTCGCGCCGTGTTGTCAGCGCGCTCGAGGAAAGTACCCATGCGCAGGAAGTTGAAGGCCTCGTCCTGAAGCATGGTGCCCGAGGTTACGCCGCGGGACAGATGCGAGCGGTATTTGACCCACTCGAAAAACGTCGCCGGATCACGCTCAAGCGCGCCCTGCCTCAACATGCGCACCAGTTCCAAGTAGGTCTGATTTTGCGTCTCCCACACCTCGGTGGTTAAAGAGCCGCGCACCGCACGCGCATTCTCTCGGGCAGCGCGCAGGCAGGAAATGATGCTCGAAGGATTGTTCTCATCGCGCACCATGAAGTCCATTACGAGGCGCGAACTGAGATCGTCGCCAAAGCGCGTCTGGTAGGACGTCTTGAGCTCGCTGATGGAGAGCATCCCCCACCAACCGGCCTGAGCCGAGGCCGCAGACTGCGGCAGCAATGAGGTCTGGTAATTCACATCAAGCATGCGCGCCGTGTTCTCGGCCCGCTCGGTGTATCGGGACATCCAGAACAAATGATCAGCGGTGCGGGAGAGCATGAAGATCCTTTAAAAATCGGCTGCAATTACAAGATCCTGGCACGCAGACCTGGCTACGCGCTGGGCCCCGACTCCAAAATCCAGGTGTCCTTGGTACCGCCGCCCTGCGAGGAATTGACCACCAGCGAACCCTCTTTGAGGGCCACCCGGGTCAGGCCGCCGGGCACCATCTGCAGCTGCCGGCCGCTCAGAACGAATGGCCGCAGATCGATATGTCGCGGCGCGATGCCGCTTTCGACATAGGTGGGGCAGGTCGACAGGCTCAGCGTGGGTTGGGCGATATAGCCAGCCGGATGGGCCTGAAGCACCTTGCGGAAAGCCTCGATTTCAGCCGAGGAGGCTGCCGGTCCGACCAGCATGCCATAGCCGCCAGCCCCGTGCACCTCCTTGACGACCAGTTCTTCAAGGTGAGCCAGCGTGTAGGCCAGATCTTCGGGCAGGCGGCACTGGTAGGTCGGCACATTGGAGACGATGGGTTTCTCGCCAAGATAAAACTCGATCATCGCCGGCACATAGGGGTAGATCGACTTGTCATCGGCCACGCCTGTACCGATGGCATTGCAAATGGCCACATGGCCGGCCCGGTAGGCCCCAAGCAAACCGGCACACCCCAGGGATGAGTCGGGCCGGAAGACCAGCGGGTCGAGGAAATCATCGTCAACCCGGCGGTAAATGACATCGACGCGCTTGGGGCCGCGCGTGGTCCGCATGAAGATGCGATCGTTTTCGGCGAACAAATCCTGCCCCTCGACCAACTCCACCCCCATCTGCTGCGCCAGGAAGGCGTGCTCGAAGTAAGCCGAGTTGTACATGCCTGGCGTCAGCACCACCACGGTCGGCTCACTCTGACCGGCCGGGGCCATGGCTCTGAGAGTTTCGAGCAGCAGGTCTGGGTAATGCGCCACCGGGGCCACCCGATTCTGGGCAAAGAGCTCGGGGAACAGGCGCATCATCATCTTGCGGTCCTCGATCATGTAGCTCACGCCGGAGGGTACGCGCAGGTTGTCCTCGAGCACGAAGTATTCGCCCTGGCCATCGGCGCCCGGAGCACGCACGATGTCGATGCCGCTGATGTGGGAGTACACGCCGCCGGGCACATCGACCCCCACCATTTCCGGACGAAACTGCGAGTTACGCAAGACCTGATCAGCCGGGATCACGCCGGCGCGCAGAATGTCCTGATCGTGGTAGACATCGTGGATGAACCGGTTAAGCGCGGTGACCCGCTGGACCAGCCCGGTCTGCAAGGTCTGCCACTCATGCGCGGGGATGATGCGGGGAATCAGATCGAAGGGAATCAGGCGCTCGGTACCCGCCCCCTCCTCGTCCTTGGCGCCGTAGACCGCAAAGGTGATGCCGACGCGACGAAAAATCATCTCGGCTTCCTCGCGACGAGCCTGCATCAGCGGCTGCGGCTGCTTTGCCAGCCAGCCCTGGTACTGTCGGTAGTGCTCCCGTATCGCGCCGGATTCCAAGTGCATTTCATCAAAACCCAGCATGGCCTGCCTTTCCGTTTACATCGCGCCGGGATACGGCCCAGGCGTTCAAGCTAAAGAATAGCAAGGACCTTGCCAGAAAGCCCGGAGCCAGACGGATCAGGCTCTCACCTTGAAGACGCATCCGGCGGGCGGTGATGCCAGTAGCGAGGCGACCGATCGCGCTGGCAATCGATCTGGCCGGGCCGCTCGCTGCGCCAGAGGGCTGCGCCGCACCCTACGGTGGACACAAGGCGGATCTGCCGCTGCTGATACCGCTGGACCACCGATTCGGCGGGGTGACCAAAGCGGTTGCGGTAGCCGGCCTGAACCACCACCACCTGGGGCCGAACGGCATCGAGGAACTCGGCGCTGGAGGAGGTGCGGCTGCCATGATGGGGCGCCAATAGCCATTGGGCCTGCAAGGCCCCCTCCCGCTCTTGCTGCAAGACCAGTTGGCGCTCCTGCGCCGCCTCCAGGTCTCCGGTCAAAAGGGCCCGCCCGCCCGCAGCGGAGATCATGAGCACGCAACTCAGGGCGTTGGACTTGCGCGTTGAGGACGCAAAACTTTCAGAAGGGTGCAGGATTTCAAAATCTACGCCGTCGCGACGCCAGCGCTGACCGGCCCGGCATGCCTGGTGCGGATTGGGGCCGGCTCTCAAGGCAGGGTCCTGCGGCAGCGAGCTCAAAACGGCCAGGCCGGGCTGCCGAGCCAGGACGGCAGCTGCCCCGCCGATGTGATCGCTATCGCCGTGGCTGAGCACCAGCAGATCGAGCTTGAGGCCCAGGGCCCGCAGCAAAGGGACCAGAACACGATGGCCTGCATCGCTCTCCCTCGAATACCGCGGTCCAGCGTCGTAAAGCAGGCTGTAGTGGGCGGTTCTAACCAGCACCGCACTGCCCTGCCCGACATCGAGCGCGAGCACTTCAAATTGCCCGGGTGCCGGCCGCGGCGGCTGCCACAGAAAAACCGGCAGTATCAGGGCAAGCCCGAGAAGACGCAGGGGCCCGGGCCATCGCATGACACACAGCAAGCCGCCCAACAAGCCCCCCGCGGCGCACCACCCTGGTGCGGCCGGCCTTTCGACGACCGCCCATGGTGCATGCGCCAGCGGTGTCAGACACTGCGTCAGGATGTGCATCAACCAAGCGGCCACCTCCCACAGCGGGGGCAGGACAGTGCCCAGCAAACCCAGGGGCGTCACCAGCAAGGTCACCCAGGGGATGGCCAGGATATTGGCCAACAACCCGACCACCGACACCTGCTGAAACAGAAGCAGGCTCAAGGGCGCCAATGCCACGGTCATCACCCACTGTTCACGCAGGAAGGTCGCCGCCACCGTCAGCGCGCGACCCATCCAGGGCAGGACCCTCGAGCTGCGTTGTTCCTGCGGTCGGCCCTCGCTGGCAAACAGAAAACCCACCGCCACGAAGGACAACCAGAAACCGGCTTGCATGAGCGCCCAGGGATCCATCAAAAGAACAGCCGCCATGACCAGCAGCCAGACCGCTGGCCAAGGCCAGCGGCGGGCCAGCAGGCGCAATAACACCACCACCGCCAGCATGAGGATGGTGCGCTGCGCCGGCACGGCCCATCCCGAGTAAAGCGCATAGGCCGTGGCCAGCAGCAAGCCCCCACAAGCACCCGCCACGTGAGCCGGCACGGCCAGACACAAGACCGGCGACCAGGCAGCCGATCGTCGCCAAAGCGCCCCCACCGCTGCCGTGGCCAGCCAGGCGAACAAGGTGATATGCAAGCCGGAAATGCTCATCAGGTGCGCCACACCCGTGGCCCGAAACAGGTCCCAATCTGCGCGCTCGATGGCCTGCTGGTCGCCCATCACCAGCGCGGCGATCACGCCCGCCGAGGGCCAGCCGCTGGCCTTGTGCAAGAGGGCCGATCGGGTCGCCAAACGGGCCCGGTCTATCCAGGCTCCCCGGGGCGGATCGAGCCTGAGCGGAGCGGGGTGCCTGGCGGCGGTACGCACATAGCCCAGGGCCCCCACGCCGTCTTCCCACAGACGCAATTCATGATCGTGGCCATAGGGATTCATGTGGCCATGGGGCGCCTTGAGCCGCACCGTCATCCGCCACCGCTCGCCCGGCACGACGGGCTGGGGCTGTCGTCGGGCCTGCTCGACCAGAGCCTGGCGATAGATCTGGCCGTCGGTCGCGTCTGCTTCGTCAAGTGCGTCAGGCTCGGGCGGCGCCGTGCGGCTCCGATACCAAGTCAGGGCGATATCGGGCGGCAGCGCCACCGAGCGACCGTCGATATGCGCCAGCTCTACCGTCAAGCCAAATCGCAGGGCCTCGGGCATAAACTGGGGCAGGCCCTGGATGCGCCCCACGACTTCGATATCCTGGCCTTCGAGTTCGGCGGGCATGGCCTGACCGGCAAACACCTGCGCACGCCAACCCGCCTGCGAAAAAGACAACAGGCAGCCGCAGGCCATCGCAACCACGGTAAACCCAATCGGGTGGCATCGAAGCGACCAAGCCAGCCAGGCCGCAGCGAGAGCCAGGACCAACGCAAACCCATAAAAGGCCAAGGGCCACAACTGAGCTTGTTGCAATTGCAGCGCAGTCCCGACGAGCACCCCCAGGGCCCAAGGCATGGGCGAGACAACACGATGAGTGCGCATGAGCCGATAGAGTGAACCGGTCAAAGTCAATACGAGCTTTGCAGCGCTGCGGTCGGCAGCCGTTCACAACCAGTATCCGACCGGCTCAGCAGCCAAACGACCTGCGCCGCATCGAGACACCTTTTTTGACGAGAAATTGGACTCTGACCCCAATTTCCCCCGCGGGGTTGGCACAATCTCCGGGGTGGGCGTCAGCACAGAGTCGATTTCATTTCGCCGCGATCACTTCGACGAGTTGCGCGGTCTGGCCGCATCGCCGTTGCAAAACGCTGATGCGAATGCGGTGACGCCGAGTTGGGCGCGTCTGTTATCGCTACTTCCGCCAGAAGCCCTGCAGACCACAAGCGTCTTGCCGGTCCTGATTGAGGCCCATGACTGGGCGCTCATCGAGCCGGGGCTGATTCAAAGAGCGCAGTTGCTGCAGGCCCTCCTCGATGATGCCTACGGTGCCGAAGAGCTCTCCCGGCGGGCCTTGTTACCCCAGGCGCTGGTGCGCGGTCATCCGGCTTACCTGCCGAGCCTGCACTGCGGCTCGGCCAGCGCCGGGCGCAAACTGCGTCTGCTGGCCTTTGATCTTGCGCGCGACCCGCAGGGTCGATGGCAGGTCCTGGGGCAGCAAACCCAGGCGCCGCAGGGCTTGGGCCAGCTCTGGCGACAACGCGAGTACAGCTTGGCCAACTTCGCCCCGGCGCTGGCTGGCCTGGGCGTGCGTGGCCTGGACGAGGCGAGCGCAGACTGGGCAGAGGGCTTGCGGTCGGCAGGCGCGCAAGCGACCGACGGGGACTCGCGATGGGTGATGCTGGGGGGAGAGACTCTCAACGAGGGCGTGGTCGACGCCGATCGGGCGCTGCAACTGGGCCTGATTCCCGTCCAGGCAGACGACCTGCAAGTTCGGCAGGCCCGCCTTTACCTCAAAAGCCTGGGTGGCCGGCTGGCGGTGCACGGACTGCTCACGAGCTTACCCGATGAGCAACTTGACCCTTTGGAACTGCGCGCAGACTGCACCCGTGGAGTGGCCGGGCTGCTCCAGGCGCTGCGCGCGGGTCATTTGACGATGAGCAATCCACCGGGCACCGGATTTTTGGAATCGCCCGCACTGGCGGGTTTTTTGCCTGGGATCAGTCAGGCGCTGCGAGGCGAGAACCTGATCTTGCCTGACCGTCCCAGTTGGTGGTGCGGCGAAAAAGCTGCACTGGACAACGCATGGCCCGATCTGTCGCAGTGCACAGTGCTTCCCAGCTATCCGGACCAGCGCATCGAAGCCATCGACCCGGCGCAGGCTGATTCGCTGGAGACCTGGACCCGCCGACTGCGCAGCGATGGCGAGTCTTACACGCTCAAGCAGCGTCTGACGGCCTCGCTGACCCCCTTTTGGCACAACGGCCAGCTCGAGAGGGGCCCCGTGACCTTGCGCTTCTTGGCCGTCCTCGACGCAGCCGATCGTTGGGTCGTGGTGCCCGGCGCTCTGGCCCGGCTGACTCGGCAGGACACCGCGCAACCCGTCGAGCTGCAGACCGAGGCCTGGGTGCTCAGTAGAACCGCGGCCCGTCTCAAGCCGCCAGCAACGTGTGCGGAGCCGCCACTTCAGGCACCGGTGCTGGCCCGAAGAGCCCAAGATATGTTCTGGCTGGGCCGCTACCTGGCCCGCGCCGAGTTGGCACTCCACGGCGCCACAGAGGCCTTGAAGATGATCGGCAGCGAGCCCTCCCCCGCGGGGCGGGTCTGGCTCGACTCCTTGCTGAGATGGACGGCACTGGTGCCCGTCGATGCACCCTCGGCTCTGCTCGATCTGAAAAGCCTGCCCGAAGCCCTGCTCCAAGACCTGCAACACGCGCGGGTCAATGGCATCCGGTTCAATCTGGACGCCATGACCGAGCGGGTACGTCGCTTGCACGCGCATCTCCCCGGGGAACTCCTCAAGGGTCTGCAAGCCGCAGAGGCCCGCTTGGCGCAGCTGCCGGGGGGCGAAGGGTCGCGGCTTGCGAAGATCAATCGCCCTCGGACTCCAGGCCCCTGGGATCACGACCTACAGCAGGTCGAAGCAGGCCTCGAGCCTTTGGGCCCCGCGATCCTGCAAATCCGCGCTTTCTTTATCGGCGGTGCCTGGCATCCTGTCGATGCCGCTCTTTTTTCAGTCGGTCTGTTCATCGAAAGGCTGAGCCTCTTGCCCAGCCTGCTCGCAGACGCCTGCGCCTGCGGCAGCCTGTCGGAGTCCACCACGCGGCAGGGCCTGGACGCCCTGATGGGTGAACCAGCACCGACGGGTAGCGACGAACACCTGTGGCTGCACATGCGCCTTGATTGCGACCGGCCGGACTCATGGGCACAGGGCCTACGGGCCATGCGCCAGCAACTGGACACCCTCGAGAAATTCAGCGTGCCAGGCCCCTGCATGGAAGGCCCGATCGAGGGCTTGGCGGAAAAACTGCGGGCCTGCCAGGCATCGATCGCCCCGCCCAGGCTCGCGGATCTTGCCCAGGCGATGCGCTTGCTGGCCGAATCGGCACGCTCGGCGGCGGTACAGATGGAGTGGCGGTATTTCAGCGACCGCGCCGACCCCCACTCATCCTGACCGTTGGCCATGCTGCTGCATATCCTGCACGAAACGCGCTACGACTATCAGCCGGCCGCCCTGGACGCCCATCACCTGTCCTACCTCAGGCCGGTTGAGCAGCCGCATCAGCAGATCTTGCGCCATGAAATCCGCATCGATCCGGAGCCCGACTACCTGCTGGCCTCCAAAGACCTCTACGGCAATCACCGGCTTCATTTCGACCTGTACCGGGCCCACGGGCACTTGCGGGTTCAGGCCGAGAGCGTGGTCCAGACTCGCCCCGCCCCACCCCCAACGGCGCCGGGACCGGCCTGGGATGAACTGGCGCAGCACTACCGCTACCGGATTGATGCGGCCTGCGATGCGGCTCTGGAATTTGTTTTTGCCTCGGCGTGCGCCCCTCGTGCGGAGATCTTTGCCGAATTCGCCAGGCCCAGCTTTACATCGGGGCGCCCCCTGACTGAAGCGGTCTGGGATCTGATGGAAAGACTGCACGAACACATGCGCTATGAGTCCAACAGCACGGCAGTCGATACACCGGCCGCACAAGCGCTGGCCGAGGGGCGCGGGGTCTGTCAAGACTTCGCGCACATCCTGATCGCCTGCTGCCGGTCCCTGGGACTGCCGGCGCGCTATGTCAGCGGTTATCTCCTGACCCATCCGCCCCCGGGGCAAGCCCGTCTGGTCGGCAGCGATGCCTCCCATGCCTGGGCCTCGGTGTATTGCCCGGCCCTGACCGAACGCGGGGAAATTGACCGCAGCCGACCTGGACGATGGCTCGATCTGGACCCGACCAACCGAAGATTGCCTGGGGAAGACTACGTCACCCTGGCCCTGGGGCGGGACTATCGCGATGTCTCGCCCCTGCGCGGCGTGATCCGGGGAGCGAATCAACACGCCCTGAGCGTGGCGGTCACAGTGACCGCCGCGGACGGAAATACACCCGCGCCATCAGGATATTCCCCCGGTCCTTGATTTTTTAGACCCCCTCGAACCGACTTATGATCGCCTCATCTGCCGACAAGCAGTTTCCCAAAACCAGACACTAGGAGGACCCATGACCCCCAACAGACGACACCTTCTTCAAGTGGCCGGCGCCACTGCAGCGGCCACCGTTTGGCCGGCCCTGGCTCAGGGCAAGCCCCTTTTCGACAATATCAATATGTTCGTTCCCGCAGCCCCCGGTGGTGGCTGGGACGGCACGGCGCGTGCCATTGAAAGGGCCGCCAAGGCCTCGGGGCTGGTGGGCCAGATGCAGTTCGAAAACGTCGGCGGAGCCGGTGGCATGGTGGGACTGCCCCGGTTTGTCAATCAGCGCAAGGGCCAGGGCAACAGCCTGATGGTCGGCGGCTCGGTCATGGTGGGCGCGGCCATTGCCAACAAGAGCCCGGTCACGATGAAAGATGTCACCCCGATCGCCCGCCTGACCGAAGAGGCCGGCGTGGTGGTGGTTCCCGCCAACGGCAAGATCAAGTCCTGGAAGGATCTGATCGAGGCCCTCAAGGCCAATCCCAAAGCGGTTTCGGTCGCTGGCGGCAGCGCCGGCGGCACCGACCACCTCATTCTGGGGCTCATGGTCAAGGCGCTCGGACGCAACCCGCGCGAGGCAGCGTATGTGGCCTTCGCCGGCGGCGGCCCAGCCAATGCGGCCATCATCGGTGGCCAGGTGGTGGCCGGGATTTCCGGCTACTCCGAATTCGAGGAGCAGATCAAGGCCGGGCGCATGATCGCCCTGGCCACTTCCGGCAGCCGCCGCATCCCGGGCGTCAACTTGCCCACCATGAGCGAACTCGGCCTGGATGTGGTGATGGCCAATTGGCGTGGCGTTTTTGGCGCGCCCGGCATCAGTGCAGCGCAAAAAGACGCTCTTATCAACTTCATGACGGCGGTGGTCAGATCTCCGGCCTGGCAAAAAGAGCTCGAGACCCGCAAATGGACCGATGTGTTCATGACCGAGCAACCCTTCCTGCGGGAACTGGCCTCCGACATCGCCAAGACCGAAGCCGTGATGAAAGATCTGGGCCTGGCATGACGCCCTTGCGGCTGGCGCTGATGCTCTTGGCGCTGTGTGCAGTGGCCGCTTGGCAGGTGACGCAGATCCCCTCCTCGGCCATGCAGATGGAGGTCGGGGCCACGCTGGTGCCGGCCCTGATCACCGCCGGCCTGAGCCTGTGCGCCGCACTCTATGCCCTGAGCGCTTGGCGGGGCGGGCAGGTTGATGAAAGCCTGCAAGACGAGGGGGCTCCCCGGCCGGGCTCGGGGAGCCGACTGAGCTGGCTGCTGGCCGGCGGATGTGCGTTCATGCTGCTCGTGCCCTTCCTGGGCTTTGTGATGCCTGCCACTGCCTGCGGCATGCTGATTGCGCGCAGCTTCGAGAGCCCCTTCAACCTTAAATCTTTGCTCATCTGCGGCTCTATTGCCCTGGTGTTTTGGACCTTGTTTGCTCAAGTGTTGGGGATCGGGTTGGGGCCAGCCCTACCGGCCGGATTCTGAAAACCTGAGGTGCCTATGGATGCCTTCCATGCCCTGATGGGCGGATTTGCCAGCGCCCTCCAACCAGCCACGCTCATGTGGGGGTTTGCAGGCTGCCTGATCGGCACGCTGGTGGGCGTACTGCCGGGAATCGGTCCGGCGCTGACCATCGCCCTGCTGCTGCCCTTGACCTACCATGTCCCGGCCTCGAGCATGTTCGTGATGTTCGCGGGTATCTACTACGGAGCGGCCTACGGTGGCTCGACCACCTCCATCCTGCTCAACACCCCGGGCGAATCCTCCACCGTGGTGACGGCGCTGGAGGGCAATCTCATGGCCCGTCGCGGGCGCGCGGGGCAGGCCCTGGCCACCGCCGCACTGGGCAGCTTCGTGGCTGGAACCATAGGTACCATCGCGCTGACCTTTATCGCGCCCTGGGTGGTGGAATGGGCACTGGCCTTCGGCCCGGCCGAATACTTCAGCCTGATGGTGCTCTCGCTCGTGGCTGTCTCTGCGGTGCTCGGTCGTTCGGTGTTGCGCGGGCTGATCAGCCTGTTTGCCGGACTTCTGCTGGGCATGGTGGGGGTCGATCTGCAGACCGGACAACCCAGGTTCACCTTCGGTCGCCCCGAACTTTTGGATGGCATCGAAGTGACGGTGGCGGCCGTCGGCCTGTTTGCTGTGGGCGAAGCTCTGTACCTGGCCTGGCAAGGGCGCCAGACCCATAGCGGGGAGGTCATGCGGCTGACCGGCAGCCTCTGGATGAGCGCCCGGGACTGGGCACGCTCCTGGAAAGCCTGGCTGCGCGGAGCGCTGTTCGGTTTTCCCATAGGCGCCCTGCCCGCAGGTGGCGCTGAATTGCCAACTTTGCTGTCGTACTACACCGAAAAGAAACTCTCCAAACATCCCGAGGAGTTCGGCCAAGGGGCTATTGAAGGCGTGGCCGGTCCTGAGGCGGCCAACAATGCGGCCGCCGCCGGGGTTCTGATGCCCTTGTTGACGCTGGGCATCCCCACCTCCGCCACCGCAGCCATCATGCTCTCGGCCTTCGAGGGCTATGGCATACAGACTGGCCCGCAACTGTTCACCAGCCAGAGCAGCCTGGTCTGGACACTGATCGCCAGCCTCTACATCGGTAATGTCATTCTGCTGGTGCTCAATCTGCCGCTGGTGGGCCTGTGGGTCAAACTGCTGAAGATTCCACCCCCCTGGCTTTATGCCGGCATCATTGTGGTGTCGGTAGCTGGGGTTTATGGAGCCGGCAACTCGATCTTCAACGTGGGGCTGCTCTTCGTTTTCGGGCTGGTGGGCTTCGTGATGAAGCGTTTTGATTTTCCCGCTGCGCCGCTCATCGTCGGTCTCATCCTCGGGCCCATGGCCGAGCAATCCTTGCGGCAAGCCTTGACCATCAGCCAGGGGCAGTGGAGCACTTTTCTTACCCGCCCCCTGTCGGCCTGCCTCCTGCTCATTGCGCTGGGCCTGCTGGTGCTTCCGCCACTGATTCGGCGTTGGACTCGGGCACGCCGGGCCTGAAGACCGGCGCGCGGGTGCACAATACGGCCCGCCGCTTGCGCGCCAACTGGCCTCATCAGGGCCAGGGCCCGCGGGAGCGGTCACCGCAAAACCTGCGTTTTTTCAATCCTCACGCAAGACCATGACCCAACCGTACGACATTCTCCAATCCTTGCAGATCCAGTTGCCCCCGCTGGCCGTTCCAGCGGCTGCCTATGCACCCTATGTGCAAACGGGATCCCTCATTTTTCTCAGCGGACACATTGCCAAAAAGCCTGACGGCCAGCCCTGGGTCGGCAAACTCGGACAGACCATGAAGACCGAAGAAGGCAAGGAGGCGGCTCGCGCCATTGCCATCGATCTGATGGGCACTCTTCACGCGGCCCTGCAAACCGACGGCAAGGACCTGCGACATGTTCGGCGCATCGTCAAGCTGATGAGCTTGGTCAATTCGACGGCCGACTTCACCGAACACCATCTGGTCACCAATGGGGCCAGCGAATTGTTTGGCCAGGTTTTCGGCCCGGCCGGCAAGCATGCCCGCAGCGCCTTCGGCGTGGCTCAAATCCCGCTCGGTGCCTGCGTGGAAATCGAGATGATCGCCGAGATCGCCTGACGATCTCGGCCGCTGTCCCCTCTAGACCAACCGGCTGATCCGATGGGGCTTAAAACCCAGGTCAGCCGCCTTGCCCTTCTTGGCGCGTGCGGCACGGGCCGCGTTGAGGCTGCGAATCTCCAGCGTCTCCTCACGCAGCTTGCCGCCACGACCCAAACCCTCGATGCGCACGCTGCGGGTGTAGGCGGCTGCCCCGGTCAGCGTGTCCTTGGCATCCAGGTCTATGAGCATCAGCCCACGGCCCCCCTTTTCCATCAGCTTGAGTTCGCCAATCTCAAAACTGAGAATGCGTCCCCCCGCGCTGGCGCAGACCACGTGAGTAGCATCGGGGACCGCAGCAGATGCGCCCTGTGCGGCGGCCCAGGACGGGGCACAAACCGTCTCACCGGGATTGACTGTGATAAAGGCCTTGCCGCTCTTATTGCGCGAGACCATGTTTTCCACCGTAGCCAAAAAGCCATAACCGGCCGAACTTGAAAGTAGCAAGGTGCTTGAGGCCGCACCGGCGAAATAGTGCACCAGTTGGGTTCCGGCCTCCAGCTCAATAAAGCTGGTCACCGGTTGCCCGTCACCCCGCGCGCCGGGCAGCAAGGACACGCCGACCGAGTACACCCGTCCGTTGCTGCCAAAGGCCAGCAGCGTGTCGACCGTACGGCACTCGAAGGTGCCATACAAGTGGTCTCCGGCCTTGAAGGCAAATCCGGCAGGGTCGTGGCCATGCCCCTGCCGGGCACGCACCCATCCGCGCGAGGACACCACCACCGTCACTGGCTCATCAACGATCCGTACCTCCTGGACTGCCTTCTTCTCGGCCTGTATCAGGGTGCGCCGCGCGTCGCCGAAGGTTTTGGCATCGGTCTCGATCTCGCGCACCATGAGTCGCCTGAGCGCTGCCGGACTGCCCAGGATGTCCTCGAGTCGACCCTGCTCTTCCCGCAGCTCCTTGAGTTCCTGCTCGATGCGGATGGCCTCGAGCCGGGCCAACTGGCGCAAGCGTATCTCCAAAATGTCCTCGGCCTGACGGTCACTGAGCTTGAAACGATCGATCAGGGCGGGTTTAGGCTCGTCCGAATTGCGGATGATGCGAATCACCTCGTCAATGTGGAGCAGCACCATCTGCCGCCCCTCCAGGATGTGGATACGCGCCAACACCTTATCCAGCCGGTGCTGGGAGCGTCGCTGCACAGTGGTCTGTCTGAACGAAATCCAATCCTGCAGCATCTGGCGCAGCGACTTTTGCATGGGCTTGCCGTCCAAGCCGATCAGCGTCAAATTCAGCGGGGCTGAAGTCTCCAGGCTGGTGTGCGCCAGCAAGGTATTGATCAACTCGCTCTGCTCGATCCGGCTGGTCTTGGGCTCAAAAACCAGACGGACCGGAGCGTCTTTGCTGGACTCATCGCGAACGCCATCGAGCACGGTCAGCAGCGTCTGCTTGAGCAGGACCTGGTCAGCGCTGAGCGTCTTCTTGCCCGCCTTGACCTTGGGGTTGCTCAATTCCTCGATTTCCTCGAGTACTTTTTGCGCGCTCACCCCCGGTGGCAACTCGGTCACCACCAGCTGCCATTGGCCTCGGGCCAAATCTTCGATTTTCCAGACTGAGCGGACTTTGAGTGACCCACGGCCGACGGCGTAGGCCGCAGCAATATCCACCGGGCTGGAGATGATCTGTCCGCCCCCGGGATAGTCAGGACCAGGAATCAAGCCGAGCAACTGCGCATCATCGAGCTGGGGGTTCTTGATCAGGGCTACACAGGCCTCGGCCACCTCGCGCAGGTTGTGGCTTGGGATTTCAGTGGCCAGACCCACCGCGATCCCGCTGGCACCGTTGAGCAAGGCAAAGGGCAGACGGGCGGGCAATTGGGCGGGCTCTTGAGTCGAGCCGTCATAGTTGGGCACAAAATCGACCGTTCCCTCGTCGATTTCATCGAGCAGCAATTGCGTGATGCGGGACAGGCGGGCCTCGGTGTAACGCATGGCAGCAGCGCCATCGCCGTCGCGAGAGCCGAAATTACCCTGGCCGTCGATCAGAGGGTAGCGCTGTGAGAAGTCCTGGGCCATGCGCACCAAAGCGTCATACGCGGCCTGGTCACCGTGCGGATGAAACCGACCCAGCACATCGCCCACCACGCGGGCGCTCTTGACGGGCTTGGCGCCGGCCGTGCCGTTGCTGCCGCCAAAACCCAGGCCCATGCGGGCCATGCTGTAGAGAATGCGCCGCTGCACCGGTTTTTGGCCGTCGCTGACTTCGGGCAGGGCCCGGCCCTTGACCACGCTCAAGGCATATTCGAGGTAAGCCCTCTGCGCGTAGGCTGCCAGACTGTCTTCTGATGTGCCGGGCTCCGGAGCCGCGCTCTGATCAATGGTGAACAAGTCCATGGTTTTCCGTCTAAAAAATCAATCACGCTGCCCAGGCATCTGCAGCGTCGTTCCCGGTGTCGGGAGGGCAATGCCCGCCGGCGCCAGCAAAATCCCCCGCGCGACAGCACCGGCCATCTGAGGCGGCAGCCAGACGGGAGGAGCAGTAGGTACAGCGCTGACCACCGGAGCTGCCGGCTCGACGTCGGCCGAGATCAGGATCGGGGGCCTCAGATACATCAGCAAGTCGGTCACCACGCGGACGTAATTCTGGGTCTCGGGGTAGTTGGGGATGCGGTTACCCGCGCGCTGTACCGCGCCGGGTCCCGCGTTGTAGGCGGCCAGGGCCAGATCCAGACGGCTGGGAAACATCAGCAGCAAGTCGCGCAGAAAGGTGGCGCCCGCGCGCAGATTGATCTCCGGTTGCATCAAGCGCTCCTGCTGCGACAAACCATCGAGCGGCCCGACGCCGTAGCGCTGGGCGGTTCCGGGCATGAGTTGCATCAGTCCGATCGCGCCCTTGGGCGAGACCGCTCGCGGATTGAACCCCGATTCAGCCGCAATCAAGGCCACCAGCAGGTACGCATCCAGCCCCAGTTGCCGGGCCGTGTCCTCGATCATCGGCAGCACCCGCTTGTAGGTGGGCGATCGCTCGAGCAGGCCGAGCAGGCGCGGACGAGCCGGGGACGCTGCCGACGTGACGGCCGAGACCACAGAGTTGGCCGACTGCGACGTCCTTGGCCGGGTATCGGCGGCCGATGGGTCGAGCGGGGCTGCGCGCGGTGGAGCAGGCAGGGGCTGGGCGAGCACTTCAGCCATGTTGCCCTTGAAGAACAGCTGGTACCGGGCATCAACCTGGTGGCCGGCGAAATGGGGCACGCCTTGTGCATCGACAAAGGCCCAGACCTCGGCCCGTCCCGCCGTGGCTGCGGCCAGGGCCAGGATGCACAGAAGGAGCCGAACCATACGCATGCTAGATGTCGATCTCGATCCGATCGCCGTGCAGCTCCATCAGCTCCCGGCGGGCCAAGGCTTCGCCCTTGCCCATGAGCTTGGTCATCATCTGCTCGGTCTGCATCAGGTCCAGAGGTCCGAGAGTGACTTGCAGCAGGCGTCGGGTGTCTGGATTGAGCGTGGTTTCCCACAATTGCTCGGCACTCATCTCGCCCAGGCCCTTAAAGCGGCTGATGGTCCAGGCCCCCTCGCGCACACCCTCCTTGCGCAGCTTGTCCAAGATGGCGGTCAGCTCGCCTTCGTCAAGCGCATACATCTTGGCGGCCGGCTTCTTGCCACGGGCGGGCGCATCGACCCGAAACAGCGGCGGCCGGGCAATATAGACATGGCCGCGGTCGATCAGCTTGGGGAAATGTCGGAAGAACAAGGTCAGAAGCAGCACCTGGATGTGCGAGCCGTCGACGTCGGCATCTGAGAGGATGCACACCTTGCCGTAGCGCAGACCGCTCAGATCAGGTTCGTCGCTGGCTCCGTGCGGGTCCACACCGATAGCCACCGAGATGTCGTGGATCTCGGTGTTGGCAAACAGCCGGTCCCGTTCGACCTCCCAGGTGTTGAGCACCTTGCCTCGCAAGGGCAGGATGGCCTGGGTCTCCTTGTCGCGACCCATCTTGGCGCTGCCACCGGCTGAATCGCCTTCGACCAGAAACACTTCATTGAGCCCGAGGTCCCGACTCTCACAGTCGGTGAGCTTACCGGGCAACACCGCCACGCCCGAGCCCTTGCGCTTTTCGACCTTCTGACTGGCGCGCTGGCGCGTCTGTGCGGCGCGGATAGCCAGATCGGCCAATTTACGGCCATAGTCCACATGAGCGTTGAGCCAGAGCTCAAGGGCCGGCCGCACAAAGCTGGCGACCAATCGCACCGCGTCGCGTGAATTGAGCCTTTCCTTGACCTGTCCCTGGAACTGCGGGTCAAGCACTCTGGCCGACAGCACATAACTGGCCCGGGCAAACACATCCTCGGGCATGAGCTTGACTCCCTTGGGCAACAGCGAGTGCAGATCGATAAAACCCTTGACCGCCTGGAACAGGCCCTCGCGCAGCCCGCTCTCGTGCGTGCCGCCGGCCGTGGTCGGGATGAGATTGACATAACTCTCCCGCACAGGCTGCCCCTCCTCGGTGAAGGCCACGCACCAAGTCGCCCCCTCACCATCGGCGAAGCTGTCGTGCGACGCGTCGGCGAAACCCTCCCCGTCGAACAGCGGAATCACCGGATCGGCCTGCAAGGTCTGCATGAGGTAGTCGCGCAGCCCGCCCTTGTAGAGCCAGGTTTGATGCTCGCCGGACTTTTCGTGAGTCAGGCTCACGCTCACGCCGGGCATCAGGACGGCCTTGCTGCGAAGCAAGTGCAGCAGTTCGGCCTGGGGCAGGGCCGGCGAATCAAAATAGCGGGGGTCGGGCCAGACCCTGACCACCGTACCCTGGGCGCGATCGGCGCTACCGGCTTTACGCAGCTTGAGCGGCTGGACCACATCGCCGCCTGAGAAGATCAGGCTGGCCACCTGACCATCGCGGTAGCTGCTGACTTCGAGCTGCCGTGACAGGGCATTTGTGACACTGACGCCCACGCCGTGCAGCCCCCCCGAAAAGCTGTACGCACCGCCCTGCCCTTTGTCAAACTTGCCGCCGGCATGCAAGCGGGTGAACACCAGCTCGATCACCGGCACCTTCTCCTGCGGATGCAAGCCAAAGGGAATACCGCGCCCCTCGTCCTCCACGCTGATCGAGCCGTCGGCGTGCAGGACCACTGCGATCTTGCGGCCATGGCCCGCCAGAGCCTCGTCGGCTGCGTTGTCGATCACCTCCTGCACGATGTGCAGGGGGTTGTCAGTCCGGGTGTACATGCCCGGTCGCTGCTTGACGGGCTCCAGGCCCTTGAGCACGCGGATGGAGCTTTCGGAGTACTGCGGGGAGGTCTTGGCGGTCATAGGGTTCGAGGCAAAGGCAAATTGTAGGGCTGGCCTTGGTTGGGGCTGGATGAATATACAGCCTGCCGGTCGGACTCGGCGACCGAAGCGAGCCTGGGGGGTCGGGACCAGTGGTTACAGTTGGGGCATGAAACCTTCAGGCTCCAGTGCGGCAGCAAGTCTGCCGATGTCCCAGGTGCTGCTATGCGGCGCCCTCATCGTTACCTTGTCCATGGGCGTACGCCACGGCTTTGGCCTGTGGTTGCTCCCGATCACTCAAACGCATGGCTGGAACCGGGAAACCTTCTCGCTGGCCATTGCGGTGCAAAACCTGGCCTGGGGGGTGCTCGGCATCTTTGCCGGCATGATGGCCGACCGACTCGGCGCCATGCGGGTGGTGATGGCAGGCGGGGTACTCTACCTTTTGGGCTTGTGCGGCATGGCCCTGGCCACCCAGGGGTGGCAATTTACCCTGGCGGCCGGCATTTTGGTGGGCGCAGCCCAGGCTGGCACCACCTATGCCGTGGTCTACGGAGTCATTGGCCGCAATGTGCCAGCCGAGCGTCGCGCCTGGGCCATGGGGCTGGTGGGAGCGGCGGGCTCCTTCGGTCAATTTGTGATGGTGCCGCTCGAAGGTCTGATGATCACCCACTGGGGTTGGCAGGCCGCGCTCTTCGTGATGGCTGCCGCCTGTATGCTCATGCTGCCCCTGGCCCGCGGGCTTAACGAAAGAATGGCCCCCGCTGCGGGAGCCCATGAGCAGACCATGCGGCAGGCTTTGCGCGAAGCCATCGGCTACCCCAGCTTTCAATTGCTCACGGCCGGCTATTTTGTCTGCGGTTTCCAGGTGGTTTTTATTGGGGTGCACATGCCCAGCTACCTCAAGGATGCCGGCATGGAGCCAGGGGTTGCCGGCATGGCGCTGGCCTTGATCGGCCTGTTCAATATTTTCGGCACCTATTGGGCCGGCTCGCTGGCCCAAGTCAGGTCCAAAAAAATGATCCTGGCCTTTATTTACTTGGCGCGGTCGGTGGCCATCGTGGTGTTTCTGTGGGTGCCGCTGAGTGCCTGGAGCGTCTACATCTTCTCGGCCGTCATGGGGCTGCTGTGGCTGTCCACGGTTCCGGTGACCAATGCGTCGATCGCCCATATTTTTGGGGTCCGCTATTTATCCATGCTCAGCGGCTCGGTGTTTCTGAGCCACCAGCTTGGCTCCTTCATGGGCGTGTGGCTAGGCGGCTATCTCTACGACCGCACCGGTAGCTACGATGTGGTGTGGATCATTGCCATCGCCCTTGGCGTTTTTGCCGCCCTGGTCAACCTGCCGGTACGAGAAGCCCCGATAGAGCGCTCGCCTGCTCCCGCTCGCGCCTGATGAAACCGACCGACCACCTTCGCCCACTGTGCTGGATCGCCGCCCTGGGGCTGATGGTCTGCGCCTTCGCCCTGTACCTGCAGCCCGGTTTTCTGGTGTTGCTGGCCGAACAGGTCTGGGCCTGCTTCTAAGGCGCGCTCAAAGCCATGGCACAAGCCCTCAGCCCAGCCGGCGATCAGGAGGCCAGCACCTGGGTACAGCGTTGGTCGCATCTGGTGCCGCCGGGACCGGTACTCGACCTGGCCTGCGGCCGGGGTCGGCATCTGCGCTGGTTTGCGCAGCGGGGCCATGCCGTCGTCGGGGTGGATCGCTCGGCGCAGGCTCTGGCTGACATCGGCCTGCACGGGCCCGCCTGCGAAACCATACTGGCCGACATCGAGTCGGGTCCCTGGCCCTTGCCGGGACGGCGCTTCAGCGCGGTCGTGGTAACCCACTATCTGTGGCGACCCCTGATGCCCCGACTGATCGAGAGCCTGGACCAGGCCGGGGTGTTGATTTACGAGACCTTCGCGTGCGGCCAGGAAACCCTGGGTCGGCCCTCGCGTCCCGAATTCTTGTTAAGGCCCGGGGAGTTGATTGAGGTCTGCCAGGGACTGCGCATCGTGGCTTTTGAGGACGGCTATGAGCCCGAATCGGTCCGGGGACCGGCGCGTTTCATCCAGCGCATCGCCGCCGTGCGCGCCGACAACCCGGACGGGGTCAGGCTGGCCTTGCAGGGCTAGCTGACCCACCGCCTGCCCACTTGCCCTTCGAGCGCAGTGCGGCTGGGTAGAATCGGACGTTTAACGGTCTACCGGCGACGGTCAGAGCCGCCCCTCAACCCTCGTCTTTCCTGCTCTCGCCCATGATCACAGGCAGCATCGTTGCACTGGCCACCCCCTTCCACGAAGACGGTAGCGTCGATTACCCCGGTCTGCGCAAGCTGATCGACTGGCACAGCGAGGAAGGCACCGATTGCATCGGAGTGGTTGGCACCACCGGTGAATCCCCCACGGTCAACGTGGAGGAGCATTGCGAAATCATCCGGGTCTCTGTCGAGCAAGCCGCGAGGCATCCGCGCAAGGTACCCATCATGGCCGGATGTGGCGCCAATTCAACGGCCGAAGCGATCGAGCTGGCCCGCTTCGCCCAGAAAGTGGGGGCCCATTGCCAACTGCAGGTCGTGCCCTACTACAACCGGCCCTCCCAGGAGGGCCAATACCAGCACTTCAAGGCCATTGCCGAAGCGGTGGACCTGCCCATGGTGCTCTACAACGTACCGGGACGCACGGTGGCCGACATGGCACCGGCCACCGCACTGCGGCTGGCTGCCGTCCCTGGCATCGTCGGCATCAAGGAGGCCTCGGGCAACATTGAGCGCGCCCAGTGGCTCATCAAGGAGAAGCCGGCCCACTTCGCGCTTTACTCCGGCGATGACGCCACCGCCGTGGCCCTGATGCTCTGCGGTGGTCAAGGCAATGTCAGTGTGACGGCCAACATCGCTCCGCGGCCGATGGCCCAGTTGTGCAAGGCCGCTCTGGCCGGCGATGTCAAGACAGCCATGCAGATCCAACTCAAGCTGCTGCCCCTGCACAAGCATCTGTTCGTCGAAGCCAACCCAATTCCCCTGAAGTGGGCGATGAGCCGACTCCAATTGTGCGGCCCAACGATGCGCCTGCCCCTGACCCCCCTCGACCGGGCCCATCATGCGACCGTAGAGTCCGCGCTGCGCGATAGCGGCCTGCTCTGATCGATTCCAACTGCGAACCGCAAGGAAAAATCCGTGAACGAATCAAAAACTCCGGGTCCAGCGCCCCGATTTTCAAGTCAACGCATCGGTCTGGGTCTGGGTTTGGCTTTGTTGATCGGGGGCCTGGTCGGCTGCTCCAGCCTCGGCAATCTCATTGACGGCGACAAGATTGATTACAAATCGGCAGGTGGCAAGGCGCCGAGCCTGGATGTGCCCCCCGATCTGACCCAGCTCTCGCGCGAGGCCCGTTTCGCGGTACCCGGTGCTGCGGTATCGGCCGACGCCTTCCAAGCGGGTCAGGCTGCGGCCAGCACGAAGCGGGCCGAATCGACGGCCATCACCCAAATCGGCGATATTCGAATTGAACGCGCGGGTAACCAGCGGTGGCTGGTGGTCAAGCGTCCGCCGGACCAGTTGTGGGACCCGGTGCGCGAGTTCTGGCAGGAAAGCGGATTCCTGCTGGCCATAGAGCAAAAGGAAACCGGGATCATCGAGACCGATTTTGCAGAAAACCGCGCCAAACTGCCCCAGGACATCATCAGGCGTACCCTCGGCCGAGTGCTTGACAGCCTGTACTCCACCAGCGAACGCGACAAGTTCCGCACCCGGCTTGAGCGCACTGCCGAAGGCACCGAGATCTATATCAGCCACAGAGGCATGGTGGAAACCGTGCCGGGCAATGCCAGCAGCGGCAGCACCATCTGGCAGCCGCGTCCAGCCGACCCCGAGCTTGAGACCGAATTCCTGCGTCGGCTGATGATCAAGCTCGGCGTGTCGGCCGAGCAAGCCCGCAGCGCCGCGGAGGTCAGCAGGCCCAGCATCGCCCGGGTGGAGTCCGGACCGAATAACCAGTCTCTGCTGCGCATCAACGAGGAATTTGACCGTGCCTGGCGACGGGTCGGTCTGTCCCTGGACCGCACCGGCTTTACCGTGGAAGACCGGGACCGCGCCCGGGGCCTGTACTTTGTTCGATACGTCGAGCCGACAGCCGATAAAAAGGACCCTGGCTTCTTCGGTCGGCTCTTTAGCCGCAGCAGCAGCAGCGCGGCGGCTCCGCTGAAGTACCGCATCGCCGTCAGCGCTCAGGGGCAAGTCACCACGGTGACCGTGCTCAACGCCGATGGCGCGCTCGACACGTCGGCCAACGCGCGACGCATCGTCCAGTTGATAGCCGACGATCTGAAGTAAGCACCGGTCGTGATACGACTGCGCAGCCTGGGCAGCGGCAGCTCCGGCAACGCGACCCTGATCGAGGCAACGGGCCTGCGCAGCCGTCGTCTTCTGGTGGACTGCGGCTTAGGGCCCAGAGTGCTGGCCCAGCGTCTGTTGCGTTGCGGCCTGGACATTGAGGATCTCGATGCTGTGCTGATCACGCACGAGCACAGCGATCACCTGGGACACGCCCATAAGATCGCGACCCGCCACAGGCTGCCCGTCTGGATGAGCGAGGGGACATGGCGCGCGGGAGGCCAGGAAGACTATGACGGACTGCTGCAGATTTGCGCTGACGGCCAACGCATCGACATGGGCGAATTTGAAGTTCACACCTTCGCGGTTCCTCATGACGCTGCCGAGCCGCTGCAGCTCAGCTGCAGCGATGGGGCTCACCGCATCGGCATCCTGACCGACCTTGGACACGCGCCGCCATCGGTCGTTGAGCCCCTGGCGTCCTGCCATGCTTTACTGCTCGAATGCAATCACGACCTCGAATTACTGGCTCGGTCAAGCTACCCCGAATTCCTCAAAAGGCGTATCTCTGGCGATCTGGGCCACCTGTCAAACGAACAGGCCGCGCAACTGGCCGGTTCGCTCCAGCAAGGCCAGATCCGGCAGGTGGTGGCCGCGCATCTGAGCCGCAGCAACAACCAAGCTGCGCTGGCCCTCGCGGCCTTGGAACAGGCCCTGGGGAACTCGGCCGAGTTGTCCGTGGCCGATGCGCAGAGCGGAACAGACTGGATCCGTCCCGTTTGAGGCGGGCGCCGCGCCCAAACAAAAAGCCGCCCGAAGGCGGCTTTTTGACGGAAGCAAGAAATTACTTCTTCTCGGGAGCGGCCGGGGCTGCTGGCGCTGCGGGGGCAGCAGGTGCAGCGGGGGCAGCAGCCGGAGCCTCGGCAGGAGCCGGAGCCGGTGCGGCGGCAGGGGCCGGAGCCGGTGCGGGGGCCGGAGCAGGAGCGGGTTCTTTCTTGCCACAAGCGGCCAGGGCGGCTGCAGCAACGACAGCTGCCAGAACGAGAGACTTGTTCATTTTTTGATTCCTTGATGATGAGAAAAATATTTTCCACTTCGACAAAGGGCTGCCCGTGGAGCTTGCACCTTCGCCAGCCTGGGCAACTCGAGCTCGCCCAGACCAGTTTGCTAGTATAAGCCCTAATGCCGATAGAGCCAAATCCTGTCAAGCCAAGGTTCCTAAAACAAGGCACTGAGCGGGGGTTCAGTTTCGGTCCTGTTCCAACTCCAGCCAGCCATCGGCCAGCCATTGCAGAACAACTGCACGCGCTTGCGCGCTCAGGCGCTGCACCTCATCCGCGCGCAAATGCCGCTCATCGGCCAGACGGCGCAGCCAGCGCGCGTCTGCACCGCCCATCTGAAAACGCTCGCCGTTGACAAACAGGCGCGGACCATCGTAGAGCATGCGGGTGCGCATGTGCACCCGCAGTGCCTGACCGGGCCTCCAGGTCTGTTCGGAGGAGTCGAACCAAAGCCCCGGCTTGGGTTCGCTCAGGTAACGTCCCAGGGCATCACGCAAAGCCTTGGGATCGCTCACCGCTTTGTCCATCGCCCGCTGCGCAAAGTCGATCAGGGCCTCGGGCAGGGCAGCTGGCCGCGCGGTCGCAGTCTGATCTGCGTCGCGGTAAAGCGTGGGCCGCAGATCGACGGCCGCCTCATCGAGGGCTTCGGCCATGCGCGCGAGCAAAGCCGAAGCCAATTCTTCGCGAGCCGGGGCTCTAAAGCCGATGGAATACGTCATGCAGGGCTCGCCAGGGCCAGCCAGAGCCACGCCATCGTGCGCGTAGCGTGGCGGCAGGTAAAGCATGTCGCCGGCGTTCAGGACATACTCATGTTCAGGCTGAAAGTGGCGCAAGATCTTCAGCGGCAGGTCGGCGCACAGGCTCAGATCAGTCTGCCGGCCGATACGCCAGCGGCGCGAGCCACTGGCTTGCAGCAGAAACACGTCATAACTGTCAAAGTGGGGCCCGACGCCCCCGCCCTCGCTGGCCAGGGAGATCATGAGGTCGTCCAGACGCGCATCGGGCAAAAACCGAAAACGCTGTAGCAAGTCGTGCGCCCCGGCGTGATGCAGGTCCACCCCCTGGACCAACAAGGTCCACCCGGGCTGCTTCAGAGGAGGTACATCGCCCCTGGCAAAAGGTCCGCGCTCGAGCTTCCAGCGATCGCCCCCGGGCCCCGAAGGGACTTGGCGTACAACGAGGCGGGAGTCGACTTCCTCGCGGCCGGCCAGCTCCAAGAGCTGCCGAACGCTGAGCACCGGCTCAAAGGAGGCGATGGCCTGACGCACCAGCAGGGGACGCTTCTGCCAATGCCGGCGCATGAATTGCGCCGGGCTCAATCCCCCCAGCAGGCTCAGAGCGCGTGTGGTGTTCATGGGACAATTGTGCGATGAAAATCTCCTCACCCTGCGTGGTCGGGCTGACCTGGGTCATGAAAGACACCCTGGGACAAGTGCTCGACGAACTTGACGAGCCGGTTGAATTTCTGATTGGCGGCCGAGATCTGCTTGAGGCTGTCGAAAGAGGCTTGATGGGTAAGCAGGCCGGCGATCAGGTCGATCTGCACCTGGAACCCGAGCAGGCTTTTGGTGACTACGACGAAAATCGCGTCTTCCTGCAGTCGCGCCAGCTGTTCCCGGCGGACCTGGAGGAAGGCATGCTGATCGAAGGCAGCGCCCTGCCGACATCTGTGGCCCACCCACTGCCATCCGAACTGATGTACACCGTCACCGACATTTATCCCGACCATGTCGTGCTCGACGGTAATCATCCGCTGGCTGGCATCGCCCTGCGTTTGCGCCTTCGGGTCGCATCGGTGCGGGAGGCCCTGATGGAGGAAATCGGCGCCGGCACCCTGGGCACCGGCTTCTTCAGGTTGGAATCAGCGCCCAGCCAAGCCAAGGACGGGCCGCTGCACTAGCGTCGGTGCGAGAGTGCGGTCTCAAGCTTTGCCGGTGGAGCCGTAACCGCCCTCGCCGCGCTGGCTGGCGACAAACTCATCGACAAGATTGAATTGAGCCTGCACGACTGGCACGATCACCAGTTGGGCGATCCTCTCCATCGGCTCGATCGTGAACGCCTGGGCGCTGCGATTCCAGGCGCTGACCATCAGCTGTCCCTGGTAGTCGCTGTCAATCAGTCCCACCAGGTTGCCCAGCACGATGCCGTGCTTGTGACCCAGCCCCGAACGCGGCAGGATAAGCGCGGCATAAGCGGGGTCGTTCAAGTGCATGGCCATGCCGGTGGGCACCAGCTGCCAAGCCCCCGCTTGCAAGGTCAGAGGCTCTTGCAGGCAGGCCCTGAGGTCCAGTCCGGCGCTGCCCTCAGTGGCATAGCTGGGCATGGACTGATGCAAACGCTCGTCAAGGATACGGACATCGACCTTCATCTCTGGGCCTTCTTCAGTTCGCGGGCAATCCGCTCGATCAGGCGCGCTGCCAGCGCCGACTTGGACGCCCGGGGCAATTCCTCACTGCCCGCCTCATCAACGAGAACCAGGGCGTTGTCATCACGCCCGAAGGTCTGCGGGCCGATATTGCCCACCAGGAGGGGTACCCCCTTGCGCAGCCTTTTCTCACGCGCCTGCGCCAGCAGGTCCTGGCTTTCGGCTGCAAAGCCCACGCAATACAGCAGCCCGCTGCGGGCCCGGTCCGAGCCCGCAATGCTGGCCAAGATATCGGTGTTTTGCACGAACTCAAGTGCCGGCGCCTGGCCGCCTGAGGTCTTCTTGATCTTCTGTTCGGCCACCTGCGACGGCCTCCAATCGGCCACGGCCGCCGCGGCGATGAAGACGCTGGCCTGCGCGGCCAAGGGTTCGGTCGCCTGCCACATGGCCTGAGCCGACTGCACATCGATGCGCCGGACACCCCGCGGTGTGGGCAGACTCACGGGGCCGGCCACCACAGTGACCTGGGCGCCGGCACGCCAGGCCGCCTGCGCCAGCGCAAAACCCATCTTGCCGCTGGACAGATTGGTGACCCCTCGTACTGGGTCTATAGCCTCGTAAGTCGGCCCGGCCGTCACCAGCACCTGCTGTCCGGCCAGGACCTTGGGCGTGAAGAAGGCCACCAGCTCCTCGAGCAATTCCTCGGGCTCGAGCATACGGCCGTCCCCCGTCTCGCCGCAGGCCTGATCGCCCGCGCCGACACCAAGCACCCGGGCGCCGTCGGCACGCAGTTGCTCCATGTTGCGCTGCGTGGCCGGATGGGCATACATTTCGCGATTCATCGCCGGCGCCAAGAGCAGCGGAACCCGCTCCAGGGGCCGGGCCAGGCACATCAGGCTTAGCAGGTCATCGGCCCGCCCATGGAGCAAGCGGGCCATGAAATCGGCGCTGGCCGGGGCCACCACGATCGCATCGGCCTGCCTTGACAAGTTGATATGGGCCATGTTGTTGCCCTCGCGAGCGTCCCACGGGTCCGTAAAAACCGGGCGGCCGCTGAGGGCCTGCAGGGTGACTGGCGTGATGAACTGACAGGCCGAAGGCGTCATCACCACCTGGACGGTGGCACCCGCCTTGACCAAGGCGCGACAGAACTCGGCCGCTTTGTAGCAGGCGATGCCGCCTGACAAACCCAGCACCAGATGCCTTCCCGAGAGCAGACCGGTATGCGCTTCTTGACCCATGCCGAGACTGTAACGGATCGGGCTTCCGGGAGAGGGACGGGCCGACCTCTATAATTCGTTTTTCACCCCTCGAGGAATCCTTGATTCCTTATTGACATGACCAAATTCGTCTTCGTCACTGGTGGTGTGGTGTCCTCCCTGGGCAAGGGAATCGCCTCAGCCTCCCTCGCAGCGATCCTGGAGTCGCGGGGCCTCAAAGTCACCTTGATCAAACTCGACCCCTACATCAACGTTGACCCGGGGACCATGTCTCCGTTTCAGCACGGCGAGGTCTTCGTGACCGATGATGGGGCCGAAACCGACCTCGACCTGGGCCACTACGAGCGCTTCATCACCACGCGCATGCGGCGCAGCAACAACTTCACCACCGGGCAGATTTACAAAAGCGTTCTGGAAAAAGAACGGCGCGGGGATTACCTGGGCAAGACCGTGCAGGTAATTCCGCACATCACCAACGAGATTCAGGAATTCATCCAGCGCGGCGCGGGCACGGGCGCCCCCCATGCAGTCGATGTGGCCATTGTCGAGATCGGCGGCACCGTGGGAGACATCGAGTCTCTGCCCTTTCTCGAGGCGGCACGTCAGATGAGCCTCAAGCTGGGACCCAACAATGCGGCCTTCGTACACCTGAGCTATGTGCCCTGGATCGCCGCAGCTGGCGAACTTAAAACCAAGCCCACTCAGCACACCGCCCAAAAGTTGCGCGAGATCGGCATCCAGGCTGATGTGCTGCTTTGCCGCGCCGACCGGCGCATCCCCGACGAAGAACGGGCCAAGATTTCGCTGTTCTCCAACGTGCCCGAGTGGGGCGTGATTTCAATGTGGGATGTGGACACCATCTACAAGGTACCGCGCATGCTCCATGAACAGGGCCTGGACGGACTCATTTGCGACAAACTGCGTCTGAACACTCCACCGGCCAATCTTGCGCGCTGGGATGAACTGGTCCATGAAACCGAACACCCCGCCACCGAGGTGCGCATTGCCATGGTGGGCAAGTATGTGGAACTGTCTGACAGTTACAAATCGCTCAACGAAGCGATCCGCCATGCGGGCATGAAGAACCACGCCCGGGTCATCATTGACTATGTCGACTCTGAAACCATCACTGCCGAGAATGTTTCGCAACTGGCACGCTTTGACGCGATCTTGGTGCCCGGCGGATTTGGCAAACGCGGCATCGAGGGCAAGATCTGCGCGGCCCGCTTCGCCCGTGAAAACAAAGTGCCCTATCTGGGCATCTGCTTGGGCATGCAAGTGGCCACGATCGAGTTTGCGCGCCATGTGGCTGGGCTGGCCGAGGCCAACTCGACCGAATTTGCGCCGGACAGCCCGCATCCAGTGATCGCCTTGATCACTGAGTGGAAAGACGCCGACGGCACCATCAAAACACGCAGCGATAAATCCGATCTGGGCGGCACCATGCGCTTGGGTGCACAAAGCTCTGATGTGTCCAAGGGCACGCTGGCACACCAGATTTATGGCGATGTGGTTACCGAGCGGCATCGGCACCGGTATGAGGCCAATGTGCATTACCTCGATCGCTTGCGCCAGAGCGGTCTGGTGATTTCGGCCCTGACGCAGCGCGAGCAGCTCACCGAGATTGTCGAACTGCCGCAAAGCGTACACCCCTGGTACATGGGGGTTCAGTTCCACCCTGAGTTCAAATCGACACCCTGGGATGGCCACCCCTTGTTCAATGCCTACATCAAAGCGGCTATCGACCATCGCGGCACAGGGCGATCACTGAAAGTGGCTGCATGAAGCTCTGTGGCTTCGAAGTCGGGCTGGACCGGCCTTTCTTCCTGATCGCGGGTACCTGCTCGATCGAAGGGCTCGAAATGTCCTTGGAAGTCGCCGGTCGGCTCAAGGAAATCTGCAACGCGCTGGGCATTGCGATGATCTACAAGGGCTCATTTGACAAGGCCAACCGCTCCTCTGGCGCCAGCAAGCGTGGCCTCGGGCTGGAAGCGGGTTTAAAGATCCTCGACGAGGTCCGAAAGCAAATCCAAGTGCCTATCCTGACCGATGTCCACGACGAGTCACAGGTGGCCACCGTGGCCAGCGTGGTTGATGTGCTGCAGACGCCCGCCTTTCTCTGCCGCCAGACCGATTTCATCCGCGCGGTGGCTCAGTCGGGCAAGCCGGTGAACATCAAGAAGGGCCAGTTCCTTGCGCCTTGGGATATGAAGAACGTGATCGAAAAGGCGCGCGATGCAGCCCGCGAGCAAGGTCTGTCCGAGGATCGATTCCTGGCCTGCGAGCGCGGCGCCAGCTTTGGCTACAACAACTTGGTGGCCGACATGACCAGCCTGGCCGAGATGCGCAAATCGGGGGCTCCCGTGGTGTTTGACGTGACACACTCGGTACAAAAGCCCGGCGGCCTGGGCACAAGCAGCGGCGGTGCCCGCGAGATGGTGCCGGTGCTCGCTCGCGCCGGCGTGGCCGTCGGCGTGGCGGGCCTCTTTATGGAAACGCACCCCTGCCCGGCGCAGGCCTGGTCAGACGGTCCCAACGCCGTGCCGCTTCAGCACATGAAGGCTCTGCTGGAATCGCTGGTCAGCCTGGACCGCGTGACCAAGCAGGCCGGCTTCCTCGAAGAAAATTTTTCTGCCTGAACCATGCCCAGCGCCTACATCATCGCCAATGTGAGCATCACCCACGCTGATCAATACGAGCAGTACAAAAAGCTCTCCACCGTGGCCATGCAGACCTATCAGGCCGAGGTCTGCGTTCGCGGCGGTGCCATCGAGGTCATCGAGGGGGACTGGCATCCAGAGCGCCTGGTGATCCTCAAGTTTCCTTCCATCGAACAGGCGCGACGTTTCGAAGCTTCGCCTGAATATGCTGCCGCTCGAGCTGCCCGCCAGTCAGCGGCGGTGATGCGTATGTTGCTGGTCGAAGGAACCTGATCAGCGTTTTTCCTGCAACCGAGAAAGAAAGAGAAATGAGTGCAATAGTCGACATCGTGGGCCGCGAAATACTGGACAGCCGGGGCAATCCCACCGTCGAGTGCGATGTGCTTCTGGAATCGGGGGTCATGGGGCGCGCGGCTGTGCCCTCAGGCGCCTCCACCGGGTCGCGTGAGGCCATTGAGTTGCGCGATGGCGATCAGACCCGCTACCTTGGCAAGGGCGTGCTCAAGGCCGTGGAGCACATCAACACCGAAATTTCCGAATCAGTCCTGGGCCTCGATGCAAGCGAGCAGGCTTTCTTGGACAAGACACTGATCGATCTGGATGGCAGCGATAACAAGAGTCGCCTGGGAGCCAATGCCATGCTCGCCGTATCCATGGCGGTGGCCCGGGCTGCCGCCGAGGAAGCGGGCCTGCCGCTTTACCGCTACTTTGGCGGCTCGGGCGGCATGCAAATGCCAGTGCCCATGATGAATGTCGTCAACGGTGGCGCACACGCCAACAACAACCTGGACTTGCAGGAACTCATGATCATCCCGGTCGGGGCTCCGAGCCTGCGCGAGGCGGTGCGCTATGGGGCCGAGGTGTTTCACGCGCTCAAAAAGATTCTGCACGACAAGGGCATGAGCATCGCGGTCGGTGACGAAGGCGGCTTTGCCCCCAACGTACCCAGCCACGAAGCGGCTCTCGAGATGATCCTTCAGGCCATCGATAAGGCCGGCTATGTGGCCGGCGAACAGATCGCGCTCGGACTGGACTGCGCCGCGAGCGAATTTTTCAAGGACGGCCAGTACCACCTCAGCGGAGAAGGTCTGGTGCTGTCAGCGCCGCAATGGACAGACATGCTCAGCACCTGGGTGGACAAGTACCCTATCATCAGCATCGAAGACGGCATGCACGAGGGTGACTGGGACGGCTGGAAGCTGCTGACCGAGCGTCTGGGCCGCAAGGTGCAGTTGGTCGGAGATGATCTCTTCGTGACCAACACCAAGATCCTCCAAGAAGGCATCGACAAGGGCATCGCCAACTCCATCCTGATCAAGATCAACCAGATCGGCACCTTGACCGAAACCTTCGCTGCTATCGAAATGGCCAAGCGCGCCGGATACACTGCCGTAATCAGCCATCGATCCGGGGAAACCGAGGACGCGACCATCGCCGACATCGCCGTGGGTACCAATGCGGGCCAGATCAAGACCGGTTCGCTCTCGAGATCCGATCGCATGGCCAAGTACAACCAGTTGCTGCGAATCGAGGAAGACCTGGGCGATATTGCCAGCTACCCCGGCCGCGCAGCCTTCTACAACCTGCGCTGAGGCAGTTTGAAAGGCCCTATGGGAAAGCGTAGCGTCACCGCGATCCTGCTGGGCCTGCTGCTGATTTTGCAAGGCCAGTTGTGGTTCGGGCGTGGCAGCCTGCCGAATGTGCAGCACATGCAGGAACGCCTTGAAACCCTGAACCTCGAAAACAACAAGGCGCAGGCGGAAAACAGCCGCCTGTCGGCCGAGGTGCGTGACCTTAAGGAAGGCCTGGATATGGTCGAGGAGAAGGCGCGCGGCGAGCTGGGCATGGTCAAGCCCAATGAAATCTTCGTGCAGTACGAGCAGCCCCGCAAGTAAGCCCTCAGGCCGGCCCGGATTGGCCCGCGCGGCGGGCTCCCGACCTGCGCCCCGGGTGGTGGTGCTCAGCCACAACCTGAACCGGGCCCAGTCACTGGCGCGAGACATCGAACAACGGATGCGCGGGCATCTGGCCGACAGCCCGGACCGGGTTTGCCTGGCCAGCGACCGGGTTGATGCGGCCGTGGGCGGCGAACTGTGGCTGCTCCTGGGCGTGCCGCAGACCGGCGACGCCTCGGAACTGCAGGCCTTGCAGGCGCATCGGGTGTTACGGCAGGCCCTGCACGAGCGCGCGCAGTCCTTCGAGGTGCTGCGCGGCAGTGCGGCCGAGCAATTGCACCAAGCTCTCTCGGCCTTATCGCGCTGGCTCCCCGAGCTGCGGCCAGAGGGTGCGCAAACCCTGGCCCCGTGGCACTCCTGGTGCGAAAACTGCGACGACCCTGACTGCGAACGACGTCTGTTTGCCGCGCTCGAAAAAGACGGGCCCGACCAGGGTGCGTCAGTGCAGCCCGGCCGAGCCCGGGGCCTGATCGGCCGGACCGGCAAACAGGCGGGCTGAATCGACCGCGTCAAAACGGTACTGCACGCCGCAAAACTCGCAGCCCACCTCCACCTGCCCCTGCTCCTGCAGAATTTCGCTCACCTCGACCGGGCCCAGGCTGCGCAGCATAGAGGTCACCCGCTCACGCGAACAGCTACAAGCAAAGCGCGGTCGCAAGGGCTCATACCGCAGCAAACGCTCCTCCCAGAACAGTCGGTGCAGCACCTCGTCGGCGCTGAGCGTGAGCAGTTCCTCGCTCTGCAGGGTGCCGGCCAACATGGCAATACGCTGGTAGTCCTCGTTGCGCCCAATTTGGTCCTCATTGGCATCGCGATCCATGCGTCCGGCCAGATTGCCCTGCCCCATGACCGGCAACCGCTGAATGAGCAAACCGGCCGCCAACTCATGGTTGGCTGCGAGAACCAGGCGCGTATCGAGTTGCTCACTCTGCAGCATGTAATGCTCAAGCACGTCGCTGAGTTTTTCGAGCTTTTCCTGCCGATCACCGAAGAGTGGCACCACGCCCTGATAGGCTTGCTGGCCAGGCAGGCGGTCCTTGGGGTCCAGCGTGATCGCACAACGACCCTTGTTGTCCACATTGACCAGTTGGCTCAAGCTGGAGCCGGCCTGCACCGCAGCCCTCCCCTGCGGACCGAAGGAGGCCGTGGCGCGAAAGCTCAGATCGGACTGTACTTCGGCCACTGCCAACTTGAGCGGGCCGTCCCCCGATATCTGCAGCACCAAAGCCCCATTGAACTTGATATTGGCCTGCATCAGCGCCGCCGCGGCCGCCATCTCGCCCAGCAGATGCGCAACTTCTGGCGGATAAGCCCCGGCATCTCGCCGCCTGCGCAAGACCTCCTGCCAGCCCTGCGTCAAACGCACCAGCATCCCGCGTACCGGCAGGCCTTCAAAGACGAACTTGTGCAATTCCGACATGAGCCGATAAACCGTTAGCTCAGTTTTCTCAAGCCAGCGCGAAAACGCCGCGCATTGTCCACATAAGCAGCCGCACTGCGCTTGAGACCCTCAATTTGCTCAACGCTGAGCTGCCGTACCGCCTTGGCCGGGCTGCCCAGAATCATGGAACCGTCCGGAAACTCTTTCCCCTCCGTGACCAGAGATCCAGCCCCGACGAGGCAGTAGCGGCCTATCCGCGCGCCATTGAGTACCACCGCCTGGATGCCGATGAGGGAACCGTCTCCAATGGTGCATCCATGCAGCATCACCTGATGCCCCACAGTGACATCCTCTCCGATCGTTAAGGGCTGACCCATGTCGGCGTGCAGCACACAGCCGTCTTGAACGTTGCTGCGCCGGCCTATCCGTAGGGTCTCGGTATCGCCACGGACGATTGCACCAAACCACACGCTGGCCTCCTCAGCCAGCAACACGCGGCCGATCACCTGCGCGCTGTCAGCGACCCAGGCGGTTTCATGAATCTCGGGGCTGACACTGTCGAGCTGGTAAAGCGCCATGAATGGGCTCCCTAAAGAGCTCAATTGTAAGATGCGCCCGACGCCGGTTCGGACGCTCCTTGTCCTGCCAAGCACCCAGTACCATGCCCTGTCTGCGCAGCCACGCTCTGTCGGTGATCCTGATACGTTCAGCCGACGACAAGGCCCGGGCCTTGTCTAACTGGCCGACTGATTTACCGCTGGACGTCGACACCCTGTGGCCCGAACCGCCGGGCCTGCCCGGCCGGGCCGAGCGTCCCAGGTTGCGCCCGCCCCAGCAGGTGCCGCTGCGTGGTGTCGGCACCGTGCAGGGACGTGCTGGCCTGATCCACGCCCTGGCCCACATCGAAGCCAATGCCATGGACCTGGCCCTCGATGCGCTCTGGCGCTTTCCCAAAATGCCCGAGGCCTACTACCATGACTGGCTGAAAGTGGCCCGCGAAGAGGCCTTGCACTTTGAGCTGCTGCACCGCCATCTGCAGGGGCTGGGCTACCGCTACGGCGACTTCGACGCCCACGAGGGACTTTGGGAGATGGCCCGCCGCACCCAGGCCGACCTGTTGGATCGGCTGGCCGTGGTACCGCGGGTGCTTGAGGCGCGCGGACTCGATGCCTCACCGGCAGTGCGCCACAAACTGCTGTCGGCCGGTGATCGGGCCGGCGCCCAGCTCATCGATCTCATCCTGCGCGATGAGATCGGGCATGTGGCGATCGGTAACCGCTGGTTTCACTGGCTGTGCATGGAGCGCGGCCTGGATCCTCTGGCACAACAGGCACTGCTGATGCGACGCTACGGCGCGCCGCAACCCAAAGGGCCTCTGAACCGGGCCGCCCGCAAGGCGGCGGGCTTTCTTGAGGACGAACTGGCAGCGCTTGAGCGAATGAACTGACACCCGGTCAGCCGACTCCCCATCAAGGCGAAAGTCACTTCAGCGTGCAGCCGTCGGACAGCGCTGCGACTTCTCGGAGCCCGCACTGCCGCGCTTGCCTGTGGCCACTCGGGCACATAGCCTTCAATCCTCGCCCTGTCCGGTTGCTGTCTCCGCAGCCTCGGACAGCCGCTACCCGGACCCCAACATCCCGCACCCGCCACGATGATGCCCATTGCGATGCCTCCGCAACTGCAGATCCATTTGCCTTCTGGGCAAAGTCTGGGTCGGGCCGATGCCTCTGTGCGCCTGCATATTCGATCCTGGTCTAGTCTGCGGCACTTGCGGCCGATACAACTTGGGGCGCTGGCAGAGGAATATGTCCAAGGACGGCTGGAGTTGCAGGGTTCCCTGCGAGAACTCATGACTGCTGCCGCCGATTGGCTGGGCACGCCCTCGCACCGCAGGCGGTGGATGGACAAGGCCCTTGCACAATGGCTCTCGCTGCGGGCGCACACCCTCAAGCGCGATCGCGCGCAGATTCAATTTCATTACGATCTGAGCGACGACTTCTACGCCCTGTGGCTCGATCCGCTACGGGTCTATTCGTGCGCCTACTACCGCAGCGACTGTCTCGACCTCGCCCAAGCCCAGCAGGCCAAACTTGAGCACATCTGCCGCAAGCTCATGCTCAAGCCGGGTGAACGTTTCCTCGACATCGGCGCCGGCTGGGGGGGGCTGCTGCTTTGGGCCGCGCAGCACCATGGGGTCGACGCCACGGGCATCACCCTCTCGAAAAACCAATGGGTCTACGCCAACCGGCAGATACAGAGGTATGGCTTGCAAGATCGGGTGCGTATGCATCTGCTCGATTACCGGGCTCTGGAAAACGAAGCGGGCTATGACAAGATCGCCTCGGTCGGCATGTTCGAGCATGTGGGCCGCGCTCGACTGGGGCTTTACTTCGCCAAACTCACCAGCCTGCTGCGACCCGGTGGTCTGCTGATGAATCACGGTATCACCGCAGGCGCTACCGATCACGACCAGCTCGGCGCCGGTCTGGGCGATTTCATTGAGAAGTACATTTTTCCGGGCGGCGAACTCATGCACGCCAGTACAGTTCTGGCGGAGATGGCCGACGCCGGCCTGGAGATGGTGGACACCGAGAATCTTCGTCCGCACTATGCGCGGACTCTATGGGCTTGGTCGGACGCGCTCGAATCGAAGCTCGAACAAGCCCAGGCCGCGCTGACCCGGGGTCGCAGCGCCGATGCAGCCGCGCGCATCCTCAGAGCCTACCGGCTCTACCTGGCCGGCTGCGCCATGGCCTTCGAACAAGGCTGGATCTCATTGCACCAGATGCTGGCCACCCGCCCCACCGGTCGCCCAGAAGACGGCACGCTGCGAGGGGCGCAATCGGACCATCCCTTCCGCCGCGACCACATGTACCTTCAGTGAGACACGGGAGCCATCAGGCTTTCATGCTCCCCTGGGGTGATGCTGGGCATGCAATTGCTTGAGCCGCTCGCGCGCCACATGGGTGTAGATGGTGGTGGTCGATATATCGGCGTGCCCGAGCAGCATTTGGACCGCACGCAAATCAGCGCCATGGTTGAGCAAATGTGTGGCAAAGGCGTGGCGCAGCGTGTGCGGCGAAATAGGCACCTTGATGTCGGCCTGGAGCGCGTATTTCTTGATCAGCATCCAAAACATCACCCGGCTCATACCCTGGCCACGCCCGGTGACAAACAAATCCTCGCTCTGGCGGCCGGCCAAAATCTCGGCCCGGGCATGACCCAGATAGGCCTGCAAATGCACCCGGGCGAGCGCTCCGAAGGGGACCAGCCGCTCCTTGCTGCCCTTACCCATGATGCGCAAAATGCCTTCGTTCATGCCCAAGTGAAATGTCTTGAGCCCGACCAGTTCGCTCACGCGCAACCCGCTCGCATACAGCAACTCCAGCATGGCCTTGTCGCGCAGGCCCAGGGCGGTGTCCAAATTGGGGGCCGCCAGGAGTTGGTCCACCATGGTCTCGCTCAGGCTCTTGGGCACCCGCAGCGCCTGACGCGCTGACTGCAGACGCAGGGTCGGGTCGACCGCAACACGGCCCTCGCGCAGGGCCCATCGGAAGTAGCGCTTGAAGACCGTCAAGCGGCGGTTGGCCGAGCTTGCCCGGGTCGAGCCATGGCGCGTCGCAAAGTAGTCGTGCAAATCAGACTCCTGGCTCTCGTCCACGACCTTGAAACGGCTGGCGAGCCAATGGCTGTACTGGGTCAGATCACGCCGGTAGGCGGCCAAGGTGTTAGGCGCCAAGCCATCTTCGAGCCAGAGAGCATCCACAAAGGTGTCGATGCCGCAATCGCTGACCGGCTTCATGTCTGCCCAAAGGCCACCGACAAAAAAGCCGCTGCAGCGCGGCGGCGGCAGCGGCTCGTTGGCATGGCAGAAATCAATCCAGGCGCAACTTGGCGCTGTCAACGACTTTCTTGTAGACCTCGAACTCGGCTTTCATCTGGGCCGCAAATTGCTCCGGTGTATTGGCGATGATGATGGAGCCTGTATCCTCAATACGCTTGCGCACCGCGGGGTCTTCCAAGGCTTTGCGCGTACCGGCGTGGATCTTCTCGACCACCTCTTTGGGCAAACCTTTGGGGCCCAGAATGCCGTAATAGGCCATGCGGTTGACGGGCTCCAGGCCCACTTCCTTGAACGTGGGAACATTAGGTAGGGCGGCCAATCTCTGCGGCGCAGCAACCACGATGGGCACCAGGCGCCCCTGCTGAATGAAAGGCAGGGCCGAGGGCAGGTTGTCAAAAATAATCTGGACTTGTCCGGCCACCGTGTCGTTGAGAGCCGGTCCCGCCCCCCGGTAGGGGATGTGAGTGATAAAGGTGGCCGTCAGGCTTTTGAAGAGCTCGGTCTGCAAATGACCAATACCCCCGGTGCCCGAGGAAGAGTAGGAATACTTTCCGGGGTTCCTCTTGACCTCCTCGAGGAAGCCCTTGTAATCCTTGGCCGGGAAACTGGGGTGAACCGCGATGATGTTAGGAGTGGCAGCGATATTGATGATGGGCGTGAAATCGGTCAAGACGTTATAGGGCATCTTGGGGTTGATGGCAGGGTTAGCCGCGGTGGTGGACACGGTAGCCATTCCGAGCGAATAGCCGTCGGGCGCCGACTTGGCTGTTTCATTGGCGCCGACCACCCCTCCTCCGCCGGCGCGATTCTCGACCACCACGCTCTGCCCAATGGCACGGGCCAGAGGATCTGCAATTACCCTCGCAATGATGTCCGTCGTACCCCCGGGAGCAAACGGCACTTGCAGCTTGACGGGCTTGTTGGGATAAGGCTGAGCCAGGGCCACACCCGTCAGGCTGGCCAGAGAAACAGCGCAGAACAGCGGGAGCAGAAATCGACGTTGCATCATGATGTAAACCCTCGGTGGATCGGACCGGTACGCGGGAGCGCAGAACAAACCGCCCTATCTTAGTCGGCAAACCCATTCGAATGCATCCGGAGAACCCCGCAAGGAGAGCGGTTATTCTTGCGCAGTGAGCTACCTGACCTTGCTGCTGCCCGACTTCATCCTGATCGCGTGCGGCTTCCTCATCTGCCGCTACACCGCCCTGGACCGATCTCTGTGGGAGCAGGTGGAAAAGCTGGTCTATTTCTTCCTCTTTCCGGTTCTGCTCTTTCACTCCATCGTCAAAAGCCCCCTGGACCTGCAAGCCGCCTCGGGCCTGGTCTCTGGCGGACTGATGCTGGCTGCCTCAGGCATTGCCCTGAGCTACCTGCTGCCCCACTGGCCGCTACTGGGGGCGCATATCGACCGGCGAGAACATGCGGCGGCTGCGCAAATCGGGTTTCGCTTTAACTCCTTTATCGGCTTGGCGCTGGCCGAAAGGCTGGCTGGGGCACAAGGCCTGCTGCTCATTGCAGTGCTGATCGGCATCTGCGTGCCGATCTTCAACACCGCCGCGGTCTGGCCCATGGCCCGGCAGACACAACGCCATTTCGGTCGCGAGTTGCTGCGCAACCCCCTGATACTGGCCACCCTCGGCGGCCTGCTGGCCAATCTGTTGGGCTTTCGCATGCCTGCCGCCATCGAACCCTTACTGGGCCGTATCGGCGCGGCTTCGTTGGCCCTGGGCCTGATGGCTGCCGGCGCCGGCATGCAGTGGGGCGCCCTGGCTCGGGCCCGCTGGCTCGGTCTGTACCTGATCGGCATCAAGCATCTGGCCCTGCCCCTGATCGCCTTTGCTCTGGTGAAACTGCTGGCGCTTGAGACCACGCAGGCGCTGGTGCTGATGGCTTTTTCGGCGCTGCCCACCGCCCCCAGCGCCTATGTGCTGGCCGCTCGCATGGGCTACGACGGCCCTCTGGTCGCTGGCTTGGTCACCCTCTCCACCCTGATGGGCTTGGTCAGCCTGCCTCTGGCAATGACGCTGGCCGGTCGCTGAATCGGGGCCAACTCATGCGGCCTGCAAGGCCCAGCGTACATGCTCACGCACCAGGGCGCTCGGGTCTTCGGTTCGGCCTTGCAGTGCGCTGCGGATCTGCACCGCCTCGGCCGCACCGTGACGCAGGGCATTGCCCAGGGCCACCGCCAGATTGCGTAACCAGCGCTCATGGCCGATGCGCCGAATCGCACTGCCCTCGGTGCGATGCAAAAACTCGGCCTCGGTCCAGGCCCAGAGCGCCAAAAGTCGCGGGCTGTCTAGATCGGACCGGGTCTGAAAATCAGGCAGCGGGCTGCGCCGGGCGTATTTGTTCCAGGGGCAGACCAACTGGCAGTCATCACAGCCGTAGATGCGATTGCCGACCAACGGCCGCAAAGGCTCCGGGATGGGCCCGTCGTGCTCGATCGTCAAATAGGAAATGCAGCGCCGCGCATCGAGCCGGTAAGGCGCCACGATGGCCTGGGTCGGGCAGATGTCTATGCACGCTGAACAAGAGCCGCAGTGAGCGTCGACCGGCTCGCTCGTCGGCAAGGCCAGATCGACGAATATTTCGCCCAGGAAAAACATCGAGCCCGCCTGCCGGTTGAGCACCAGCGTATGCTTGCCGCGCCAGCCCAGGCCGCTGCGACAAGCCAGTTCGGCCTCGAGCACCGGCGCCGAATCGGTGAAGGCACGGTGTCCGAGGGGACCGACAGCCTGCTCAATGCGCGCGCCCAATTGCGCCAAGCGCGAACGCAGCACCTTGTGGTAGTCGCGACCGCGTGCATACAGGGATATCACGGCCTCACCGGGGCGGGTGAGCCGCTGCGTTTCGGTGTCTGTCCAGGCGCTTGCGGTGTCGGCCGGCAGGTAATCCATGCAGGCGCTGATGACACTGACAGTGCCAGGCACCAGCTCAGCCGGTCGGGCGCGCTTCATACCGTGATCGGCCATATAGCGCATGCCGCCATGAAAGCCCTGGGCCAACCATGCCGCCAGCCCGGGTTCGGCCGAGGACAAATCAACCCCCGCGATACCGATTTGCGAGAATCCCAACTCGCGGGCCCAGTCCCGGATCGATGACACAAGCTGATGAGCGTCCTTTCGCATGCGACGATTGTAAGAAGCGTGATCTGGCACAGCGAGGAGGAAACCCGTGCCTGTGCAGCCCGTTTGGCCGCCGCGCTGCTGACCCTGCCCCACGCCGGCAATGCCCTGATTGCTTTGGGGGGTGATCTGGGCGCGGGCAAGACCACGCTGGTGCGGCACCTCTTGAGGACCCTGGGGGTTCAGGGACGCATCAAGAGCCCCACCTACGGCCTGGTTGAAACCTATGAGGTGGCCACTGAGCGGGGGCTCCTGCCCATCTGGCATATGGATTTTTACCGCCTCAACGACCCGAGCGAATGGGAGCACGCTGGACTGCGCGATGTCTTCGCGACACCGGGCCTCAAATTGGTGGAATGGCCCGAGCGCGCAGGATCGCGACTGCCGCAGGCCGATTTGATGTTGCACATCCGCAGCCAGGCTGGGACCGACGATCCAACGGCCGCCCTGCGCGAGGTGCAGATACAAACTCCAAGTCCGACCGGCCGTGCCCTGGCGGAGGCCCTGCGATGAAGCGACGCGGCCGTCTGCACCGACGGGCGCTGCTCGGAGGCGGTCTGGTTTTGCTGATGGGCCCTGCGCAATTGGCCTGGGGCGCCCAGATTCTCGCAGTGCGGCTTTGGCCCTCGAGGGACTACACCCGGGTGACGCTCGAGTCAGACCAAGTCTTGCGCGCCCGCCACAGCCTGCTGGCCGATCCCGCACGTATGGTGCTGGACATCGAAGGCATGGAACTGCAGGCCACACTGCGAGAGCTGGTGGGCAAGGTCAGGCCCGATGATCCCAATGTGGCTGGCATCCGGCTGACACAGCAATCCCCCGGCTCGGTGCAGTTGGTCATCGATCTCAAGCAGGCGATCGCGCCGCAGGTCTTCAGCCTGCGGCCGGTCGCCACCTACCAGCACCGGTTGGTACTCGACCTGTACCCCAGTCGCGCGCCCGACCCGCTGGAGGCCCTGATACGCGATCTCGAGCAGCGCGCCGGAGCACCGCCCCCACCGGCCGATGGCAGCGACCCCCTCGGCCAATTCATGGCCGAGCGCGGCCGTCGCGGCCCCGGGCAGGCCGGAGAGGCCGCTACCCCCAGCGCCCCCATCTCTGAGACAGGACCGACCGCCGCCTCGATACCGCCGACCCAGCCACCCCCTCGGACCGACCGCCTGATCATCGTGGCACTCGACCCGGGCCACGGCGGCGAAGACCCGGGCGCTATCGGCCCCGGCGGCACGCGCGAGAAAGACGTGGTGCTGCAGGTGGCCCTGTTGCTGCGCGAACGCATCAACGCCCGTCCCGGCCTGCGTGCCTTCCTCACCCGCGAGGGCGACTACTTTGTGCCCCTGCATGTGAGGGTGCAAAAAGCCCGGCGGGTCCGTGCCGATCTGTTCATCAGCATCCATGCCGATGCCTTCTACACCCCGCGTCCCCAGGGGGCCAGCGTGTTCGTGCTCAGTGAAAGAGGCGCCACCAGCGCGGCAGCACGGTGGATGGCCGACAAGGAAAATGCCGCCGATAGCGTGGGCGGCATCAACCTGAAGGTGGACGACTCCAGCGTGCGACAAGCCCTGCTGGACATGAGCACCACCGCGCAGATCAATGACAGCTTGCAAGTCGGCGGTGCGATGCTCGGTGAGCTCTCCCGCGTTGGAAGACTGCACAAACCCCGCGTCGAGCAAGCTGGATTTGCCGTGCTCAGGGCGCCGGACATTCCCAGCGTACTGGTCGAGACGGCCTTTATCAGCAACCCGGAGGAGGAAGTGCGGCTGCGCGACAGCGGGTTTCAGCTGCAGCTGGCAGAAGCTCTGATGCGCGGCATCGAGCGCTACTTCGCGCGCAATCCCCCCCTGGCGCGCAATCGACCCCTTTGAGGTCCACGCTCACTGGGCCGACCGGGCGGGTTCTCACCGGCCGCCGGGCCTCAAGCCCGGGCCCGGCGCGCCCGCCAGGCTCCGAACAGGGCCATCAGACCGGGGATGATGATCAAGGCCCAGATGATCTTGCTCAGGTTGTCCTGCACCCAGGCCAGATTGCCAAAGAGATAGCCTGCGCTGCACAAGCCCACCACCCACAACAGCGCCCCAGTGACGTTGTAGGCGGTAAAGCGCGCGCGGTTCATTTCGGCCACGCCTGCCACGAAGGGCGCAAACGTCCGCACGAAGGGCATGAAGCGGGCGATGATGATGGTAATGCCACCGTAACGCTCGTAGAACAGGTGCGCCTGATTGAAGGCCGCGCGGTTGAACAGGCGTGAATCGGGCCAGGCAAACACCCGCGGCCCCACCCAGCGCCCGATCAGGTAATTGCACTGATCGCCGCTGATGGCCGCAATCAGCAGCAGCGCCATGGCCAAGGGCAGGCTGAGCAGCTCTGCGCCACACAGTGTGCCCACAATGAACAGCAAGGAATCGCCCGGCAGGAAGGGCATCAACACCACGCCGGTTTCTACAAACACAATCACGAAAAGCAGCGCATACACCCAGGCCCCATGGTCCCGGGTGAAGGCCTCCAGGTAGCGGTCGACATGCAAGATGAAGTCGATCAACAAGGCAATGAGTTCCATGGACAGATTCTGGCACGCTGGGCAGGGTGGTCCGGGCCGCTGCCGCGGCGATGGGCCCCACCTACAATCGAAGTGTGCCCGCCTCCACCCTCCGCCGCCCCATTCGCGAGTTGCCCGACGAGTTGATCAGCCAGATCGCTGCCGGTGAGGTCATCGAGCGGCCTGCCTCAGTGGTACGCGAACTCATCGACAACGCCCTGGATGCGGGCGCCAACGAGGTGGTTTTGCGTCTATCGGCGGCAGGCGTGCGCCTGATCCGGGTCGAAGACAACGGCCAGGGCATTGACGTCGATGAAATGCCGCTGGCCCTGCGGCGCCACGCTACCAGCAAGATCGGCTCGCTGCAGGACCTCGAATCGGTGGGCACCATGGGCTTCAGGGGCGAGGCCTTGGCGGCCATCGTCTCGGTCTCCGAGGTGCACTTGCTCTCGCGCACCGCCGATGCCGACCATGGCTGGCAACTCGATGCCCGCACCGGCGAGCTCAAACCTGCGGCCCGCGCGGTGGGGACCTCGGTCGAGGTGCGGGAGCTTTTTTTTGCCACGCCGGCGCGGCGTAAATTTCTCAAGGCCGATGCGACCGAGCTGGCGCACTGCATCGATGCGGTCCGGCGTCATGCCCTCGCCCGGCCCGATGTCAGCTTTGCCATCTGGCACGAAGGCAAGCTCATTGAACAGTGGCGCGTTCACGGTGCCGAGGGTCAAACAGACGCCACCCTGCGCATGCACGATGTACTCGGCAAGGAATTTGCGCAGCAGTCGCTGGCGGTCGACTACATCAGCAGCGGCCCGGGACCGACCGTCCGGGTGCACGGTCGCATCGGCCTCCCCGATCTGGCGCGCTCACGGGCCGATCAACAGTTTGCCTATGTCAACGGACGCTTTGTCCGCGACAAGGTCATTGCTCATGCCGTTCGCAGCGCCTTCGAGGATGTGCTGCACGGGCATCGCCAGCCGGTGTATGCGCTGTATGTGGAGCTCGGTCCCAGCCGGGTCGACGTCAATGTGCATCCGACCAAGATCGAAGTGCGTTTTCGAGATGGACGCGAGGTGCATCAGGCGGTGCTACACGCTGTCGAGAACGCCTTGGCGGTGCCCCGCACCGGCCGCGTCGCCGACTCCAACGGCTCCATCCCCGGCGGTCCCGACAAGACGCCCTACCCTAGCGCCAATGCCGCCCCCCGCCCAAGCGCAGCCTCGCCGGTTGCTGCGAACTGGCGGCAGGACGGCTTGTCTTTTCAGGACGGCGCAGAAGGAGGGCGCGCAGGCTTTGCTGCCATGTGGCCCCAGGCGGCAAAGCCCGGGCCGGTGTCGCACTTGTCCGATGCGCAGCCCACCCCCCCCCTCGGCGATGAAGTCGGCGCGAGTCTGCCGGAAGGCCAGTGGCCCCTGGGTCGAGCGATTGCCCAACTACAAGGGGTCTACATCCTGGCGGAAAACCAGTCCGGATTGATCGTCGTCGACATGCATGCGGCGCACGAGCGCATCGTCTACGAACAGCTCAAGGAGCAGCTCGATCAAGCGGGTATTGCCAGCCAGCCCCTGCTGATTCCGGCCAGCTTTGCAGCCACCGCACAGGAGATCGCCACCGCACAACAAGCGCAGCAGACGCTGCGCGAGCTGGGCCTGGACTTAAGCGCTCTTTCCCCCAAGACCTTGGCAGTGCGGGCCGTGCCCACCCATCTGGCCCGCGGCGATGCGGTCGAACTGGCGCGCAGCGTATTGGCCGAGTTGGCCCAACACGAAGGCCAGCGAGTGCTGACCCAGGCACGCAATGAACTGTTGGCCACCATGGCCTGCCACAGCGCGGTGCGGGCCAACCGACGCTTGAGCCTGGAGGAGATGAACGCGCTGCTGCGTCAGATGGAGGCTACCGAACGCTCAGATCAATGCAATCACGGCCGACCCACCTGGCGGCAGATCACGCTGCGCGAGCTCGACGCCCTGTTCATGCGGGGGCGCTGAGCCCCGGGCACGGTCCCGATTGAGACCGTTCCATGCCTGCAAGGGCAGCCCCACCCGTCAGAGCCAGCCGTCAAAGCCACCAATAGCACGCTGCCCCAGCAAGCACACTGAGCGTAGCCACCAGCGTGAGAAGCCGGCGCAGGGGCAGCCAGCCTTGCAGGCCCAAGCGCCCATACACCTTCTGGTCCACCCACAGGCACAGGATCAAGCTCAGGGCCAAAACGCCCTGTCCCCAAAGCCCCTCGAGCAGTACCGCCAACCACCCCAACAGGCTGGCGATGATGCCCCAGAACAAGAGCCCTGCAGAGACTCGGCTCTCGCGCATGGCCAGCCCCCAATGGATACCGCCCAGAAAACTCACAATCACAGCCCCATAAGTCAGCAAGGCCGAGGCCGCGAGCATGCGCCATCCCGGCGGTGAAAGCGCTTGCACGCAGGCCAGGCCCACAAAAGGAATCAAGCCGGCCAGACCCAAGGTCCAGGCCGTACGGCCAGGCTGCGGTTCATGCGGTGAGGAAGGCCCCGAGGGGGAGATAGCTTGCATGGATGCGGTAAGGGAAAACCTGCAGTGTAAAAGAGCCCTTCCCTTCATGGACTCCGGATCCATCGGATCGAGCGGTATCGCAGCCCCCACGGGCGATGCATCTGGTACGCTCCCCGCTTAAGAATAAATCTGTCCCAGACCCCGGCGAGTTCGATCCACTCCGCTCCCACCTGCCGTGCAGTGGACCCCCTTATGAATCCATCCCCCCTGATCGCCCTGGCCGGCCCGACCGCATCGGGCAAGACGGCTGCGGCCCTGGCCCTGGCCCAGCGCTGGCCGGTGGAGATCATCAGCGTCGATTCGGCCCTGGTCTATCGCCATATGGATATCGGTACCGCCAAGCCCAGCGCGCAGGAGCGTGAGGCCATCCCCCACCACCTGATCGATATCCGGGATCCCCTGCAACCCTACAGCGCGGCCGAGTTTCGGCGCGATGCGTTGGCGCTCATCGAACAAATCCGGCAGCGCGGCCGCAAGCCACTTTTCGTCGGTGGCACCATGCTCTACCTCAAGGCGCTCATCGAAGGCCTCGACGATATGCCCACCGCGACGCCGCAAGTGCGGCGCGACATCGCACAGCGGGCACGTGAAAAAGGCTGGCCGGCGCTGCATGCGCAGCTTGCGCGCATCGATCCACAGACGGCCCAGCGCCTGGCTCCGGGCGATTCCCAGCGTATTGCCCGCGCGCTCGAGGTTTGGCAGGTATCGGGGCGGCCCTTGTCGAGTTTTCATCGCACCCGCCAGAACGCCTCTCCTTTGCCGGTCGTCCTGCTCAGTCTAGAGCCTGAGGACCGGGCTTGGCTGCACCGGCGCATCGAGGAGCGCTACGTGCAAATGATGGCGCAGGGTCTGCTCGAAGAAGTCTGGGGGCTGATGCAGCGCGGCGACCTGCACGCGGACTTGCCCTCCATGCGCTGCGTGGGCTACCGCCAGTGCTGGCAAGCTCTGGAACAAATCGCCGGCCGGCCCACGCCGGGTGCGCAACTGCCGACGATCGGCGAGGCGGAAAGAGACAAGCTGATGCAAGCCGGTATTGCTGCCACACGGCAGCTGGCCAAGCGGCAGATCACCTGGCTGCGTAGCATGACCGAGCGCCGCAGGCTGGCCTGCAACCACCCAGACCTGCTCAGCGAACTGATCGGCCAGGTGCAGTCGGTCTGGGGCTCGCCATGAGTCCGGCACCCAGCCCATGGGTTCTGCAGGTGCGGGATCTGGCCAAACGCTACGGCCCCACCCCGGTGTTTGAGCAGGTCAGCCTGCAGGTCCAAGCCGGACAGTTTGTGGCCGTGGTGGGCGACTCCGGTGTCGGTAAATCCACCCTGCTCAACTGTATGGCTGGCCTGGACACCTGGGATGCTGGCCAGGTGCAGCTGTGCGGTCACCCTCTGCAACAGACCAGCGATGAAGACCGGGCGATCCTGCGGCGAAAGCATGTGGGATTTGTGTTTCAGGCCTTTCATGTTTTGCCGCATCTCGATGTGCGCCAAAACGTAGCGCTGCCCCTCATGCTGCTGGACCGCCATGAACCGCAGCGGGTGCAGGACATGCTCGAAGCGGTGGGACTGCAAGGGCTCGAGACGCGCCTGCCGCAGCAGCTCTCCGGCGGGCAATTGCAGCGCGTCGCTATCGCGCGGGCTCTGGTGCACCGGCCCAGCCTGCTGCTGGCCGACGAACCCACCGGCAATCTCGACCCACGCACCGCAGCCCAGGTGATGCAAGCCTTGATTGACCAAACCCGACAGGAGGGCTCAGCTCTGATCCTGGTGACGCATTCGGAGCAGGCAGCCTCGCGCGCCGATCGGGTTCTGCGGCTGACCGCCAGCGGTCTGGAACCGGCATGAGCCGCCTGTGGCGAACATGACCCTGGTTCACCTGCTGCGCACCGCCTCCTGGCAGGAGTTGCGCCACCATCCCTGGCGCCACGCCGCTGCGCTGGTGGCGGTGATGCTGGGCGTGGCCCTGGCGTTTTCAGTGCACCTGATCAACGCTTCGGCGCTCGGCGAGTTTTCGCAAGCCACTCGAACGGCCAGCGGCCAGGCCGACCTCGAACTGCGTCCCGCCCTCGGGGCGCTCGATGAGAACCTTTACCCCCTTGTGGCTCGCTCGGCCGTGGTGGAGGCCGTCAGCCCAGTCTTGGAGTTGGGCACGCATGCGCTGACTGGGGACCGCAAAATCGCACTGCGGCTGCTGGGCATCGACGCCTTGCAAGTGGCACAAATTACGCCATCGCTGCTACCCAGGGCGAACGAGCAAGCGCCACGGCTGGCCTGGTTTGCGCCGGCCACCGTCTTTCTAAATGCCAGCGCGCAGCAGCAGATTGGATCGCAAAGGCTGCAACTGCAAGCCGGTGACCGGCGAGTTGATGTCCAGGTGGCCGGCACCGTGGCGGCAGGGGGACCTCCGCTGGCGGTAATGGATCTGGGCGCAGCGCAGGATCTGTTCGGTCGCGTGGGCGAGATCTCACGCATCGACGTACGGCTCGCGCCCGGCCACAACCGCGCCTCAGCCCTCGAGCTTTGGCAGAACCAGGTGGGCTGGCCAGAAAAGATTCTGGTGGCCCAAACACAAGAGACAGCCTCGCGCATCAGCCAGCTTTCGCGCGCCTACCGGGTCAACCTCACGGTGCTGGCGCTGGTGGCCTTGTTCACGGGTGCTTTTTTGGTGTTTTCGGTGCTGTGGCTGGGTGTGGCCAAGCGGGCGAGCCAACTGGCGCTGCTGGGTGTGCTGGGTCTGAGCGCGAGCCAACGCCTGCGCTGGGTGTTGTACGAATCGCTTGTGCTCGGCGCGGTGGGCAGCGCGGCCGGCTTGGCCCTGGGCGCCGCGCTGGCGGCCCTCGGGCTCGAACTGCTGGGCGGCGATCTGGGCGGCGGCTACTTTCCGGGCGCGCAGCCCCGTCTGCAGTGGAGCACTCCAGCGGCCCTGGCCTACGGAGCCCTGGGCGTGCTGGCCGCAGTCATCGGAGGCTGGTGGCCGGCCCGTGCGGCGGCGGCCTTGCCGCCGGCGCAAACCCTCAAGGGGCTGGGTCTGACTGCAGGTGGACCCGCACGACTGATGCCCAGCTTGCTTTTGCTGCTCGCCGCAGGGCTGCTGAGCCTTCTCCCCCCGGTGCAAGGCGTAGCCCTGGGAGCCTACCTTGCAGTGGCGCTGCTGCTCATCGGCGGCATCACCGCCCTGCCGGGCCTGATTGCCTGGGCCCATCCACTGGCCCGCCGCCTCATGGGCCAACGGGCGCTGGCCCTGCTCGCCATCGAACGCGCGGGCCGGATACGCGAGACCGCGGCGATCTCGGTCAGCGGCGTGGTGGCGGCGCTCAGCCTGGCAGCGGCTCTGACGATCATGGTCGGCAGCTTTCGAGTGTCCGTGAGCCACTGGCTCGATAGCGTGCTGCCGGCCGACCTCTATCTGCGCAGCAGCCAAAGTTCGGCCGCAGCGGACACGGTGTACTTCGAACCAGCGCTGGTGGCCCAACTCCGAGCTGCACCGGGCGTTGGGCGACTCGAGGCCCTGCGGGTCACCTCGCTGGCCCTCCAAGCGGGCCGGCCCGCCGTCAGCCTGATCGCCCGCGAACTCAGAGAACCCCAGCGCAGTCTGCCGCTGCTGGGCGAGGCCCAGAAAATCCCCCCGGGGTCAGTGGCGGTTTTCGTGAGCGAGGCGATGGTCGATCTTTACGGCGCACAGCCCGGCCAACGGCTCAGGGCGCTCGATGGCCTGTTCGGTCAAAGCGGGCCCGCGGCCGGCTTCTATGTGGCCGGCATCTGGCGCGACTATGCACGGCAGTTTGGCGCCATCGTCATGGATGAAAACGATTACCAGCGTCTGACGGGCGATCAGCGGGTCAACGATCTGGCCATCTGGCTGGCCCCGGGCGCCGATGAGAAAGAACTCCAGGCTCAATTGCGCGCCCGGGTGCAGGCGCACGGCGGCGGCGCAGGCGCCCCCTGGCTCGAGATGGCCTCGAGCACGCAGATCCGCGCCCTCTCGATGCAAGTGTTCGATCGAAGTTTTGCGGTCACCTATTGGCTTCAGGCGGTGGCCATTGGCATCGGTCTGTTCGGCGTGGCCGCCAGCTTCAGCGCTCAAGTCTTGGCCCGACGCAAGGAGTTCGGTCTGCTGGCCCATCTCGGGCTGACGCGCAAGCAAATCCTGAGCGTCGTTGCCGGCGAGGGGCTGGCCTGGACAGCTGCCGGCGCCGTGGCCGGTCTGTTGCTGGGACTGGCTGTGGCGCTGGTGTTGGTGCACGTCATCAACCCGCAGAGCTTTCGTTGGACCATGGACCTGCATTTACCCGTGCTGCGGCTGGCAGGGCTGGGCGGCGCGGTGATGGTGGCCGGCACCCTGACCGCCTGGCTGGCCGGCCGCAGCGCCGCCTCGCGCCAGGCGGTCATGGCAGTCAAGGAGGATTGGTGATGCACAGCCCCGCGCGTCGCCTGTATTTGCGCTGGCTGACGGCTCCTTTGGCACTGGCGACCTGGCCCGCGCTGGCGCTGCCACCGCGCGCCCTGGCTTTTCCACGCGACTTTGGTGCCCATCCCCAGCTTCGTACCGAGTGGTGGTATGCCACCGGCTACAGCACCCAGGACGATGGCCGTTTGATGGGGTTTCAGCTGACCTTCTTTCGCAGCCGGGTCGATGTGGCGCAAGAACTGAAGTCGCGCTTTGCGGCGCGCCAGCTCATCTTTGCCCATGTGGCGGTGACCGATGTGCAAGGCAGGCGGCTCTGGCACGAGCAGGCCATAGCGCGTGAAGGGTTTGGCATCGCCCAGGCCAGCGAACACGACACCGATGTGCGTCTGGGGCGCTGGCAGCTCTGGCGCGAGGGCTCGGCCCAGGCCAGCACCTACCGAGCGCGGCTGCCGGGCCGTCAGCTCGGCCTGGATCTGGTGCTGCGCACCACGCAAACCGTCTTGTTGCAGGGTCAACAAGGTCTCTCGCGCAAAGGCCCCGAAGAACGCCAGGCCAGCTACTACTACAGCCAGCCTCAGCTGCGCGCCGAAGGCACCCTCGAGCTGCGGGGACAGCGCTGGCCCGTGCGCGGACGCGCCTGGCTGGACCACGAGTGGAGCGAGGAGTTGCTGCACCCCCAGGCGCAAGGCTGGGACTGGATCGGGATCAACTTGGACGACGGCAGCGCACTGACCGCCTTCAGGCTGCGCCGCGCCGACGGCAGCGCGATGTGGGCTGGCGGATCTTTTCGCGATGCCCGCGGCCACAGACGCAACTTTGCAGCCCACGAGGTCAGCATGCACGCGATGCGTCATTGGAGCAGTCCCGTCTCACAGGCACGCTACCCCGTGCAATGGCAGGTCGATACCCCCGCCGGCCGCCACACGGTCACGGCGCTGCTGGACAACCAGGAACTCGATAGCCGCAACAGCACCGGCGCTATTTACTGGGAAGGTCTGAGCGAGTTGAGCGACGACCAGGGCCGGCGAGTCGGCCTGGGCTACCTCGAGATGACCGGCTATGCGGCGCCGCTCAAGCTCAACTAAAGCCCTGTCTGGCCCCATCGGCTTGGGAAAGCGGGCTCACATCGGCCAAACTCCGTCGGACTTGACCTCGCGCAGTACTACGCTGGAGCGAACGTGAGCCACGCCGGGCAACTTGAAAATCTGCCCCATCAGAATCTGTTCATACTGATCAATATCCTGGACCAGCAGGGTCAGCAAAAAATCGGCTTGCCCCGTGGTGGAATAGCAGCGCAGGATATGCGGTGAGGCGGCGACCGCCGCCTCGAAAGCCGATACCGTCTCCCTCGTGTGTTGATTCAGATTGACCTCGGCCACCATCAGGGTCAGGCCCAGGCGCTTGCGATCAAGGCGCACCGTGTACCCGCTGATCACACCGCGGGCTTCCAAATCCTTGATTCGCTTCCAGCACGGCGTCGGCGACAGGCCGACGCGCTCCGATATCTGCTGCACGCTCAGCCGCGAATCCTGCTGCAAGGCCTCCAGGATCTTCTTTGAATAAACATCAATATCTTCTTTTTCGGTCATTTTTAAGATTTTTTATATTGTCAAAGCCAATTTGAAAGACAAAAAAGAATATTTTCTTTGGCTTGAGAGCATAAGCTTTTCTTTCTCTGAAAGAAAGGACTGGCCGTGGAAACTTCGATGCCTGCACTGCGCCATTACGTTTTAGCCGACAACATTTGGGGCCGCACTGGGTCAGTCTTTTTGTCAGGTACGCAGGCGCTGGTGCGGCTCATGCTCATGCAGCGTGAGCGCGATCAACAAAGGGGCCTGAACACCCGCGGCTTCGTCAGCGGTTACCGGGGCTCGCCCTTAGGCATGGTCGATCAGGTGATCTGGAAACAAGGCGACAAGGTCGGGGCTGCAGGCATTGATTTTCTGCCGGCCATCAACGAGGAATTGGCGGCCACCCAGGTTTTAGGCACCCAGCGCGTGGAAAGCGATCCCGAACGCACCGTCGATGGCGTGTTCAGCCTGTGGTATGGCAAGGGCCCTGGGGTGGATAGAGCCGGAGATGCGCTCAAGCACGGCAATGCCTACGGTTCCTCGCCGCGCGGTGGCGTGCTGGTGGTGGCTGGCGATGATCATGGCTGCGTCTCTTCGTCCATGCCCCATCAGAGTGACTTGGCCTTCATGGCCTGGCACATGCCGGTGCTGGCGCCAGCCGATGTATCCGATGTGCTGGTCTTCGGGCTGTACGGCTTCGAGCTGTCACGATACAGCGGCGCCTGGGTCGGCCTGACGGCCCTGTCAGAGGTGGTGGAAAGCAGCGCCACCGTCGATCTCGATGCAATTGCAAGAGAAACCGCGCCATGGAAGTCAGCCGCCGAGGTCCGGGCTCTGACGGGGCATCAGAGCCCGCCCGATGGTCTGCACTATCGATGGCCCGATCTGCCTTCGCTGCGCATCGAGTCCCGCCTGCAAGACAAACTCGCCGCCGTAACTGCATTTGCCGCCGTCAACCGGATCGATCGGACCATCATCGACAACAACAGCGCCCATATCGGCATCGTCACCGTGGGCAAGGCACATCACGACCTGATGGAGGTATTTCGGCGCTTAGACCTGAGCCACGATCGCCTGGCGCGGGCGGGTCTGAGATTGCTCAAAATCGGTCTGAGTTACCCCCTGCAAACGGCGGGCCTTCAAGCCTTCGCTGAGGGCCTCCAGGAAATCCTGGTGATCGAAGAAAAGGCACCCGTGGTCGAGCAACAAATGCGCGACTACTTTTATAACGCGCCGACCCATCAGCGCCCGCGCATTGTGGGTAAGCGCGGCCTCGGGGAGGAGGCCCTGATTTCGGCGGTCGGTGAATTGAGACCGTCCCGTCTGATTGCTCCCATCGCGCAGTGGCTAAAGCGCCTGGCAGGCGAGAAGCTGCACATTCCTTTGGAACAGCTGCCCGACTTCATGCCGCCGCTGCAACTGAGCAACGCCGCCGATGCCTTGCGTCGCCTGCCTTACTTTTGTGCGGGGTGCCCTCACAACACATCGACCCAGGTTCCAGAGGGCTCGACCGCCCGGGCCGGCATCGGGTGCCACTTTATGGCCAACTGGATGGAGCGCGAGACGGCCGGACTGATTCAAATGGGTGGAGAAGGCGTCGATTGGATCTCGCACGCACGTTTCACCCGTACCGCCCATGTCTTTCAAAATCTGGGGGACGGCACTTACTACCACTCGGGCTATCTGGCCATCCGCCAGGCTGTCGCCGCGCGGGCCCGGATCACTTACAAAATCCTGTTCAACGATGCGGTCGCCATGACGGGGGGCCAGCCGGTTGACGGCGTCATCACCGTCGATGCGATCGCCCGGCAGATGGAAAGCGAGGGGGTGCAGGCCCTGGCCATCGTCAGTGATGACATTGAAAAATACACCCCTCTGCGCAAACGCTTCCCGGCCATGGCGCGCTTTTACCCCCGAGAAAAGCTCGACGAGGTGCAGAGACAACTGCGCGAGGTGACCGGGGTTTCGGTGCTGATTTATGAGCAGACCTGTGCGGCGGAAAAGCGCCGGCGCCGGAAAAAAGGCGATGTACCGGAACCGACGCGGCGCCTGATGATTCACCCGGATGTGTGTGAGGGATGCGGCGACTGCAGCGTCAAGAGCAATTGTGTGGCCGTCCTGCCCCACGACACCCCATGGGGACGCAAGCGTCGTATCGACCAGACCCATTGCAACAAGGACTACACCTGCGTACAGGGCTTTTGCCCCAGCTTTGTCAGCGTCACCGGTGGCAAGCTGCGCCAAAAACCGGGCGCGACATCGCAGGTGCGCGAGCGTCTGATTGCGCGGGCACGCCAGTTGCCCGAACTGCAAAACCTTTCAGACTCAGCCCCTTGGGATCTGCTGATCACCGGCGTAGGTGGCACGGGCGTGGTGACGGTGGGCGCTGTGGTGGCGATGGCCGCTCACCTCGAAGGGCGCCAGGCCAGCGTGCTCGATTTCATGGGCTTTGCCCAAAAAGGTGGCGCAGTGCTGAGTTTTGTGCGCATCGCCTCGCGAAAGGAACTGCTGCATCAGGTGCGTATCGATACCCAACAGGCCGATGCCATGTTGGCCTGCGATGCGGTCGTGGCCGCCTCGCCAGAGGCCCAGCAAACCATCCGTCACGGCCGTACCCGGGTGCTGGTCAACACCCATGAAACACCGGTGGCGGACTCCATCAGAGACCCGGACAGCGAGCTGCGCACCGACCTGCTGCTCGACAAACTGCGCCATGCTGCCGGGGGTCTGCAAGTGGAAACCTTCAATGCCCATGCCCTGGCCGAAGCTGTGATGGGCCACACCCTTGCCGCCAATATCGTGGCCCTGGGCCTGGCCTGGCAAAGAGGCTTGGTCCCCGTGAGTTGGGCGGCGCTGGAGCAAGCCATCCGGCTAAACAAGGTGGCCGTCGAGGACAACCTGCTGGCCCTGTCCGTGGGTCGGCTGCTGGCCGCGGCGCCCGATCAACTGAGCGACCTTATGCACTCTTCCGACCTCGGCTCGCCCCAAAGCCTGGCCGCTTTCACAGCCCAGGCGACGCAGCATTTGCGAGCTTGGCAAAACCGGGCCTGGGCCGATCGCTACAGCCGGGCGCTGTCACGCGTGGGCTATCAGCTCGCCGAACTCGGCCCCGAGGGACAAGCCCTGACCTTGATCGTCGCACGCAGTCTTCACAAGCTGATGAGCTACAAGGATGAGTACGAAGTGGCGCGACTCTTCAGCGGCCGCGCATTCCAGTCCGAGCTCGATGCGCAATTTGAAGGGGACTACCGACTGTCCTTCCACATGGCCCCGCCGGTCCTGAACTGGCTGCCTGGGCGGTCAGACCGGAGCGTCCCGCAAAAAATCGAACTGGGGCCATGGCTGCGCCCGGTGCTGCGCATGCTTGCGATGGGCAAACACCTGCGCGGCAGCTGGCTTGACCCGTTCGGCCACACCCACGAACGCCGCATGGAGCGTGCGTTGATCGACCAATACCTCAAACTGCTCGATGAAGTACTGCCGCAGGCGCGCCAGTATCCCATCGACATTCTCACCGCCTTGTTGTCCTTGCCGATGTCGATGCGGGGCTTCGGTCATGTCAAAGAGCGCCAGGTGCGTGCCGCGCGCCAGCGGCAGGCCGCTCTTCTGCACCGGCTCGATCCGAAGCGCTATCCCGTGCCTCGCACCCAACTGGCTGACATCCCCGTTGTGCGCGCCACCCCCGCCTGAGTGGGGGGGGGTCGGCGCAGCTTCACAAAGTCATCAGCGTGGTGTTGCCGCCTGCTGCCGCGGTATTGACACTCATGCAGCGCTCGGTGATCAGTTCATGCAGGGGCAGATCCGTCCGCCCCGGCAACAGCGCGACCAGACGAATGATCGGACCGGGCTGCGCCGCCCACCGGGCGTGAAGGGCAAGGGTTTGCTCCGGATTGGCGTGGAGCAGGACGATCTGGGCGGACATGGGGTCGTCAGATTGACAAAGATGGATCTGTTGGCGAACCGCGTAGGGCAGTTCACCCAGTGCGCTCCAGTCCTGCGCCTGTAGCTCGGCGCGCGACCCCAGAGCAAAAACGGCAGCCAACTGAATCAGCAAATCCTGCCCACGCGATTCGTGCGAGGCCACGCGACAAGCGATGTGCTCAGGCGCTTGCAGGAGGTAGGTGTTGGTTTCACCGGTCGGACCGGCCAACTGGACTTGCTGGCCCGCGATGCTCTGCCGCGCAAAGCGCTCACAGCACTGCGCCAAAACATCCAGACCTCGGGACTGAGCCCAGTGGTGCAGCGCCCGCAGGGCGGGCCGCTGCTGAGGGGGCCGCTGGCAGGCCCCCGCCCACTCCAGGCTGGGCCGGACCCCCTGTGGCGCCCCCTCAGACAGCAGACGCAAGGGGAGCAAGGGTCCCCCGGCTTTGGGTCCGGTGCCAGACAGACCTTCCCCGCCGAAGGGTTGCACACCAACAACCGCTCCCACCATGGTGCGGTTGACATACACATTTCCCGCACGCGTGGCAGAAACAACCTGCTCGATCAGAGCTTCATCGCGTGACTGCACACCCAGCGTCAGGGCAAAACCGGTCCGGTGTATTTGCTCAAGCAGACGGCTGAGATCTCGCCGCGGCCAGCGCAGGAAGTGCAAAACCGGCCCGAAGACTTCGCCCTCCAGATCCTCGAGGGACTCGATCTCGATGAGCGTGGGAAGCAAATAGTGGCCTGCGGGACACAGTTCGCTGTCAGGATGCGCCAGGCGCCAGACGCGCCGACCCAGGGCGGACAGTCGATCGACATGGGCCGCGACGGCACGGCAGGCCCGGGCATCAATCAGCGGCCCCACATCGGTGTGTAAATGCGCGGGCGGCCCGACACGCAACTCAGACATGGCCCCCTTGAGCCGACTGAGCAATACATCGGCGATGTCGTCCTGCACACAAAGCACGCGCAAGGCCGAGCAGCGTTGACCAGCAGCCTCAAAAGCGCTGGCCACCGCATCCTGCACCACTTGTTCGATCAGCGCCGACGAGTCCACCACCATGCAGTTCTGCCCCCCGGTTTCAGCGATCAAGGGAACCACCCCACCATGCTGATGGAGCCTCTGGGCCACCTGCGCTTGCAGCAGCTTGGCCGTGGCGGTCGAGCCGGTAAACATCACGGCGCACACCCGCGGGTCTCGCACCAGGGACATCCCCACCTGCGGCCCCGGTCCGGGCAAAAGCGCCATCGCCTCGCGCGGCACGCCAGCCCGCCACAAAATGTCGACCGCTCGGGCGGCGATCGCGGGAGTTTGCTCGGCCGGCTTGGCCAGCACCGGATTGCCAGCGGCCAGAGCGGCGGCCACCTGACCCACAAAAATAGCCAGGGGAAAATTCCAGGGACTGATGCATGCCACCGGTCCGATGGTCAGGACCTCCTGCGTCTGGAGTACCGCCCGCGCCCAGCCTGCGTAATAACGCAAGAAGTCTTGAGCTTCGCGCACTTCGGCCGCCGCATGCGGCCAGGTCTTACCAGCCTCACGCACCAGCAGTCCCATGCAGATCGATGCCTCGGCGTGGAGCAAGTCCGCCGCGCGCTCCAAAACCGCAGCCCGCTCGGACGCCGCCGTCCGTGACCAAGCGCAGGCCTGCGCTTGCTGGAGGGCCTGTTCGATCTCCTGCGGACCGGCAGGTCGCACGGTGCCAATCACATCCGAGGGGTCGGCCGGATTGAGCAGGACGCTCGCCGCCTCGACCGAGTGCCGATGACCGGCCACCTTGGGCGCAATTTCCAAGGGCTGGACGCTCTGGGCCATCTGCCAGGACAGGGTCTGCAGGCTGGCTTCGTCGGAAAAGTCCAAGCCCTGGGAATTCAGGCGCCTTCGGCCGAACAGGTGCAGGGGCAAGGGAATTTGCTCGTGCGGCTGGCCCGGAATGCGCCCCAGCGATTGGGCTTGTACGCACAGCACCGGGTCTTCGAGCAGTTCGTCCACCGGCCTGGAAACATCGGCCACCTGATGCACAAACGATGTATTGGCACCGTTTTCCAGCAACCGTCGCACCAGATAGGCCAGCAAGGTCTCGTAGGTGCCCACCGGTGCGTACACCCGACAGGGCCGATTCAAGCCATCGGCAGCCACCACCTGCCTGTACAAAGATTCGCCCATGCCATGCAAGCACTGGAACTCATACTGACCGGGCTTAAATTCACCCCGGATCGACTGCGCCATTTCATGCACTGCGGCCAATGTCATGGCATTGTGGGTGGCAAATTGGGGATAAACCGCGTCTCCAGCCTCAAGCAGCTGCCGGGCGCAAGCCAGATAGGACACGTCGGTGTGATGCTTGCGGGTGTAGACCGGATAGTCGCTCTGTCCTTCCACCTGCGCGCGCTTGATCTCACTGTCCCAATAGGCCCCCTTGACCAGGCGCAACATCAGGCGGTGTCCACTGCGCCGGGCCAGGTCCACGAGATAGTCAATCACACGGGGGCAACGCTTGCTGTAGGCCTGAACCACAAACCCCAGGCCGTGCCAATCCGCAAGACGGGGCTCAAAACACAAGGCCTCCAGCAACTCAAGCGACAGTTCCAGTCGCTCCGACTCTTCGGCGTCGATGTTCAGGCCGATATCGTAGCGTCGCGCGAGCAGGGCCAGGTGGAGCAGACGCGGTAGCAACTCGGACATCACCGACTGATACTGGGCGCGGCAGTAGCGAGGGTGCAAGGCTGACAACTTGATGGAAATCCCCGGACTGACATGGGGGCCCTGGCTGGCCGTTCCACCGATGGCCTCGATGGCCTCCACATAGGCATGGAAGTAACGCTGTGCGTCCTCCTGCGTGACCGCCGCCTCACCCAGCATGTCGTAGGAGTACCGAAACCCAAGCGCTTGCAGGGGACCAGCGCGCTCAAGAGCTTCGGCGATGCTGCGGCCGGCAATGAATTGCTCGCCCAGCAACTCCATGGCCCACTGCAGCGCCATGCGGATCAGGCCGCCGCCTGCCCGCTGCGCCAGTTGCCGCAAGGCAGCCGGTAACCGCCCCTCTTCGGGCTGCGACAGCAGTCGCCCGGTCAACAGCAAACCCCAAGCGGCCGCATGGACGAACAGAGGGCTCGCGTCGGTGCCCCCGGTCTGCCATTCTGTGCGCGCGATCTTGTCGCGAATCAGCGCATCGCGGGTGGCTGGATCTGGAATTCGCAACAAAGCCTCGGCCAGGCACATCAGCGCCACCCCCTCCTGGCTCGAGAGCGAATAGGCCTGCATCAGCGCCTGGACCCGGCTCACACCACGACCAGCGGCCTGCTCGCGTCGCAGCCCTTCTATCAATTGCCGGGCCCAATCACGTGAACGCTGTCCCTGCTGCGGATCCAAGCGCGCTCGATCGAGCAGAGGCGCCAGGGCCTGGGGCTCAGGCAGGCGGGTGGCCGCTGCGATGGCCATCGCGAGGGCGGCTCGATCCAGGGGTGGTCTGCCCGTGCTAAAGCAGGCGCCAGCCGGTAGCGGGGAACTGGCCGACGGGGCCAGCCGATAGGGTTCCAGGGGTTTGTTCATTGAATGATCACGCGGTTGATGATTTGATAATCACGCATGATCAGCATTTAAGGCCAATTTTTATTTCAAAATAACGACTTTTCGTAGCGAAATATTTATATGAAAGACGACCCACAGATGCTCGACCGCGTCGACCGGCGCATCCTTCAAACGCTTCAGGGCGATGGTCGGATCAGCAACCTGAAACTGGCAGAGTTGGTGTCCCTCTCACCCACAGCAGTTCTGGCCCGGGTCCAGCGGCTGACGCGCGAGGGCTACATCCTGGGCTACGAGGCACGCCTGAATCCGCTCAAGCTCGGGGCAGGCCTGTTGGTCTTCGTCGAGGTTTTGCTCGACCGCACCTCACCGAATGTGTTTGAGCAGTTCAAAGCCGCAGTGCAGATCAGACCCGAAATTCTGGAATGCCACATGGTCGCCGGAGGCTTTGACTACCTGCTCAAAACCCGCACAGCCAACATGAACAATTACCGCGACTTTGCCGGCCAGGTGCTGTGGCAATTGCCCGGGGTTCGCGAAACCAGAACTTACGCGGTCATGGAGGAGGTTAAAAACAGCAGCGCGCTGTCCCTGCAATAGGCGCGTGTCTGCGGATGGAGCCTCAAAGAACCGAACGCAGCCTCATCGATGACCAACGGCTTTCCTGCCAGAGGCGCTCGGTGTGCGTGTTGCGCACCACCAGCAAAGCCTCCACCAGAGGCGCCACGATTTCGCGATCGGGATCGGCCAGCAAAATCCAGCGCGGCTCGCCTCCAGGCTCGAGCTCGGCCGGTGCAATCCAGCCGATGCGCCTGAGCGTCTGCAGGACGCCCTCGAGCTTGAGGGGGTCGATCTGCAAATCTGCGGCCAAGTCTTGCGCGGTGCAACCCTGCGGCTTGCGGCCGCGCCAAGCCAGCAGCTGTCGCAAAACGGCCAGTGAGAGCTCGAAGCTGCTGCCGGGATCACCGCGCCGGCCAAGCTGCCCAGAAAACAGGCTGGGCAAGTGGGCACTGATCACGGCCCCCATCAGCACGATGATCCAGGCCAAGTAGATCCACATCAGCAAAATGGGTACGGTGGCAAATGCACCATAGACCAAGGAGTAGGTGGGAACCGCCTTCAGGTAGAGGGCCAATAACGTTTTGGCCAGAGCCAGTCCCGCAGCGGCAAACAAAGCGCCCGCCCAGGCGTGTGCCCAGCGCACATAGGTATTGGGCATGAACCGAAACAGTGCAGCAAGCGCCGCCGCGTGCAGAAAAAATTCAAGCGTATCGAGGAGCTGGGCCACCAGGCTGCTGCCGGTCTTGCCCACGCCGACGAAAACCAGCGCCTGGGCGGTAGCGGCCAGGCTGGCCGCAAGCAGCAAGGGCACCAGCGTGATAGCTGCCCAATACACCAGCAGCCGCTGCGCCAGCGGCCGGCTACGGGGAACCCGCCAAATGGCATTGAGCGTGCGGTCTATGGTCAGCACCAGGGCGGTTGCGGTGAAAACCAGCACCGCCAGTCCGACGCCGCCAAGCCGGCTGGCCTGACGGGTGAACTGGGTCAAGTAGCCCATCACCTGGCGCGTCATGTGGTCGGGCACCAGACTTTCGATGAGCCAGATCTGCAACAGCCCCTGCATCTTGGCGAAGGCAGGGAAAACGGTGAAGACGGCCAACACCACGGTAAAGAACGGCACCAGTGCAATCGAGGTGGTGAAAGTCAGGCTGCTGGCACTCAAGCCCAAGCGGTCTTCGCGAAATCGCTCGCGCAGAGTGAAAAACGCCTGCCGCCACGGAAAACGCAGCAAACCGTGCATAAAGGAGGGTTGGGGCATGGCCGGTATCATGCCATCTCCATGCGCACTCCCTCCGTCGACATCACCCGCTGGCTGGCCGTTGTTAGCTTGTCTGGCCTCATCGTACTGGGCTTGCTGTGGGAGATGGTGATCGCACCTATCCGACCCGGCGGGTCCTTGCTTGCGCTCAAAGTGCTGCCCTTGTGCATCCCTTTGGCGGGCTTGCTCAAGCGCAATCTTTACACCTATCGCTGGGTCAGCCTCTTGGTCTGGCTTTACTTCATGGAGGGCGTGGTGCGCGCCTGGAGTGATAAGCCGCCGAGCAACTATCTGGCGCTTATGGAAGTGGCCCTGTGCCTGAGCCTCTTCACGGCCTGCGCCATGCACGTGCGGCTGCGCCTGAGGCGGGCCAAGCTACAAGCTACGGCCGAGGCCGGCCCATGATCCCCAACACGCCGGCCTTGCTGCAGGAGCTGGCCAGGGTCTGCGGCGCTGCGCATGTCCTCAGTCAAGGCGACCTCTCGGCCTGGGAGTCGGACTGGCGCAAACGCAGACGCGGCAAGGCGCTGGCGGTGGTACGCCCTGCCAGCACGGAGGAGGTGGCCGCCGTGGTGCAGGCCTGTGCCCGGCACGGGGCGCCTATCGTCCCGCAAGGCGGCAACACGGGTCTGGTGGTGGGCTCAACGCCGGATGACAGCGGCACCGAAGTGGTGTTGAGCCTGCAACGCATGAATCGGGTTCTTGCCATGGATACGGCCAACATGACCGTCACCGTGCAAGCCGGGTGCATCCTTCAGGCGCTGCAGCAGGCGGCCTCCGAGCGCGGACTGCTCTTCCCGCTGAGCTTGGCGGCCGAGGGCAGCTGCACCCTGGGCGGCAATTTGGCCACCAACGCCGGTGGGACCCAGGTGCTGCGCTACGGCAACGCGCGCGATTTGTGCCTGGGGCTGCAAGTGGTCAACGCCCAAGGGCAGGTGTGGGACAGTCTACAGGGGCTGCGTAAAGACAACACCGGCTACGACCTGCGCGACCTGTTCATCGGTAGCGAAGGAACGCTCGGCGTGATCACCGCGGCCACCCTCAAGCTCTATCCCCAGCCGGCCGCCCAGATGACCGCCTGGGCCGCGGTACCCGATATGGAGCAGGCGGTGGCCCTGCTCGGGCTGGCCCAAAGCAGGCTAGACGCGGGCCTGACCGGCTTTGAGGTGATGGGTCAGTTCGCGCTCCGTCTGGTGGCGCGTCACTTCCCGCAGCTGCGCGTGCCTTTGCACGAACACGGCGCCTACTGCGTACTGATGGAGCTGTCTGACACGCAGTCGTCCGAGCACGCGCGTCAAGCGCTCGAACGCGTTCTGGAGCTGGCCCTGGAGAGCCAGATCATCAGCGATGCGGTGGTGGCCGAAAACGAAACCCAGGCTCGGCAACTGTGGCACGTCCGCGAGGCCATACCCCTGGCCCAGGTCGAGGAGGGCCTCAATATCAAGCATGACATCTCGATACCCATCTCGCGCATTCCTGACTTCGTCACGCACACCGAAGCGCTACTGGCTCGCAGCATCACCGGCGTGCGTTTGGTCAACTTCGGGCATCTGGGCGATGGCAATCTACATTTCAATGTGCAGGCACCCGACGGTCAGGATGCGCGGGAGTTCTTGCGCACCCAAGAATCGCGGGTCAATGCCTTGGTCTACGAATCGGTGCGGAACTTCGGCGGCTCGATCTCGGCTGAGCACGGCATCGGCTCGCTCAAGGTCGATGAACTGGCGCAACACAAAAGCGCCGTAGCACTGCAGATGATGCAGGCCATCAAGCGGGCTCTGGATCCCCTGGGGCTGTTCAATCCAGGCCGGGTCCTGCCCGGGTAGCGCGCCTTCAGGGCCCCCCTGTCTGTCTGCGAGGGCCAGGCTCCTACAATCACATCACCTTCTTCGAGCCCGCTCCGGATCCCCATGAACCGCGCCAGCCCTTTCTCGCAGTACGAAGACTTCATGCGCCATGTCGACGCCCACGGCGTGTTCAAGTCCGACCGAACCGGTACCGGCACAAAAAGCGTTTTCGGCTATCAGATGCGCTTCGATCTGCGACAAGGTTTTCCACTGGTAACCACCAAGAAGGTGCACCTCAAGAGCATCATTTACGAACTGCTGTGGTTTCTCCAGGGCTCGCGCAACAACAACTGGTTGCGCGAACGCGGCGTGACCATCTGGGATGAGTGGGCCCGGGAGGACGGCGACCTCGGGCCGGTCTACGGCGTGCAATGGCGCAGCTGGCCGACCCCGGACGGCGGTCATATCGACCAGATTGCAGAGGTCATCAAGACGCTCAAGACCAACCCCGATTCGCGGCGCATCATCGTCAGTGCCTGGAACGTGGCTGAGCTCTCGAAGATGGCGCTCATGCCCTGCCATGCCTTCTTTCAGTTCTATGTCGCCCCCGGCCAAGACGGTGCGCCCGGGCGCCTGAGCTGCCAGCTCTATCAGCGCAGCGCCGACATTTTTCTCGGTGTTCCCTTCAACATCGCCAGCTACGCCCTGCTGACGCACATGGTGGCCCAGCAGTGCGACCTCGATGTCGGTGATTTTGTTTGGACCGGCGGCGACTGCCACATCTACAGCAACCACCAGGAACAGGTGCGACTTCAACTCTCGCGCCCCCCCCTGCCCTACCCACAACTGCTCATCAAGCGCCGCCCCCCCAGTCTGTTCGACTATGTCTACGAGGACTTTGAGGTGCTCAACTACGAGCATCATCCGGCTATCAAGGCGCCGGTGGCGGTGTGATGGCCCCAGGACCGCGCCTTGCCCTCATCTATGCCCGCGCCGCCAACGGCGTGATCGGTCGCGACGGGCTCATGCCTTGGCATCTGCCAGAAGATCTGGCGCGCTTTCGGGCGCTGACCCAGGGTCATCCCGTGATCATGGGCCGCAAAACCTGGGACTCGCTGCCCGATCGCTTCCGACCGCTGCCCGGACGGCGCAATATCGTGCTGACCCGGCAACACCGCTGGCAAGCGGTCGGAGCAGAAAAAGCCGATAGCCTGCAGCAAGCTCTGGCCCTGTGCGCCGAGCAGGCCGAGGTCTGGGTCATCGGGGGCGCGCAAATCTATGCCCAGGCTCTGCCCATCGCCCACCGCATCGAGGTCACCGAAATCGATCGGGCGTTTGAGGGTGATGCGTTTGCCCCCGAACTGGACCCGGGATGGCGGGAAACTTCAAGGCAGCAGGCCATCTCGGCCAGCGGCCTGCCCTACAGCTTCGTGAGCTACCGGCGCGCTTGATAGGGCTCAGGTGCATCGCCTGTTGAAGAAACGCAGAGGAGTCGATCGTGGGCATCTGGCTGGAGTTGGGGATCTTTGTTCTGGTTCTGATATTCGGGCTCTGGCAGATCAGGGATGCGCGTCAGGCCCATGCCCGCAGCGTGGCCGAGCGTCAGGCCCGCGAGGCTGCGCAGGCG
>CAZCSD010000005.1:0-65096 GCA_964501235.1 uncultured Polaromonas sp. | reverse complement strand
CGGGCGGGTAGATGTAGGTGTTGCGGACCATGAACTCCTTGAGGATGTCGTTCTGTATGGTGCCACTGAGTTGGTCCTGGCAGACGCCCTGCTCCTCGGCCGCCACCACATAGCCGGCCAGCACCGGAAGGACTGCGCCGTTCATGGTCATGGAAACGCTCACCTTATCGAGCGGAATCTCGTTGAAGAGGATCTTCATGTCCTCCACCGAGTCGATGGCCACGCCAGCCTTGCCCACATCGCCGGTAACGCGAGGATGGTCAGAGTCGTAGCCGCGGTGCGTGGCCAGGTCAAAGGCCACGCTCACGCCCTGCCCGCCAGCGGCCAGGGCCTTACGGTAGAAGGCATTGGACTCTTCGGCAGTGGAAAAACCGGCGTACTGACGTATGGTCCAGGGACGCACGGCATACATGGTGGCCTGTGGGCCACGTATGAAAGGCTCGATGCCCGGCATCGTGTCGACAAAGGGCAGCGAAGCGATGTCCTGGGCGGTGTAGAGCGGTTTGACGGTGATGCCTTCGGGCGTCTGCCAGGACAGAGCATTGAGATCCCCGCCCGGGGCCGATCTGGTCGCAGCCCGTTGCCAGTCTTCCAAGGTGGCCGACTTGAACTCGGCAGGGGTGTTCATTTTGTTCATGACAGTCTTTCTCCAACGCGGCGCGGCAGAGTCTACCTCATTCATAATTATTGATTCAAAATTAAATTTAGGGTAAGCTCCCGGTATGTCGGTCCTTGCCCCCTTGTCCAGCCGCGCCCTCTACGAGGAGGTGGCCGAGCGCCTGCGCGAGCGTATCTTCCAACAGGAACTGCCCCCGGGAAGCTGGATTGATGAGCTCAGACTGGCCGAGGAGTACGGCATCAGCCGCACGCCCCTGCGCGAGGCCCTGAAGGTCCTGGCCACCGAGGGACTGGTCACCATGAAGCTGCGGCGCGGGGCCTATGTGACCGAGGTGTCGGACCAAGACCTGCGCGATGTGTACCACCTGCTGGCGCTGCTGGAAAGCGACGCGGCTGGCGTGGTCGCAGTCAAGGCTACGGCCCCAGAATTGAAAGATCTGCAGGCCTTGCACGCGGAGCTGGAAGGCGCCGCGGGCGACCGCGAGGAGTTCTTCCGCATCAACGAGGCCTTTCACCGCCGGCTGCTGGCCATCGCCGAGAACCGCTGGCGCGACCAGATGGTGAGCGACCTGCGCAAGGTAATGAAGCTCAACCGCCACCATTCGCTGCTCAAGACCGGGCGCATCGCCGAATCGCTGAAAGAGCACCGCGCGCTGATGGAGGCCCTGACGCAGCGCAATGCCGCGCTCGCCGTCGAACGCATGCGGGAGCACTTTCGCAACGGGCTGGAAGCGGCGACCTGAGTCTTCACCGGTCGTCTCGCGTTTCACATCTCTGCGCCTAAGGCTGCCTGCCACCACCACCGAGCAGCGAGCTTGGGGTCTGCCCGGCCGCCTCATACTGGGGTACCAGAAATCGGCGGCCGGGCAGACCCAAGCTCGCATCGCACGACTCTGGCATTCTCGAAACACACGCCTGCGCGTTGAACAGAGTGTGGGGTGTGGGCGCCGGCCGATTTCTGGTACTCCAGCATGAGGCCGGCGCCCACACCCCACACTCTGCCGAGCCAATCTTGGCGCGAAGGGTACTCACCCCCGCTCGAGCAAGCTCACAGCCACTTCTGGAAAAACTGCGCCTGCCCCATCGCAGGGTCCAGCTCATACGGCGCAAAGCCCGAACGCTCATAGAGGCGAATCGCCGACCGGTTGCCCGAAAGCACCTCCAGCGTGAGCTTGCAGGCGCCCCGCGAGCGCGCGATCTGCTCCACCCGTTCCAGCATGCGCTGGCCAATCCCCGCGCCCCGCAGCGCCGGCATCACCACCACATCGTGCACGTTCACCAGCGGCTTGCAGGCAAAGGTGGAAAAGCCCTCGATGCAATTGACCAGGCCCACGGGCTGCTCGGCCATGAAGGCCAGCACGCTGAAAGCGGTGGGGCGGGCGGCCAGTTCGGGCACCAGGCGTTGGCGGGCAAAGGCGCTCAAGGGCTCGCCGCCACCGGCGGGGTCACGGGCATAGGCATCGAGCAGTGCGACCACGGCGTGCGCATGGCGAGGATCGGCGTAATTGGCCTGAAAGACCTGCACGAAATCACCGCCCGCCATACTCAGCCCTGCGCAACCGCGGCGACCAGGCGCTCGGCGCACTGGCGCGCGAGTGTGCCGTCCTGGGCCTCGACCATCACGCGCAGCACCGGCTCGGTGCCGCTGGCGCGGATCAGGATGCGGCCCATGCTGCCCAGCTCAGCCTCCACCGACTGGGTCGCGGCTTTCAGGGCTGCGCTGGCGCTCCAGTCCTGGCCCGGCTGCAGTCGTACGTTGATCAGCGTCTGCGGGTACAGCGTCACGCCTTCGAGCAGCTGTGACAACGTCTTGCCGCTTCGGGCGCAGGCCTGCAGCACCTGCAGAGCGCTGACCAGTCCATCGCCGGTGCTGTGCTTGTCCAAAGCCAGCAAGTGTCCTGAACTTTCACCGCCCAGAATCCAGCCCCGCCGCTCGAGCTCTTCGAGCACGTAGCGGTCGCCGACCTTGGCCCGCACAAAGTCAACGCCTCTATCCAGGAGCGCCTGCTCGATCGCCAAGTTGGTCATCAGGGTGCCAACCACCCCGCTAACCGCTTCGCCCCGGTCAAGGCGCTCCCGGGTCATGGCCAGCAACAGCTCGTCGCCGTTGTAAAGACGCCCTTGGCCATCGACCATCTGCACCCGGTCGGCATCGCCGTCCAGAGCAATGCCGTAATCAGCCCGATGATGCTGCACCGCCTCGAGGACCGCTTGGGGGTGGGTCGCCCCGCAACGGTCGTTGATGTTGAGTCCATCGGGCGAGCAACCGATACGAACCACATCGGCGCCGAGCTCGTGCAGGACAGCCGGCGCTATCTGATACGCGGCTCCATGGGCCGCATCAACCACGATCTTGAGGCCCTTCATTGTCTGATCGCTGGCAAAGCAACTCTTGCAGAACTCGATGTAACGCCCTGCCGCATCGTCCAGGCGCCGCGCCTTGCCCAGGTCCGCAGAGGGCACCCAGGCCGCAGGCTGGTGGAGCATGGCCTCGACCTCGACCTCCCAAGCGTCATCGAGCTTGCTGCCCTGCGCGCTGAAGAACTTGATGCCGTTGTCTTCAAACGGGTTGTGGCTGGCGCTGATCACCACGCCCAGGCTGGCCCTCTGGGTGCGGGTGAGGTAGGCCACGCCGGGTGTGGGCAGCGGCCCGAGCAGCATCACATCGACACCGGCCGAATTGAAGCCCGACTCGAGCGCACTTTCCAACATGTAACCCGAAATGCGCGTGTCCTTGCCAATGAGCACCAGGGGTCGCTTCTGGGATCGTTTAAGCACGCGACCAACCGCATGCGCCAGGCGCAGCACGAAATCGGGCGTGATCGGCGCCTGGCCCACCGTTCCGCGTATACCGTCGGTACCGAAATACTGTCTCGACATGACAAATCCTCTGTCGCAGTGGCAGGCCCCAGGGGGATGGAACTGAACCTCGGAATTTTAAAAGCCCCCTTGCCCAGCATCCGCCAAAAAAAACCGCCTTGCAAACTCTGCAAGGCGGTTGTATGGTGGGTCGTGCGTGACTCGAACACGCGACCAACGGATTAAAAGTCCGCTGCTCTACCGACTGAGCTAACGACCCGAAGCCTGTGGGCAGATCGCTAGCGTTCGATCATTCCAAGGGGACGCTCTTTGCGGTGGCTAATGCACACCTGAGCGTTCGGCACAGCCGTAAATTATAGCGGCAAATTTGAGCCCCACTGGGCAGCCACGCTGTCGAGCACCCAGCCTGCAGCGCAGAGTCCGAAGGTGGAGGTGACGCTGACCACCGATCCATAGCCATGACAGTTCAGGCCGCCCTGCGGCGGGCGATCTTGGTCAACCTCGCACATCGCGGGCGATTGCATCACGGGCTCACAACTGAACACACAGGCGACCCGCATCGGGCCCTCACGCGGCGCACCATGGTGCTTGCGCAGGTCATAACGCATTTTGGCCAACAGAGGGTCGTGCGTGACCTGCGACAGATCGGCCACATCCACCCGATGCGCATGCCGCTTGCCTCCGGCCGCCCCCACGCTGATGAAGAGGGCTTTCGACCTCAACGCCCAGGCCGCCATCGCCGTCTTGGCCGCCATCTGGTCACAGGCATCGATCACGGCCAACGGCTGGCCCGCCTCAAGATCCAAATCGGCGATCTGCGGCCAGTTGTCGGGGCTCACAAAGTCCTCGACACAGCGAACCTCGCAAGCGGGATGGATGTCGGCAATGCGCTCACGCATGGCCTGAACCTTGGCCTGACCGAGGGTTCGGTCCAGGGCGTGCACCTGCCGGTTGATATTGGATTCAGCAATATGGTCCAGGTCGATCAGGGTCAAGCGGGCCACGCCGCTGCGGGCCAGCGCCTCGGCAGCCCAGGAACCGACACCCCCCAGGCCCACCACCACGCCATGCGTTCGCGCCAAGGCCTGCGCGCCCCGCTCGCCGTAGAGTCGGGCCAGGCCCCCAAACCGCCTGGCCGTATCCACCTGCTCAAGGGGATCGGGTGCCATCGGGCTCAAAGCGAACGCTCGAGCCGCCCGATCTGCCACCGCAGCCCAAGATAGCTGCCGCCGAGTATGCCGCCAAGCGCCAGGAAACTGCTCAGGCTCAGCGTGGACAGGCCGGACAGGCCCTGGCCTACCGTGCAGCCCATGGCCGTGACCCCTCCGACGCCCATAAGAGCCCCGCCGATCAGATGCAAGGCGGTGTCTTCGGCATCACGGAAGCCCTCCCACCGAAAAGTGCGTGTCAACAACGCCCAGGTCGCCGAACCCAGCACGACGCCGGCCACGGACATGACCCCCAGGCTGAGGGTGTTGTTCTTGTCACTGAAGAACATCAGCCAGTCCAAGGTGTGCGCCATCGGAGCCACAAATGTGAAACTCTCGGCACGCCCGGAATAGGTGGCCACAAACACCTCTTCGAGCGTCTCGGGGTTTTCGGCCACAAAACCCAGATGCCCGGTCAGCCACCACATGGCCACCACCAAGACGCCCAGACCCAAACCACCCAGCAAATTGTCCGCGCTGCGGAAGGAGCGCCCCAGCAAGGCCCACAGGCACAGTCCCAGGCCCAGCAGCAGCGCTAGAGCCAAACCAACCTGGGCGGCCGTTGCGCCGAAAACGGGCGCCAACAGCGAGGCCAAGGTACCGGGCGCCGGTACATCAAAGGCGACCCGGTCGACGGTTTCGATCCGAATGACGGCAGCCAAACCCTTGATCGTGATGAAGGCCGAAATCCCCATGACCAGAAAGACCACAACCGACTTCAAACTGCCCCCGCCCACACGTATGAGCGTCTTGCTGCCGCACCCGGAACCGAGCACCATGCCAAAGCCGAATAACAACCCGCCTGCCAGGGCCGAAAGCCAGATGAAGCGACCGGAGGCATAAAGCGTGCGGGCGGGGTCGATCCAACCGGCATAAACCAGGCCCTGGAAGCCAAGCATCGCAACGCCCCCGGCCAGGGCCCACATGCGCATCCGAGTCCAGTCGCCCATGCTGACGATGTCGCTGACCGCCCCCATGGTGCAGAAATGCGTGCGCTGTCCGATCAGGCCAAAGGCAAAGGCCAGGCCGAAGGCTGCCAGCAGAACCTGCTGCTGCAAGGCGTTGAATTGTTCGAGCTCCATGCCGTGATTTTAGGCGGCCGTCCTTGGGCCCGCCAGGACCAGCTCCGAAAAGCCTGACCCACAGAGGCTCGAACTACTTAAGCTTGGCCAGCCGGTCGCGGGCTACCGCTGCGGCCTTGGTTCCTGGGTGCGCCTTGATCAAATCCTCCAGCGTCTTGCGCACAACCGGCCGGGGCTCCTTCAGGTCGAACTGAACACCGGCCAGGGCCAGCATCGCGTCAGGCGACCGCGGGTGTCCTGGAAAGTCTCTGAGCAGGGAGCGCAAACTGGACTGCGCAGGCTTGAAGTCTTCGGTGGCCTGTTGCGACGAGCCCAGCCAGTAGAGCACCCAAGGTCGGTAGGCGCTGCCCGGGTAACGCAGCAAGAACTGCTCGAACAGGGTCTGGGCCGACTTGTGGTCGTCGCTGCCGAAGGCCTTCACCGCCGCATCGTAGGCAGCCACCTCGGCGGGCAAGGCCTCAAATTCACGCCCTTCCAGAGAAACCCGCACCGGTTCAACCTTGCGGATGCGCTCCTCGAGTCCGCTGGCGTCCTTGACAGCGCGCTGCACCTCGTTGAGGCCGGCCTGAACCCCTCCCAGGTTGTTGCGCAGATCGGCCTGCGACTGCCTGAGGTCGGCCAGCCCACGCTGAAAACCCGCGACGAAATCCCTCAGGGCCTCGTTTTCGCCACGCAAGCGCGCCAGATCCTGCCGCAACTGCTCGATCTGGTTGAGCAACTCCAGGCTGCCGCGTCCAACCCGGGCCTGCTCTTCGGTGGTCTTGGTCAGCGCCTCCAAGGTCTGCTCGAGTTGCTTGCGACGGGCCTGCTCCTGCACCTGCGTATTGATCAGGGACTGCACTCGGTCGGCGAGCTCCTGCCGGGTGCGCGCCTCCTCTTGCAGGTTGCGCTCCAGGGTGGCGATGCGCTGGCGCAGGTTGAGCAACTCCTGCCGAGCCTCGTTGTCGGCAAAGAGGGTGACCGCCTGCGCGCCGGTAACCGCGCAGAGCAATCCCAGGACCCCGGCTCTGAAAAGCGGCCGCATGAGAATCAACGGTAACTGAACTCGACCCGGCGGTTCTTCTGGTAGGCCGCCTCATCGGAGCCGGCAACTGCAGGCTTTTCCTGCCCGAAGCTAACGGACTCCACCTGAGCGCCGGCCACTCCCAGAACCGATAGAGCGCGAGACACCGACTCGGCCCGCTTTTGCCCCAGAGCGAGGTTGTATTCGCGTCCTCCGCGCTCGTCGGTGTGTCCTTCCAAAACAAGCTTTCTTTCCTTGTTGGCACTCAGGTAACGCGCATGAGCCTGGACGGTCGGCTGAAACTGGGCCTTGATCTCGAAGCTGTCGTACTCGAAATAGATGACCATCGCCAAATCAGCGGGAACGGGCGCCGGCCCTTTGCGCGCAGTCAGATCACTGGCGGCAACGTTCGCGCCGGCCAGCGCCGCGGGCGCAAGCGCTGCACCGGCCCCCGCGCCCCCAGCCGAGCTTTCAGCAGCCCTGTCTGAACCGGCAGCACCCGATTGCGCCGCGCTGGCCCCTGAAACATTACGGTCCTCCACCGCCACCTCGTTGAGCTTGACCCTGGAGCCGCAGGCGCCAAGACAGAGCGCAAGAACGAGGGTGACAATCGCGTACAGGGACCTGGATTTCATACTGACATCTCCCACTTGTGTTGGAATCAAGAATGGTTTTTTTGGGGATTATGGTCCAAAGGGGCCCCACTGAGGGTCCCGAATCGCCCCATTTTGCCCCAAGAGCGCCGCCCGGATACGGCCATCGAGGGTGGTGGTCATCAGCATATCGCGGCCCTGTTGCTGGGTGGCGTACAAAATGAGCCGCCCATTGGGCGAGAAACTCGGGCTTTCGTCGGAGGCAGTATCAGACAGGGCGCTGACCGCGCGGGTCGATAAGTCCATGAGGTGCAGCCGGAAAGCGTTCTCAATACGGGCCACGAACGCCACATAACGACCATCGGGGCTGATGGCCGGCGAGATGTTGTAGCGCATGCCGGTATTGACCCATTCGGGCTGGCCGCCCGATGTGGCCATGCGGTAAATCTGCGGCGAACCACCGCGGTCGCTGACAAAGTAGATCCAGCGACCGTCGGCCGAACAAACCGGCTCGGTATCGATGCTGTCCGATTGAATCAGTCGCCGGGGCTCGCCGCCCAGCGTGGCGTCAATGGCAAAAATCTGAGAGCCGCCGTCCCGGCTGAGCGTGGCCACGATCTGCCGCCCGTCGGCACTCCAAGTCGGTGCACTGTTGGAACCTCTGAAGTTGGCCATCAGCCGCGGGCGCCCGGTCTTCATGTCCAGCACAAAGATATCGGGCTTGCGCGACTCAAATGAGACGTACGCCAGGTGCGAACCGGAGGGCGACCATGACGGCGAGATGATGGGCTCGGGGCTCAACCGCACCGGCTGCGGATTGCCGCCGTCAGCGTCGGCCACCCACAAGGTGTGCCTGCCCCCTGCGCGGGTGACGAAGGTGATGCGCGTCGAAAAAACGCCCTTCTCCCCAATTAACTTTTGGTAGATAAAGTCGGCGACGCGATGGGCCACGGCGCGCAGATCCGACCGCACCACGGCGAAGGCCTGCCCCCCGAGGTCCTGGGCGCGAACTGCATCCCACAAACGAAAACGCACATCAAAGCTGCCATTGGCCAAGGCCGTGATACTGCCGGCCACCATGAAGTCAGCGCCGCGCTGGCGCCAAAGTGCAGAGTCCAACTGCGAAGTCTCATCCACAGACACGCTGCCGCTGTCGACGGCACGAAACATGCCGCTGCGCTCCAGGTCAGCCCGTACGACGGTGCTCACAGGCTGCGGCGCTGCCCCCTCGGCCCGGAAGGCCGGAAAGGCGATCGGCAATTGCGCCATGCCCAAGCCCGAGACTTCGACGCGGAATTGAGCGCGCGAGGCCAGGGGCGCCGACAAAGCGCCAAGGACAAGAAGTCGTCTGCTCAGGGATCCGTTCATGAATAAGCTCGCATAGACCTAACTATAGAGCAGTCAAGCTGCCCTCCGAGACCACGAGTTCATTGAGCCCTGACTCCGCCTTTACGGTGCCGAGCCGGTACCGCTCCATCACGCGAGCCCGGTTGGTGGACTCATAAAGCCTGGGGTTTTCCGAATGCCATAGATGAAACACCTCCGTGGCCAAAAATCCATTCTTGCGGGCCATGCCAGCGTGATGCAGCCTGAGGACCAAATCGGCATCTTCATGACCCCAGCCTTCAAAGACTTGGTCGAATCCATTGACCGCGAAAAAATCGTCGCGCCACAAACCAAAATTGCAACTGCGGATGCCGCGCCAGGAAAATTTCCGATGAACCCTTCGCCAAGGCTTCGGCCAAGGCAAAAGGTGATGCAGCTTGTTAGCCTGGCCACGCAGCCAAGCCTGAATCCAGAAAGAGGCAGGCTGCCGGGCCAGATTCAACTGCTCGGCAAGGACCGTCTCAGTGAGTGCTTTATTCAAAAGCACTCGACTGCCATTGACAAAACATCCTCGCTCGGCCAAGGCTCGGTGATTCTCGACAAACGCAGGCCCGGGTACGCAGTCGCCGTCGAGGAAAACCAGATAGGAACCGACAGCGCTGAGTGCCGCCCGATTGCGCGCCGCAGAGGCGGTAAAGCCGCGGTCCTGATGCCAAACATGCAAAGCCGAGCACGGAAAGCGAGGCGCCCGATCGCGCAAGAGTTGCACGCAGTCAGCGCGCGAGCCATCATCGGCCACGAGGACCTGATCGTTGGGCTGGCACTGGCTGGACAGAGACTGCAAGACCGCCAGCAAAGCGTCGGGCCTGTTGTAGGTCAGAACGATGAAGCTGATGTTCACGGTGATCCCTCTTCCTCAGCGCTGGTCCGGGTCCATCAGCCACAGCTTCACATAGCGGTAATAGGTTCCTTCCGCATTGGAAACGGCCAAAAGAAATCCCTTGCGACCATCGAGGAAGCCCAAACGGAACACATAGGTCCTCAAAAACGCCCAGCACCCCTTCAGGACGGCTTGCGACAAGGATGCCCGCTGACCCGCCTGATGCATCTTGCGCGCTCCGGCCGTCGAATAGGCATTGAGCTTGTAAAGCACATCCTCCACCGTCTTGAAGCTTTCGTGCATCAATTTGGCTCGGAGGGTCCCTACCTTACCGGTGACGATCAACTGTTCATGAACAACATCGTCTGAAAATCGAGCGGATTCCCGTCTAAAAAGACGAGTCACATAGTCGGGCGCCCAACCCGAGTGCCGCATGAACTGGCCACAGTAACTCGAGGAACGCGGCAAGCGAAAGGCCTTGAACTCAGGGGACGCGAGGACCAGGCAGATTTCGCGCTGAAGCTCCTCACTCAAGTACTCATCGGCATCGAGCGAGAGAACCCAGTCACACCGAGCCAGATTCAAGGCGCGGTTTTTTTGTGGACCAAAGCCCGGCCAATCGACAGTCTGTACCACCTCGGCCCCCACCCGCGAGGCGATCTCGACGGTGCTGTCCGAGCTGCCGCTGTCAACCACCACCTTCTGATGGGCAAAGGGCACCGATGCAAGACACCGCTCGATATTCCCGGCCTCGTTCTTGGTGATAACGATCAGTGTCAGGCTGCTCATGCTGTGCCCAAGCGCTCCTTAAGTCCAGGCTCAAACCGTCCTGTACGGTAACGCTCACTGAGCAACCAGGCTATCAGAACCATGTAGATATGACCTGGCGTGAAATCCAAGAGCCAAGAATTCAGGAAACAACCGACCGCAAATGCCAGAACCAGACCGCTCATCGCCTGCCTCCGGAAACCCTCAAATCCCCGCATAAACATGGGAAGCACAAGCCAGACCAAAAACAAAAGCAAGCCAAGCGTACCGGTCCCGGCCCAGAGCATGAGGTACTCATTGTGCAAATTGGATGTCCGCTGAACGCTGGGATCGGCGTAGGGGGCCCAACGCACGTCCTTTCGGGCCTTCTGAACGATCTTTTCCCGATAGGCCTCGGGAATCCCCGACAGGCCCACGCCCACCCAAGGATTTTCGAGCGCCACCTCCAGACCAATCAGGTAAAACTCCTTTCGCAACCCCGCCGACGTAGCCTGCGAGCCAAGAGGCGGCGCGCTAAAAGCTGAAAGCGTGTCGGCCATTCGGTTCTGCACCGACTTGGACATCGAGGCCACAGTCAGCACCAGCGCGGGTAGGAGCAAGACCAGCAGCCAGCGCAAGCGTGGGCCGCTCCTGGTCCATCCGGCCCAAGCAACCAGCAAGACAACCAGCAAATGCGCCGTTCGGCCGTCCATGGCGAACAAAAGCGTGATGACCAAGCTAACGCTGATGGCCCGAAGCAGCCACGGCCGCTCCGAATAAAAAGACCGTGCCCAGGCGACCCAGGCAACGGCAACCAGACCGAAGCCCAAACTGATGCGTCTGCCCGGAAAAGAAAACTCAGGGGGCATCACAGGTCGGCCCAGGGCTTCCGACCAAATGAGCGCGGCAAGAACCACGGCGCCGGTGATTAAGGCACCCCAGAAGAAATCCCTGTTCCGAATCACGGCGAATACGGCAAGGACAATGGGAAAGCGCCAAAGCTCCCCATAGCTGCCGATCATGTCCCCAGGTGGCCCACCCGCCGCCGCCATCCAGGTCTCATGGGCCCAAACAAAGGCAAAAAAAACCAATCCCCAGAGGATCAGCGGATCGCGCCAAAGCCCCAGCCTCCAGATCCTCGGCGCCTGAAGAATGCAGCCCAACAGCATCGCCACAAGGGCAATCGCGGTCCCAGCCGTTGAAACCAGCAAAAAGCAGCCGAGGAACACGGTCGATGCTGTCAACCAGGCATCAACCCCTCTTTCCCAGCGGGACATCGGCGTCGACATTGAATCGGTAACACTCACTTCTTTGTGCGCTTTCGGAGGAGCGACCCCATCCCCCCAGTGGGGGCGCTTGCTGGAGGACGGAAAACAACTGTCTTGCAGGATAATCAGAGGATTCCGAGCGGCATGACCTGCGGAGTTTAATGAATCAAAGCGGGACTTTGACCAAGCCAGCCCCCCTCCTTTCTCGTTTGCGTCAACAGGCCAGCCGCCTCTGGCCCTATTTCGGCAACGCAAAGCTCACCTGGGTGCTGGCCATCTTCGCGACCGCGCTTGCCGCGGCCACTGAGCCTATGATCCCGGCCCTGCTCAAGCCGCTGCTCGATCGTGGCTTTCAGGGTGCCGGCCAGGTTCCGCTGTGGCATGTGCCGGTCCTGCTGGTGTTGGTGTTTGGCCTGAGAGCGGCCAGCGGTTTCCTGTCTCAATACGCGCTGGCCCGGATCATCAACGCTGGCTTGCAGCGTCTGCGCGACGACATGTTCGCCAAAATGCTGCGGGCGCACCTGCCCTTGTACGAACAACAAAATGCAAGCACCCTGGCCAACACCGTGGTCTATGAGGTGCACAACGGCTCCTCTATCCTGATCCACACCCTGATCCGGTTGGTGCGTGATGCCTTGACCCTGCTGGCCTTGGTCATCTACCTGCTCTACCTGAACTGGAAGCTCACCCTGGTGGTCGCGCTCATCCTGCCCCCCCTGATCATCATGGTCCGCAGCCTCACCCGACGCCTGTACCGGCTCACGCAGCAAACCCAGCAGGCTACCGATGAATTGGCCTATGTGGTCGAAGAAAACGTGCTGGCCCATCGGGACATTCGCCTGCATGCGGCGCAGCAACAGCAAGCGCGGCGCTTTGGCATCTTGAGCAACACCCTGCGCCAGCTTTCGCTCAAAAGCACCATCGCACACAGCGGCATGAGCGCGCTGACGCAGATCCTGTCGGCCCTGGCCCTGTCGGCAGTCATCGCGATCGCTTTGCTGCAAAGCCAGGCGGGCCTGACCACGGTGGGGGGGTTCGTGGCCTTCATCACCGCCATGCTGCTGCTGATTGCCCCGCTCAAAAGCCTGGCAGAGATAGGCAGCCCCCTCACAAGAGGCGTTGCCGCCATCGAGCGCGCGCTGCGCCTGCTCGAGGAGGTTCCTGATGAAACCAGCGGTCAACACCAGAGCCGCCGTGCCCGAGGAGAGATTGCATTTGAAGCGGTGCAGGTGCGATACAGCAACGAGGGTCATGCGGCACTGGACAACCTGAGCTTGCACATACGCGCCGGTCAGACGGTTGCCCTGGTGGGCAGTTCGGGCTCGGGCAAGACCACACTGGTCAACCTCCTGCCCCGCCTGGTGGCTCGGCAAGGTGGACGGGTCTTGCTCGACGGGGTCGATGTTGAAGACTGGGAACTGGCCTGCCTGCGACGCCAATTTGCCTACGTGAGCCAGCATGTAGTCATGCTCAACGACAGCCTGGCCGTCAATGTGGCCCTCGGTCAGGAACCCGATCGCCAGCGGGTGCGGCAATGCCTGATCGCCGCCAACCTGGAGTCGCTCCTGAAAGACCTGCCGGAGGACATGGACAGTCCGATCGGCCACAACGCGATGCAGCTATCGGGGGGACAGCGCCAACGACTGGCGATCGCCCGCGCCTTGTACAAAGACGCTCCCGTGCTGCTTCTCGATGAAGCGACCTCGGCTCTGGACAATGAATCGGAGCTGGTTGTTCAGCAGGCCATTGACCGCCTGCGCGCGGGACGAACCTCTCTGGTGGTGGCCCACCGCCTCTCGACCATACAGCACGCCGATCACATCGTTGTCCTGGAGGCAGGACGCATCGTGGAGACGGGCACGCACGCGCAGCTGCTGGCGCTCGGAGGGCATTACGCCCACCTGTACAGTCTGGGCTTTAAACAAATCCAAAGCGGCAACGAAGTTTCCGTCTAACAGCATGAATCCAACCGTCAGCGGCTTTACCTTTCTCCGCAATGCAGTGGAACTGGCATTTCCGTTCGAACAGTCCATTCGATCCCTGCTCCCGCTCGTGGATGAGTTCGTGATCGCCGTCGGTAAGAGCAAGGACGATACGCTGGAGCGCATCGAGGCCCTGAACGATCCGAAGATCCGAATCATCGAGACAGTCTGGAATGAACGCATGTCCCACAGAGGATTCGTCTATGCCCAACAAAAAATGATCGCCCAATATGCCTGTACCGGAGACTGGGCTTTTTATCTGGAGGGTGACGAGGTGCTTCACGAGGCGGAACTCGACAACATTCGACAAAGTATTGAGCGCCACCATGAAAATTCAGAAGTCGAGGCCTTGGTGTTTGATTACTACCACTTCTTCGGCTCGCCCAGCATCCTGGGTACAGGTCCCGGGTGGTACCGGAGGGAATGTCGGCTGATACGCAACACCATCCGATCCTACGCACCCGATGGGCAGTACTGGTTGATTACCGAAAACAGCAAGCGAGGCCGCAACCCCAAAGCCGCCCTGGCTAACGCCCATATTTTTCATTACGGATGGATCAGGCCGCAGCAGAAGATGCAGGAAAAGCTCAATCAAGTCAGCAAGTATTGGTCGCACGGTGCTCCGACGGTTCAATACAGCCAGGCCGACTCGAAGATGCTCGGCCACTTTCATGGCAGCCATCCGGCTGTGATGAAAGACTGGCTTTCAAGTCAAGCAGAACGTGAGTTTCAGATCGACCCTCACTACCGGCTGACCGCCCGAGACAAGAGACTGAGAGTCAAGCAATGGATCGAGCGGGTGAGCGGCCTAGATCTGAGCCGCAAGCACTTCAAGCTAGTTGCTTAGAAGGCGAAAGTCAACCGCCCATCTCTTCTGCGCCTTCACAGCAACACCACGTCATACCGCTCCTGCGGCAACGTTGTATCGGCCTGCAAAGAGATGGGCTTGCCGATGAAGTCTGATAAGCCCGCCAGGTGCTGGCTTTCCTCGTCCAGGAATAACTCAATGACCGCGGGAGCAGCAATCACTCGAAACTCGCGTGGATTGAACTGACGGGCCTCACGCAAAATCTCGCGCAAGATGTCGTAGGTGACGCTGCGTGCCGTCTTGACCACCGCCCGGCCCTGACAGGTGGGACAAGGCTCGCACAGTTGGTGCGCTAGAGATTCCCGGGTGCGCTTGCGCGTCATTTCCAACAAGCCCAGAGCCGAGAAACCATTGACGGTGGTCTTGACGCGATCGCGCGCGAGTTGCTTTTTGAGCTCCTCAAGGACCGCCTGTCTGTGGTCAGACCGGGCCATGTCGATGAAGTCGACGATCATGATGCCCCCCAGATTGCGCAAGCGCAGTTGACGGGCGATAGCCTGGGCCGACTCCAGATTGGTCTTGAAGATGGTGTCCTCGAAGTTGCGAGCCCCCACGTAAGCCCCTGTATTGACATCAATGGTGGTCAGCGCCTCAGTCTGGTCGATGATCAGATAACCCCCCGACTTCAGATCGACACGCCTGCCCAGAGCTCGGGCGACCTCTTCATCGATATTGTGCAAGTCGAAGATGGGCCGCTCGCCGGTGTAGAGGGTGATCCGTTCGGCCTGATCAGGCATGAATTCGAGCGCAAAATCTTGCAGAGCCCGGTGCTGTTCGCACGAATCGATGCGGACGAACTGTGTCAGCGGCGAGGCAATATCGCGCAGCACCCGCTGCATCAAGTTCAGGTCTTGGTGCAGCAAAGAAGCAGGCGGCAACCGAACTGACTGTTCACGGATGCGAGACCAGGTCTTGGACAGGTAGGCAATGTCTTCGGACAGTTCGTCATCGCTGGCCTCTTCGGCGTTGGTTCGCAAGATAAAGCCACCAATATCTCCAGCCAACTTCTGCAGGCGTTCGCGCAGCTGCTGCCTTTGCTCCGACGGGATTTTCTGCGACACACCGATGTGCCGATCCTGCGGCAGATAGACCAACAGACGGCCGGCAATACTGACCTGGGCACTGAGCCGGGCTCCCTTGGTGCCGATCGGATCCTTGAGCACCTGCACCAGCAAGGTCTGACCCTCGAAAACCTGCTTTTCAATGGGCATGGCCGGTTCAGGGCGTGCACCTTCGGCCTCGGCGTGACGGCTGGCGATGCTGCTCAAGAGATCGCCAACGTGCAAAAAACCCGCGCGCTCAAGCCCGATGTCAATGAAGGCTGACTGCATGCCCGGCAACACCCGCGCCACTTTACCCAGGTAGATGTTGCCCACTAGGCCGCGCTCGAGCGCGCGCTCGACATGCAGCTCCTGAACCGCCCCGTGTTCAACCAGGGCCACACGGGTTTCCTGGGGCGACCAATTGATCAGAATTTCCTGCGGCATGGTGTTTTTCAGAGGTTCAAAACAAGCCGGTCGAGCATCAGGGCCGTCTCCCGCAAGGGAAGCCCCATGATGCCAGAATAGCTGCCGCGAATCGACACCACAAAGGCAGCGGCGCGCCCCTGGATGGCATAGGCCCCAGCCTTGCCCAGGGCCTCCCCACTGGCAGCATACCGACGGATCTTTGTCGGCGTGAGCTTATCGAACGTGACGCTGGAAACACTCAGCGCTTGCAGACGCCGCCGCCCCGCCTGAACAGCCACAGCGGTCAGCACCCGGTGGGTGCGGCCAGACAACCGGGTCAGCATCTCCCTGGCCTGCGCCTGATCGACCGGCTTGCCCAGAATCTCGCGCCCTATCGCCACGGTGGTGTCGGCGCACAAGATCGGGGCCGGCGGCAGTCTCAGCCGCTGCCGCCGCAACACGGCAGCATCAAGTTTGAGCGCAGTCACGCGTTGCACATAGGCAGAAGCTGGCTCACGCCCCATCACCGCCTCCAGTGCTTCGGGATCTTCTTGCGGATCAGGCAGCAAGCGCTGGAAAGTCACGCCCAGCTGTTCAAGCAATTGCGCGCGCCGCGGGCTTTGCGAAGCCAGATAAATCATGCGCGATGGTAAGGATGGTTGGCGTTGATACTCCAGGCCCGGTACAGTTGCTCGAGCAACAACACGCGCACCAGGGCATGGGGCAAGGTCAGGTCAGACAAGCGAATGCGCTCATGGGCCCCTTGTTTGAGTCCAGGATCCAGGCCGTCGGCACCGCCGATCAACCAGGCCACATCGGTGCCTTCCTGTTGCCAGACCAGCAGCCTCTCGGCCAAGGCTGGCGTGGACAGTCCAGCGCCCCGCTCATCCAGGGCGATGACCCGGCTACCCCTGCTCACCGCCGATTCGATACGCTCACGCTCGGCCTGCAGCAAGGCCGATACCGGCTTGCCGCTGCGCACCTCGGCCCGAACCGTCTTGACCTCGACCCGAAACTCAGGCGTAAAGCGCTTGAGGTACTCGTCGCAGGCGGTCTGCGCCCAATCGGGCAGCTTGAGTCCGACCGCTACGATCTGCAACTTCATGGGCCGGCCGATCCTGTTTTGCGGGAAGGCCGCCGGGCTGGGGCTGGGGACGCGCTGCGCTTTTTGGCCGCCCCCGGCGACTTATCGGTCGCGCCCGCCGGGGCGGGCTTTGCCCGGTGAGTGCCTGTCTTTGGGCCAGCGAGGGCTTTTTTCGCAGATGCCGTTTGTCCCTGGGCTTGACCCGCGGCGCGCTTCCGAGGCGCTGGAGGCTGGACTTTCTCGGCAGACATTGGCGCTGAACTTGCGGCCGCAGCCGGCGATTGGGTCGCCCGCGCAGCGCGCGACTTGACCGGCTTTTCACCCCAGAGCTCTTCCAAATGGTAGTACTGCCGTATCGAAGGCTGCATGATGTGCACCACCGCCGCGCCGCAATCGACGATGATCCATTCGCCGTTGTCCTCGCCCTCCACGCGCGGCTTGTCAAACCCCGCCTCGCGGACCGCATCACGCACGCTGGCGGCCAAGGCCTTGGTTTGACGATTCGAGGTGCCCGAGGCCACGATCACCCGCTCAAACAAGGAGGTCAGATGCTCGGTGTCGAAGACCTGAACATCCTGCGCCTTCACATCCTCCAGACCCTCGACGATGGCCTTTTGGAGCTTGGTGATGTTGCGCTTGAGAGTGGGAGACAGTGAATCGGTCATGCGGGCAAACCGGCGGTGAACCGGCTGTAAGTTGAACCGGGGTCAGCCGGGGACATAGAGACGATGGTCTGAAATATAACGCGCCACTGCCGCCGGCACTTGGTCAGACACCTCCGCCAGCGGGCGACCGCGAGCCAGGTGCTCGCGCAAGGCGGTCGCGCTGATGGCCATCGGGCCCAGATGCAGATGGCGCACGGGCACGCCGTCTGGTCCGCCTTGCGCCAGGTCCGGACGATCGACTACGCACAGATGGGCCTGATGCGCCACATCCTGCCAACGCTTCCAGGTGGTAAAGGCTGCCCATTGATCCCCACCGATGACCAGATAAAACTCGGCCCCGGGCTGCTCCAAGCGCAGCGCTTGCAGCGTATCGATGGTGTAGGTGGGACCGCTGCGGGAGAGTTCGCGCTCGTCAATAACGACTCGAGGCAGCCCGGCAAAAGCCAGTCGCGCCATCGCCAGTCTGTGGATGGCCGCCGTCAAGGGCCGACTCTTATGCCAAGCCTGTCCGGTGGGTACGATGCGCAGCTCATCGAGCCGCAATTGGTCCAGCGCCGCTTGGGCCAGCGCAACATGGGCCTGGTGCGGTGGATCAAACGCGCCACCGAGCAGACCGACGCGGCGCGCTGCAGAACTCAAACCCAGTCCTTGGCCACCAGAAAGTCGCGCAACAAACGCCCCTCGGGGGAGTCGGGCGGGTCCTCACGGCGATAGGCCCAGCTGCAGTTGAGCGGCATGGACAACAAAATCGATTCGGTGCGGCCTCCGGACTGCAACCCGAAATGCGTGCCCCGGTCCCAGACGAGGTTGAACTCAACATAACGACCCCGCCTGTAGAGCTGAAACTCGCGTTCGCGCTCCCCGTAGGGCGTGGCGAGCCGGCGCTCGGCAATGGGCACGTAAGCGGGCAGGAAATGGTTGGCCAAGCCTGTCAGCATATCGAAGCTGCGCTGCATGCCCAGCTCGTTGAAATCATCGAAAAACACGCCACCGATACCCCGGGGCTCGCCGCGGTGCTTGAGGAAGAAGTATTCGTCACACCACTTCTTAAAGCGCGGGTATTTATCGGCACCGAAGGGCTCTAAGGCCTGCTTGCACTGGGTGTGGAAATGAACCGCGTCTTCCTCGAAGGCGTAGTAAGGGGTCAGGTCCATGCCGCCGCCAAACCAAGCCACCTTTTCAGCGGCCTGCGGATGGGCCATGATCATCCTCACATTCATATGCACCGTGGGCACATAGGGGTTGCGCGGATGAAAAACCAAGGACACGCCCATGGCCTCAAAGGGAGCCCCCGCCAACTCAGGCCGATGCTGGGTGGCAGAAGGCGGCAGCCGGGGGCCTTGGACCTGCGAAAACCCACAACCGGCCCGCTCAAAGACTTCGCCATCCTCCAAAATGATGGTCAGGCCCTCCCCCTGCAGCACCTCTCCAGGTTCCTTGCGCCAGGCATCACGCACAGGCTGCCCGCCATCGAGCCGCACCACTTCGCCGATGATGCGCTGCTGCAAATCCAGAAAAAAAGACCGTGCCTCGTTGACATCCGTGGTTTTCATCATCCCCCCTTTCCGCCCTCGAGCCGGATGGGTGCGGCCTGATCAGCCCGCAGGCCGGTACACCCCTGCAGCAACCCGGCAATTCGGCCCATGTCCTCTTCTTCCCGGCCGGTGAGCTCGACGACATCGATCATGCGGATCTGCTTGCGACCGTAGTCGAGGGCAGCAATCATCAAAGGAACCCGGGCCTTCCATGCCACCCGGTAAAACCCGCTGCGCCAACCTGGACGCCAGCTGCGCGTACCTTCGGGAGTCAGGGCCAGCCAGAAATACTCGCCGGACTGCCGCTTGCGCTCGAAAAGGTCGACCATCTGCTCGACCACTCCGTGCGCGGCCGATCGGTCGACAGGCACGCCGCCGAGCCAACGCAGCCAGGCGCCGAAGACCGGGATGCGGAACAAGGATTGCTTGCCCAAAAACTTTGCCTCCAGACCCATGGCCCATTTGGCCAGCAGACCCACCGGGAAGTCCCAATTGGAGGTGTGCGGGTAAACCACAATCACGCCCTGCAAGCGGGGCAGACCCTGAAACCGCAGCGACCAGCCGAACCAGCGCAGGACGCGCCGCGCCAGAGCGCTGCCCCGAAGCTCAATCGGAAATGACGTCGAGGCGCCGTGCATCAAGCCGCCTTCAAGCCTTCATCGCCCGATGGGCAATATCGCGCCGGTACTGCATGCCATCAAAACGGATCTGATCGACCACCGCATACGCACGCTGATGGGCCTGACGCAGCGATTCACCCAGGGCCGTCACGCACAGCACCCGCCCCCCCGCAGTCAAGGTCTGCCCCTGTTGCTGACGGGTCCCCGCATGAAACACCGTGCAATCGCTGCCTGAACCTTCGACCGGCAAGCCGGTGATGACATCGCCCTTTCGCACTTGAGCCGGATAGCCGTGCGCGGCCATGACCACGCCCAGCGCCCAGCGACGGTCCCATTCAAGCTCGATTTGATCGAGCTCACCGGAGGTGGCGGCCATCATCACGTCGAAGAGATCGGACTTCAGACGCATCAAAATCGGCTGCGTCTCGGGGTCGCCCATGCGGCAATTAAACTCGAGGGTGTGGGGCTTGCCCTGAGCGTCGATCATCAGGCCGGCGTAGAGGAAGCCCGTGTAGGGCACTCCGTCTTTTTCCATGCCTCGCACCGTCGGCAAAATAATGTCCCGCATAGCGCGGGCGTGCACCTCGGGTGTGACCACCGGCGCCGGCGAATACGCCCCCATGCCGCCGGTATTGGGCCCCTGATCCCCATCGAACAGGCGCTTGTGATCCTGGCTGGTGGCCAGCGCCAGTACATGCTGCCCATCACACAGCACGATAAAGCTGGCCTCCTCACCGCTGAGAAACTGCTCGATCACCACCCGGGCACCACCGGCGTTGTGGGTCACATCCAGACCCTGATCGAGCAGCATGAAATCGACCGCCTGGTGCGCCTCATGAAGCGTCGTAGCCACCACCACCCCCTTGCCGGCGGCCAGACCATCGGCCTTGACCACAATCGGCGCGCCCATCCGGTCGATGTAGTCATGCGCCTGGGCTGGATCGGTGAAGGTTTGGTAGTCCGCGGTGGGAATGCCGTGGCGCTTCATGAAGGCCTTGGAGAAGGCCTTGGAGCTCTCAAGCTGCGCGGCCTGCCGCGTCGGGCCAAAGATACGCAAGCCATGGGCGCGAAACTCGTCGACGATACCGCCAGCCAGCGGCTGCTCAGGTCCAACCACGGTCAGCCCGATCTTCTCCTCTTGCGCCCAGCGACGCAAAGCCGACACTTCGGTCAGGTCCACATTGACCAGACGCTGATCAAGGGCCGTGCCGCCATTTCCCGGGGCCACATACACAGCCTGTACCTTGCGCGACTGCGCCAACTTCCAGGCCAGAGCGTGTTCGCGCCCGCCTCCCCCCACCACCAAAACCTTCATCAAGCTTCCTTTGGGCTGCCTCAGATATTGAGCTCAGCGTTATGGTAGACCGCCTGCGTGTCGTCCAGATCCTCCAACGCATCGAGCAGTTTTTGCATTTTTTGGGCGCTGTCGCCGCCCAACTCGATACTGCTGCTGGCCCTCATGGTGACCTCGGCCAGCTCGGGCTGCAAGCCCGCAGCCTCCAAAGCCTCGCGAACCGACTCGAAATCACCCGTTGCACACAGGACCTCGATGATGCCGTCCGACTCCGTCAGCACATCTTCAGCGCCAGCCTCGAGGGCAACTTCCATCACCCGATCCTCACTGGTCCCCGGCGCAAAAACAAACTGCCCACAATGCTTGAACTGAAAGGACACCGAGCCTTCCGTTCCCATATTGCCGCCATATTTGGAAAAAGCATGCCGCACCTCGGCAACGGTGCGCACCCGGTTGTCGGTCATGCAGTCGACCATCACCGCCGCCCCGCCAATGCCGTAGCCCTCGTAGCGAATCTCTTCGTAGCTAACGCCCTCGAGGTTACCAGTGGCCTTGTCGACGTTGCGCTTGATGTTGTCGGCCGGCATATTGGCCGCCTTGGCTTTTTCAATGGCCAAACGCAAACGCGGGTTCATGTTGATATCGCCGCCACCGGCCCGGGCGGCCACGATGATCTCGCGGGTGATGCGGGTCCAGATCTTGCCGCGCTTTTCGTCTTGGCGCCCCTTGCGGTGCTGGATATTCGCCCACTTGCTGTGTCCGGCCACTGATGAACCCCTGCTTTTGTATTAACCTTGGACCTACATTCTACTTTTCACCCTTTGCACCCCAAAGAGACCCCTATGGCCGATCCCCTGCTCATTGCCAAGAACGCCCGGGCCGAGTGCGCCCTGCTGCCCGAACTGGCCAACCGCCACGGGTTGATCACCGGCGCCACGGGTACGGGAAAAACCGTGACGCTGCAAGCCCTGGCCGAGCAGTTTTCCCGTTTGGGTGTGGCCGTCTTCATGGCCGACGTCAAGGGCGATCTGACGGGGATCAGCCAGCCAGGCCAGCCGTCGGACAAGCTCAAGGCGGCCTTGGCGGATCGGGGGCTGGATCTGCCTGAGGCGCAGGCCTGCCCCACCCAGTTGTGGGATGTCTTTGGTCAGCAGGGGCATCCAGTGCGGGCCACGATTTCCGACATGGGTCCGCTACTGCTTAGCCGCATGCTCGGCCTCAATGAAACCCAGTCGGGCGTGCTCAACCTGGTCTTCAAGATCGCCGACGATCAGGGCTTGCTGCTGCTGGACCTCAAAGACCTGCGCGCCATGCTGCAACATGTGGGCGACAAAGCCAAGGACTACACCACGCGATACGGCAACATCAGCGCGGCCAGCGTGGGTGCCATCGCCCGTGGATTGCTGCAGCTCGAAACTCAGGGCGGCACCGAGTTCTTTGGTGAGCCCATGCTCGATATCGAGGACTTCATGCAGACCGATGCGCACGGTCATGGCATGGTCAATATCCTGGCCGCTGACAAGCTGATGAGTTCACCCCGGCTCTATGCAACCTTTCTACTGTGGCTTTTGTCCGAAGTATTTGAGCGCCTGCCCGAGGTCGGCGATTTGGAAAAGCCCAAACTGGTGTTCTTCTTTGACGAGGCCCACTTGTTGTTCAACGAGGCGCCCAAGGTACTGATCGAGCGGATCGAGCTGGTGGTGCGTCTGGTTCGCTCCAAGGGGGTGGGCGTGTACTTTGTGACACAAAATCCCATGGACATTCCTGACAGCGTACTGGCTCAATTGGGCAACCGCATTCAGCATGCCCTGCGGGCTTTCACGCCACGCGACCAAAAAGCCGTCAAGGCCACCGCCCAGACCATGCGCAGCCAGCCCGGCCTGGACATCGAGAAGACCATCACCGAGCTTGGCGTGGGCGAAGCGCTGGTGAGCCTGCTCGATGCCAAGGGTCGGCCTTCACCAACCGAGCGAGCCTTCGTCCTGCCACCGGCCAGCCAGCTCGGGCCGATCAGCGCCGAGCAGCGCCAGAGGCTGCTCGCACAGTCGCTGGTGGCCGGGGTCTATGAGCAGGCGGTCGATCGCGAGTCGGCCCACGAGCGGCTGGTGGGAAGCGCCGATTCAGGCCAGACGGCCGGCGCTGCAGCCGGGGGGCCAACGCAAGGGCAGGCCGCCACCGGCCTGATGGGGGGTGTGGGCGAGATCCTCTTTGGCTCCACCGGCCCCCGAGGCGCCAAACGCGACGGATTGGCGCAGACCTTGGTCAAATCAGCGGTCAGAACCATAGGCAGCTCAGTCGGTCGCGAAATCGTCCGTGGTGTGCTCGGAGGGCTGCTGGGCGGTCGCCGACGCTGAACCTGGCCCCGATAAGGCCCGGTGCCTGAGGGACAATGCGGGACTGCTGTTTCGTCCTACCATGTCCCGATTCCTCACAGCTGCCCTCTATAAATTTGTCGGCCTCGACAACTTCGCCGATTTGCGCGAACCCTTGTACCGCTTCTGCCAAGCCCGCCAGATCAAGGGCACGCTGCTGCTGGCCCTGGAGGGTATCAACGGCACGGTCGCTGGCCCGCCAGATGGTGTAAGGCAACTGCTACAACACCTGCGCGGCGATCCGCGCCTGGCCGATTTGGAGCACAAGGAGTCCTGGAGCGAGCGCGAGCCCTTCTATCGGCTCAAGGTCAAGCTCAAAAAGGAAATTGTCACCCTGGGCGTACCGGGCCTGGAGCCGCATCGCATGGCCGGCCACTATGTCAAACCGCAGCAGTGGAATGAGCTGATGGCGCGCGAGGGCATGGTTCTGATCGACACCCGCAACGATTACGAAGTTCAGGTGGGCACCTTTGAAGGAGCTGTCAATCCCAAGACCCGCAGTTTTTCTGAGTTACCGCAGTGGTTGGAGCAGCAAATGCAGCCCGGCGGCCTGCTGGCCGAGCGCGACGGGCACAAGCCCAAGGTGGCGATGTTTTGTACCGGCGGCATACGCTGCGAGAAATCCACCGCCCTCTTGCGCGCCAAGGGCTTTGAGGAGGTCTACCACCTGCAAGGCGGCATTCTCAAATACCTCGAAACCGTACCCGTGGAGCAAAGCGCCTGGCGAGGTGAATGCTTCGTCTTCGACGAACGCGTCTCTGTCGGCCCCATGCTCAAGACCGGCCACTTCCAGCTTTGCCGCTCCTGCCGCCATCCACTGAGCGAGGACGACAAACGCTCACCGCTGTATCAAGACGGGGTGAGTTGCCCGCGCTGTCATGACACCCTCACGCCCGAACAACGCCGCAAGTTTTCGGAGCGGCAGCGGCAAATCCAGCTGGCGCGGGCGCGAGGCGAACGCCACATCGGCGTTCCCCGGGGACGCAAAGAAGACAGCACCTGAGCCTCGCCCCCAGCAACGCGCGTCGGTAGGGGCGCAAAACCGACCCGGCATCAGCCCGTGGTCGCTTCTTCGGATTCCGGCTTGGACTTGCCCTCTTTTTTGGGCAGCGGCAGTATGTCCAGAGTGACTTCGCCGGTTTCGGCGCCCTTCTCATCCGTGGTGAGCTTGATGTCGACCGACAGGCGACCGCCGTCGACCAGACGACCGAACAGCAACTCGTCGGCGAGCGCACGGCGGATGGTGTCCTGAATGAGGCGCTGCATCGGCCGCGCGCCCATAAGGGGGTCGAAGCCCTTCTTGGCCAGGTACTTGCGCAAAGCGTCGGTAAAAGTAACCTCCACCTTCTTCTCGGCCAGTTGCTGCTCCAGCTGCAGCAGGAACTTATCGACCACGCGCAAAATCACCGCCTCATCGAGAGCTTTGAAGCTGACGATGGCATCGAGGCGATTTCGGAACTCTGGCGTGAACAGGCGCTTGATGTCGACCATCTCGTCACCGGCCTCGCGGGGGTTGGTAAAACCGATGGTGGCCTTATTCATGGTCTCGGCGCCCGCGTTGGTCGTCATGATGACAATGACGTTGCGGAAATCGGCCTTGCGACCGTTGTTATCGGTCAGCGTACCGTGGTCCATCACCTGAAGCAGCACATTGAAAATATCGGGATGGGCTTTCTCGATTTCATCGAGCAAAAGCACCGCATGCGGTTTCTTGGTGATCGCTTCGGTGAGCAAGCCGCCCTGGTCGAAACCGACATACCCCGGGGGCGCGCCGATCAGGCGACTGACCGCATGTCGCTCCATGTACTCGGACATATCGAAACGGATGAGGTCAATGCCCAGGATGTAGGCCAGTTGCCGGGCCGCCTCGGTCTTGCCCACGCCGGTGGGGCCGGAGAAGAGAAAAGCGCCAATGGGCTTGTCAACCTTGCCCAAGCCTGAGCGAGCCATCTTGACCGCAGAGGCGAGCACATCGAGCGCTTTGTCCTGACCAAAGACCACGCTCTTGAGATCGCGCTCAAGCGTCTTGAGCTTGCCACGGTCGTCATTGGAGACATTGGCGGGAGGAATACGGGCGATCTTGGCGACGATATCCTCCACCTCCGACTTGGTGATGGTCTTCTTGCGCTTGGACGGCGGCAAGATACGCTGGGCGGCACCCGCCTCGTCGATCACATCGATCGCTTTATCCGGCAGATGCCGGTCGTTGATGTAACGTGCACTGAGCTCAGCGGCGGCCTGCAAAGCGGCTATCGCATACTTGACGCTGTGATGCTCCTCAAAGCGCGACTTGAGCCCCTTGAGAATTTCCACCGTCTCGGCCACGCTAGGCTCGATCACATCGACTTTTTGGAATCGACGCGAGAGCGCGGCGTCCTTTTCGAAGATTCCACGGTACTCGGTGAAAGTGGTGGCTCCGATGCACTTGAGCTGGCCCGAGCTTAGAGCCGGCTTGAGCAAGTTGGAGGCATCAAGGGTGCCGCCCGAGGCGGCGCCGGCACCGATCAAGGTGTGGATTTCGTCAATGAAGAGAATGGCATTGGGCTTGTCCTTGAGCGACTTGAGCACGCCCTTGAGGCGCTGTTCGAAATCGCCGCGGTACTTGGTCCCCGCCAACAGCGCGCCCATGTCGAGCGAGTAGACCTGCGAATCGGCCAGGATCTCCGGCACATCCTTCTGGGTGATACGCCAAGCCAAGCCCTCGGCAATGGCCGTCTTGCCAACGCCGGCCTCACCAACCAGCAAAGGGTTGTTCTTGCGGCGACGACACAGTATCTGGATGACCCGCTCAACCTCGAAGTGGCGGCCGATTAGAGGATCGATCTTGCCTGAGAGAGCCTGCGCATTGAGGTTGAGCGTGTACTGCTCCAGGGGCGAAGCCTTCTCGTTTTTCTCCGAGGTCTCTTCGTTTTCTGCCGCGCCTTCATTTGATTTTTGCGGCTCCGGCGGATCGCTCTTCTTGATGCCATGAGCGATGTAATTGACCACATCGAGCCGGGTCACGCCCTGCTGGTGGAGGTAATACACCGCGTGCGAATCCTTCTCCCCAAAAATAGCGACCAGCACGTTGGCGCCGGTTACCTCTTTCTTGCCGTTGCCTGTGGACTGCACATGCATGATGGCCCGCTGTATGACGCGCTGAAAACCCAGCGTGGGCTGGGTGTCTACATCATCGGTGCCGGCCACTTGGGGGGTGTTGTCTTTGATGAAATTGGCCAGCGACTTTCGCAGGTCTTCCACATTGGCCGAACAGGCCCGCAGCACCTCGGCGGCGCTGGGGTTATCGAGCAGGGCCAGCAACAGATGCTCCACCGTGATGAATTCGTGGCGCTGCTGACGCGCCTCCACGAAGGCCATGTGCAAGCTAACTTCCAATTCTTGGGCAATCATTCGCGTTTCCTTTCAGCTTGCATAAAAAATCGGTCAACTCGACGGCAGATGGGGGCAATTCTCAGGATTCAAGCGGTTCACTGATGCATTGCAAGGGATGGCCGTTGCGGCGGGCCGCCTCGGTCACCTGGTCCACCTTGGTGGCCGCCACGTCCTTGGAAAAAACGCCGCAAACGCCTTTACCGTCGAGGTGGATCTTGAGCATGATCTGGGTCGCCGTCTCGCGGTCCTTGTTGAAAAACTCCTGGATGACCACCACCACAAATTCCATCGGCGTGTAATCGTCGTTGAGCAACACCACCTGATACATCTGCGGCGGCTTGACTCGCTCGGGCCGACGCTCGAGCACCACCGCATCGCCGGGCGGACCCGGCTGCAGGGCCGGCGGCTGCGGTAAGGAGGGGTTTTGAGGCAATTTTGTCGCCATGAAACACATTCTAGCGAGCGCAAAAAGTCCTGGTGAGCTCGAAGCAGACCATCTTCAGGCCGTGGCTGCCACGCCACGCCAGAGGCAGAGCTGTCGCGCCCGCAAAAACGCCGCCCTGGACGAACATCCGGAGAGGCTTTTTGCGTTTGGATACCCACTCCCCGCAGCCCGAAAGGGGGCTCAGAAGCGCTCACATATGGTCGATCATCACCTGTCCGAAGCCCGAGCAGCTGACCTGGGTAGCCCCCTCCATGAGTCGGGCGAAGTCGTGGGTCACCTTCTTGCTTTGGATGGCTTTCTCCATGGACTTGATGATCAAGTCAGCCGCCTCGGTCCATCCCATGTGGCGCAGCATCATCTCGGCCGATAGGATTTCCGAGCCCGGGTTGACGTAATCCTTGCCGGCATATTTGGGGGCTGGTGCGTGGGTCGCCTCAAACATGGCCACCGTGTCACTGAGGTTGGCACCCGGGGCGATACCGACTCCGCCGACCTGGGCAGCCAAAGCATCAGAAATGTAGTCGCCATTGAGGTTGAGGGTGGCAATCACGCTGTACTCAGCCGGTCGCATCAAAATGCGCTGCAGAAAGGCATCGGCAACGCTGTCCTTGAGGGTGATCTCCTTGCCGGTCCTGGGGTTCTTGAGCTTGCACCAGGGTCCGCCATCGATGAGCTGTGCTCCAAACTCGCGCTGCGCCAGCGCATAGCCCCAATCACGGAATCCGCCCTCGGTGAACCTCATGATGTTGCCCTTGTGAACCAGGGTCACACTGGGCTTGTCGTTGTCGATGGCGTACTGGATGGCCTTGCGGACCAACCGCTCGGTTCCCTCGCGCGAAACCGGCTTGATGCCAATGCCCGAAGAGTTGGGGAAGCGGATCTTCTGGATGCCCATCTCCTCGATCAGGAACTTGATCAGCTTCTTGGCCTCGTCCGAACCGGCCTCGTATTCGATACCCGCATAAATGTCTTCCGAGTTCTCGCGGAAGATCACCATATGGGTCTTCTCCGGTTCCTTCAAAGGCGATGGAACCCCCCGGAAATACCGGACCGGGCGCAGACAGACATACAGGTCGAGTTCCTGGCGCAGCGCCACATTAAGCGACCGGATGCCGCCACCGACGGGCGTGGCCAAGGGCCCCTTGATGGACACCACATACTCACGCACGACCTGCAGGGTTTCCTCGGGCAACCAGACATCCGGGCCATAAACCTGCGTGGACTTCTCGCCGGCATACACCTCCATCCAGTGGATCTTGCGCCCGCCCGCATAAGCCTTGGCCACCGCCGCATCGACCACCCTGAGCATCACCGGGGTGATGTCCCGACCGGTGCCGTCACCCTCAATGTAAGGGATGATGGGCTGATCGGGAACGTTCAAGGAGTTGTCAGCATTAACGGTGATTTTCTGCCCGAGCGCGGGAACCTTGATGTGTTGGTACATGAGGGGGGCGTCTCCGGGGGGAGTCGTTGAGAGCCGGTCGGCCGTTGGCGCGCAGGCAGGCAGGCACCCGCTAGCAGGCAGACCCGAAAAATTTTAGCGCCGAACGCCCAGCGCGATTCTTGCCACCGGGCTGTCAACCGCAGCCCGAGACCCGGCGTTAAGGTCATGTCAGCTGGAAATCCCTCCGGCGGACCTTTCCAAAACGACCCTCTAAAGGATATCCAAATGAGCAAAGTTCTCGCCGCCCTGATCTCCGGCCTCTTCGCCGCTGGCGCATTCGCCCAAACCCCGGCCGCTCCTGCTGCAGCCCCGGCCGCCCCGGCCAAGGCAGAAGCCAAGCCAGAAGCCAAGGCCGAAAAGAAAGAAGAGAAAAAAGCTGATAAGAAGGCTGAAAAGAAAGCCGAGAAAAAGGCTGAGAAGAAAGAAGAAGCCAAGAAGTAATTTCTGGTCTTCGCGACTCAAGCCCGCCTTGCGCGGGCTTTTCTTTGGCCGCTCGCCTATGATGCGCCTTCAAGAATCCACCTGAACCACAGAGGTCAGCATCGCATGAATGTCCTGAGTCTGAAAACCGGTTCTCTTGCGCGCCTGATCTGCCTGATGGTCGCCTGGGCACTGGTCACCCCGGTGTGGTCGGATCAGCCGCAAACCGATCTGCCGCGCATCCAACTGGGCACCGGCATCCACCGTATCGAGGCCCAGGTTGCAAGCACCCCCGGCCAGCGACAAGTGGGACTGATGTGGCGCAAGCAAATGCCACAGCACGAGGGCATGCTGTTCATCTTCGAGCAGCCCTCCGTGCAATGCTTCTGGATGATGAACACCCTGATTCCCCTGACTGCCGCCTTTGTGGCCGACGACGGCACCATCGTCAACCTGGCCGACATGAAGCCGCAAACCACCGATTCCCATTGCTCTAGCCGACCGGTGCGCTATGTGCTTGAAATGAACCAAGGCTGGTTTGCCAAGCGAGCCGTAGGCCCGGGCGCCCGTCTGAGCGGACTGCCCCAGCGCCCCTGAGGTCACGCGCGCAAGAAAAAAGCCGGCTCACAGGCCGGCTTTTTTCATCAGGTGTGCTTCAGGCGAAGTTCTTTTCGGCAAAACCCCAATTCACCAGCTTGTCCAGGAAAGTTTCGACGAACTTGGGACGCATATTGCGATAGTCGATGTAGTAGGCATGTTCCCAGACATCGATAGTCAGCAAGGCCTTGTCACCGGTGGTCAGGGGTGTACCCGCCGCGCCCGTGTTGACAATGTCCACCGTACCGTCGGCTTTCTTGACCAACCAGGTCCAGCCCGAGCCGAAATTACCAACGGCCGATTTTGTGAAGGCCTCCTTGAACGCGGCGTAGGAACCCCACTTGGCCTGAATTGCCGCGGCCAGAGCGCCAGAGGGCTCACCGCCCCCAGCGGGCTTCATGCAATTCCAGAAAAAGGTGTGGTTCCAAATCTGGGCGGCGTTGTTATAGATGCCCCCGCTAGATTTCTTGACGATCTCCTCCAGAGACATGTTTTCGAACTCAGTACCCTTCTGCAAATTGTTGAGGTTCACGACATAGGCATTGTGGTGCTTGCCGTGGTGGTACTCCAAGGTCTCTTTGCTGTAATGCGGCGCCAGAGCATCGATGGCAAACGGCAGAGCGGGCAAGGTGTGTTCCATGAAATTCCTCTTGTTTGAAGGTGGCAAAAGCGAAAAGACCACCCATTGTAGGAAGGTTGCCCCAAGCCCGCTGACCCGAGGGTCGTCTCCGGCCCCATCTTCAGGTCGGCCCGGACTCCGCCTCGGCCGCCAGAACCCGCACCTCCAGCCGGCCGTCGGCCAGGGTGGCCGCCAGATGCTGCCCCGGCCTCGCCTGCGCCGCAGCCGTGACCGGTTGACCCTGCTCATCGGCCAGCCAGGCGTAGCCACGGGCCAGCACGAGTTGCGGATCCAACAGATGCAATCGCGTGGCCAAAGTCTCAACCTGCCTGGATCGCCCGGCCAGCGCTTGCCCCAACTGGCGCGGCAGTTCCTGACTGATCTGCTCCAGGTGAGTCTGCTGGCGCTGCAAAGTCAGGGCCGCTGACTGCCGCAGACGCGCGGCCGTCAGGGACAGCCCCGACTGCGCCCGCGTCACAGCCTGAGAAGGGCGGCCGAGCCGGGACGCCAAGCCGTCCAGCCGCTGGCCCAGACGGTCGAGTTGGGACTCCTGGGCCCGCAACAAGCGATCCTGCCAGCTCTGCAGCAGATCGAACCATTGCGCCTGGGGCCGGGCGGCCAGCTCAGCGGCCGCCGTAGGGGTGGCAGCCCGTACATCAGAACAAAAATCAGCGATGGTGAAGTCGGTCTCGTGTCCCACCCCACAGACGACCGGCATCGGTGCCTGCACGATCAGACGGGCCAGTGCCTCGTCGTTGAAGGACCACAAATCCTCCAAAGCGCCGCCGCCTCGAACCAGCAGCAGTACATCGACCTCGCGCCGTTGGTAGGCCTGCGACAAGGCGGCCCGCAATTCACCGGCCGACTGATCGCCTTGCACACTGGCCGGATAGACCACCACCGGAACATGGGGCGCGCGGCGTCGCAAGGCGGTGAGCACATCGTGCAGCGCCGCCGCCCCCAAGGATGTGATCACGCCGATCGCCCTCGGCAGCATGGGCAGCGGGCGCTTGCGGGCCTCATCGAACAAGCCCTGGACTTGCAGGCGGTTCTTCAGTTCCATGAAGCGCTCAAACAAGGAGCCCTGCCCGTCCAGGCGCAAGGACTCCACCACCAGTTGCACTTCGCCGCGCGGCGGATACAAGCTCAGGCGGCCGCGCACCCGCACCTGCTGCCCATCGCGAGGCACAAAACTCAGCAGGGACGCCGCGCGCTTGAACAAGGCGCAGCGAATCTGCCCCTCCTCGTCCTTGAGCGCAAAGTAACAATGCCCGCTGGATGCGCGGCTAAAGCCACTGATCTCCCCATGCACACTGACCGGATTGAAGCGCGCCTCCAAGGCATCGCCCATGGCTTGCAACAAGGCGCTGACGGCCCAAGACCTGGAACCCGAATCAGACACCACCGCCACCCCCGCTGATACGCCACACACCCTGGGCCGAGCCGGCCAGGCAAGGGGAAACTTGTTTCATGCTTGAATGAGCTTGCTCAAAACTTCAGCGATTTGTTAAAAGCCAATATTGGCGGGCCTTGGCCGACAAGGAATCGGACTTGACCACAAAGTTATCCACAAAAACTGTGGGATCCGCCGCCCGGACGTCCCTGCCCCGACAGGCTGTTTGAGCCCGAGTGAACGCCACTGCCCGATAATTTCCCGAAATTTCCGCGACGGCGCATCATACAAGTCAAGCCACCGCCCCTTGTGACGGGCCCCAAGCGCCCCTCACCCACTTTTGCCCAACATCCACGCCATGAGCTCAGGGTTGACCCGAATTTGGCAAAGCCGCGGGGTCGCAGCGCGCTTGCTCTGGCCCCTGTCCCTGGTCTATAGGGCCCTGAGCGCGCTGCGGCTGGGGCTGTATCGAGTTGCCCGGCTGCCGGTGCATCGCCTGCCGGTGCCGGTGATCGTCGTGGGCAACTTCACGGCCGGCGGCGCTGGCAAAACACCGCTGGTGATGGCGCTGGTGCGCCAGTTGCAGGAGAAGGGCTGGCACCCGGGGGTCGTCTCTCGCGGTCACGGCCGGCGCCCGGGCCCCGGCCTGGAGGTGCAAGCGCATCTGGCGGCCCAGCAGTGTGGTGACGAACCCCTTCTTGTCAAACAGCGCACGGGGGTCCCGGTGTTCGTGGACGATGACCGGGTAGAGGCGGCCCGGGCCCTGATCCAGGCCCACCCGCAGGTCGATCTGATCGTGGCCGACGATGGCTTGCAACACCACCGGCTCGGTCGAGACATCAACATTGCCGTGTTCGACGAAAGAGGCGTGGGCAACGGCTGGCTGCTGCCGGCCGGCCCCCTGCGGGAACCATGGCCCCGACGCACAGAGACGGGATCTGCCATTGCGCCCATCGATCTGGTGGTGACGGCCACGGCGATGCCCAACATCCCGGGGCTGCTGTGCACCCGCAGCCTGGCCCCGCATGCCTGGGCGGCCGATGGCTCCCGCGTGGACCTAGAGTCCCTGCGATCGAGCCGCTTGCAGGCGCTGGCCGGAATTGCCAGACCCGAGGCCTTCTTTGACATGCTCGAACAGCACGGTCTGCGCCTGGAGCGCCGACTTGGGTTTGCCGACCACCACGACTTTCAACCCGACGATCTGCCCGATGATGCGCAGCTGACCCTGCTGATGACCGAGAAAGATGCGGTCAAGCTCATGCCACTGGCAGGACGACTCAAAACCCGGCTGCTGGCCGTTCCCCTTCAAATCTCCCCCGACCCCGGACTGTTTGATGCGATCGATCAATTGCTCAAACGAACCGGCGGGTCAACGCATCCGATACCATCGCGTCATGGATAAACGATTGCTGGAACTGCTGGTGTGCCCCGTCACCAAAGGCCCCCTCGAGTACGACCGGGGGCGTCAAGAACTGATTTCGCGCAGCGCGCGCTTGGCCTACCCGGTGCGCGACGGGATGCCGGTGATGCTGGAGGCCGAAGCTCGCGCCCTCAGCGACGAGGAACTTGAGCGACCGCGCTGAACCGACCCATGAGCTTTTCGGTCCTGATTCCGGCCCGCCTGGCCTCCAGTCGGCTGCCCAACAAACCCCTGGCCGATCTCCACGGCCAACCGATGGTGGTTCGCGTGGCCGAGCGAGCCCGACTCAGCCGGGCGCAACGGGTGGTGGTGGCTGCCGATGACGAGTCCATCGTACAAGCCTGCCGCAAAGCCCATGTGCAGTGCATCCTCACCGACCCGGGCCACCGCAGCGGCAGCGATAGGCTGGCCCAAGCCTGCGAAATTCTGGGGCTCTCCGGCGACGACCTTGTGGTCAATGTGCAAGGCGATGAGCCCTTGATCGATCCGCGCCTGATCGATGCAGTGGCATCTCTGCTGGCGGATCGGGACGATTGTTCGATGAGCACCGCCGCCCACCCCATCGACTCGCAAGCCGATTTTCTCAATCCCAACATCGTCAAGGTGGTCACCGATGCGCGACAAACCGCCTTGTATTTTTCACGCGCGCCCATCCCCTTCGGCCGCGATGTATCGCCAAACGGCTGGTGGTTGCAAGCCGGTGCTGATCTGCCGGCGCCGCTGCGTCATGTGGGCATCTACGGCTACCGAGCGAGCTTTCTCAGGCAATTTCCGAGTCTGGAGCCAGCCCCACTGGAACGGCTTGAGTGCCTGGAGCAGCTGCGCGCCCTGTGGCACGGCCACCGGATCGCGGTGCATCTGACCGGGCAGGCTCCGGGGCCGGGCGTCGACACGCCGGCCGACCTCGAACACGCGCGACGGATCTTCAAGGCCGATCTATAAGGCACAAACCTGCGGCTGCGTGCTATCCTCAAGACGACTAGAAACGCCAGGATTCAAGAGATCCCCGGCGACATCGCCGACCCAAGCGGGCGGCACGCGGAGAACCCCACCATCCGAGGACGACCATGAGACTCATTCTTCTAGGCGCTCCGGGCGCCGGCAAAGGCACCCAGGCCACCTTCATCTGCCGCAAATACGGCATCCCGCAAATCTCCACCGGCGACATGCTGCGCGCGGCGGTCAAGGCGGGCACCGAGTTGGGCCTGCAGGCCAAGAAGGTCATGGATGCCGGCGGGCTGGTCAGCGACGCGCTCATCATCAATCTGGTCAAGGAGCGTATCGCGCAGCCTGACTGCGCCCAGGGCTTCCTTTTCGATGGTTTCCCGCGCACCATCCCGCAAGCCGATGCCATGCGAGCGGCCGGCGTGAAAATCGACTATGTGCTGGAAATCGATGTGCCTTTCGAGGCGATCATCGAGCGCATGAGTGGCCGCCGCTCGCATCCGGCCTCGGGCCGGACCTACCACCTTAAGTACAACCCGCCCAAGGTGGAGGGTCGAGACGACGTCACCGGTGAGCCGCTGGTCCAGCGCGACGATGACAAGGAAGAGACCGTGCGCAAGCGCCTGGAGGTCTACAGCGCGCAAACGCGCCCCTTGGTGGACTATTACTCTCAATGGGCCACCCAGGACAGCGCCGCCGCGCCCCGCTACCGCTCCATCAGCGGCATCGGAGGCGTCGATGAAATCACCGCGCGGGCTCTCCAAGCCTTGGAACATTAAGCCGCGGTTTCTTCGCGGCCGCCCTTGACCCCCGTCCTCAGGACGAGGTCTCCATCAAGTCCAGGCTCAGGGCGATGCGCGCCTTGAGCGGCGAGAGCTCAGGCCAGAACGGCAGGGGCTCCTGGCTCAATCCCACCATGCGGCCGAGCGGGCAGCGGCTGGTACGCACGACCCGCACGCCGCGGGACTGCGCCGCCATGAGCGCCACAAGCAGGTCCTGATGCACCGATCCATTGCCCGGGCAAGCCAAAACCAGGCCCTGGGCGCCCTGGCTGACCAGAGCCTCGACCATCCACCCCTGGGCCAGCGCGTGACCCAGGATCACCGGCACGCGCGGCCAAGGCCGATCGAGTTTGTCGAGCAGATGACGGCGCGCGCGACCTTCAGGCCAGGCCCTGAGCTGCCGCACCTGACCCTCTTCGATGTAACCGATCACGCCGGCGTCACCGGCGCTCAGGGCATCGAGCCGGTAGGGGTGCACTTTTTGCACGTCCACGGGCCCCAGGATGCGACCGGCGCAAACCACCAGCACCCCGCGCGCCTGCGGCTCGGCCGCCAAGGTCAGCGCATCGAGCAAATTCTGCGGGCCATCGGCACCTAAGGCCGTAGCCGGCCGCATGGCGCAGGTGAGCACCACCGGCTTGGTCGGGGCCAGCAGCGTGTGCAGAAAAAAGGCCGTCTCCTCCAGAGTGTCGGTGCCGTGCGTCACGACGATGCCCTGCACGTCCGGTCGGTCGAGCAGCCGAGCCACCGCCCGTGCCAGCAAGGCCCAGACCGCCGCGCTCATGTCTTTGCTGTCGACCTGCGCCAACTGCTCGGCCTCCAGCCGGCCCGACCAGGCCGCTGCGGCCGGCAGGACCGACAGCAGCCGCTCCACCCCCAGCTGCGCCGCGGTATAGCCGGTATGCGCCAGTTCGCCATCGCCCACGCCAGCAATCGTTCCGCCGGTGCCTAACACCACCCATTTTTTTACAGTCACTTGTCAGTCCTTGAAAACTGGATAAAAATACAGATACTGTGTTTCTGAACAGCCCCTGCCGCCTGCAGACCCACCCCTTCACAACGCCCGAGCCACTGCCATGATTGATGACTGCCTTCCAGAAAGCCCCAAGCTCACCGCTCGCCAGCAACAGATTCTCGACCTGATCGAAAGCGCCATCGCCCGCACCGGCGCGCCGCCCACCCGGGCGGAAATCGCCAGCGAGCTCGGCTTCAAGTCGGCCAACGCAGCCGAGGAACATCTGCAAGCCCTGGCCCGCAAGGGCGTCATCGAGCTGGTCAGCGGCACTTCGCGCGGCATTCGACTGCGCGGGGAGGCCTTGCGCTCACTCAACGCATCGCGCATCAAACAACTCTTGCTGCCGCTGCCCAATCTGGCTCAACTGGCCCTGCCCCTGATCGGGCGGGTTGCAGCCGGGCACCCGATTTTGGCGCAGGAACACATCGATCAGACCTACTACCTCGAGGCCGGTCTGTTCCAGCGCAAGCCTGATTACCTCCTCAAAGTGCGCGGCATGAGCATGCGCGACGTCGGCATCATGGACGGCGACCTGCTGGCGGTGCAGCAAACCCGCGAAGCACGCAACGGCCAGATCGTGGTGGCCCGACTCGGCGACGAAGTCACGGTCAAACGCTACAGGCGCCACAAGAACGGCATCGAGTTGTTGCCGGAAAACCCCGACTTCGAACCCATTCTCGTCAAACCCGAGGATCCCTTCGAGCTCGAAGGTCTGGCCGTGGGCCTGATACGCAACACCATGCTGATGTAGGCCCGGACATGCCCAGGAACTCCAAAGAACGCGCCCTCCGCCGGGCCGCCCGGCCTGCGGCCACCGGCCGATCGGCCTCAGGCGTACTGCGCATCATGGGCGCGGGACTGATGGGTGGGCTCGCAGGGCTGCTGATCGACCTGCTGTCGATGCGGGCACACCGTCCTGGCCGGGCGTCCGACAAAGCGCTCCACTGAGGGCTTGCCTGCGCGGGCCAGGGGCCGGCGTGTCCCGAGCTGGCGTGCGCTTGAAGGCACAATAAGGCCATGAATATCGTGATTCTGGACGACTATCAGGATGCCGTCCGCAAGCTCAAGTGCGCCTCCAAGCTCGACGCTTACCCGGCCAAGGTCTACACCAACACCATCAAGGGCATCGGTCAGCTGTCTGTACGCCTGAAGGACGCCGAGGTGGTGGTGCTGATCCGGGAGCGCACACCGATTTCCCGCGCCCTGATCGAAAAGCTGCCCCGACTCAAGCTCATTTCCCAGACCGGCAAAGCGGGCGCCCATATCGACATCGCAGCCTGCACCGAGCGCGGCGTGGCCGTGGCCGAGAGCACCAGCTCGCCGGTATCGACGGCCGAACTCACCTGGGCCCTGATGATGGCGGCGATGCGACGCATCCCACAGTATGTCTCCAACCTCAAACACGGCGCCTGGCAGCAGTCCGGGCTCAGAGCGGGTTCGATGCCGGTCAACTTCGGATTGGGAACGCTGCTCAGGGGCAAGACCCTGGGTATCTGGAGCTACGGCAAGATCGGTCAGATCGTGGCCGGCTACGGACGCGCCTTTGGGATGCGGGTGGTGGTCTGGGGCGGCGAGCAAGCCAGGCAGCGCGCGCAGGCCGATGGCTATGAGATCGCCGAGAGCCGGGCCGAACTCTTTTCGATCAGCGATGTACTGAGCGTGCACCTGCGCCTGGCTGAAGCGACCCGCGGATGCATCAAGCTGGAAGACCTCTCGCTCATGAAACCCACCTCCCTGCTGGTCAACACATCGCGGGCCGAGCTGATCGAGAGCGACGCGCTGATCGCTGCGCTCAACCGGGGGCGTCCGGGCATGGCCGCCGTCGATGTCTTCGAGACCGAGCCCATTTTGCAGGGCCATGCCCTGTTGCGTCTGGAAAACTGTATTTGCACTCCCCACATCGGCTATGTCGAGCAGGACAACTATGAGCTCCTGTTTGGATCGGCCTTTGACAACGTGGTCAACTTCATCAAAGGTACGCCCACCCACATCGTCAACCCTGGCGCCTTGCAAGTTCGACGCTGAGGCACTGACCCAACCGGGGATCCCCACAAAATGAAACCTGTCTTTCCGGTCATCGCCATCATCGGCGCAGGCGCCATGGGACGCGGCATCGCCCAGATCGCCGCTCAAGCCGGCAGCATCGTCCGCTTGGTTGACAACAACCCGCAGGCTCCCCAGCAGGCCAAGGACTTGCTGGCCGAGCAGTGGGGCAAGCTGGTCGACAAGGGCAAGATGGACGCTGCGCAGGCCCAAGCTTGCCAGGACCGGATACGCCCCTCGCAGATCGCCGAGGTGGCCGACTGCGCGCTGGTGATCGAAGCCATTATCGAGAAGCTCGAGATCAAGCAAGCCCTGCTGTCCCAGCTCGAAGACATCGTGGCCGAGACGGCCGTCTTGGCCACCAACACCTCCTCGCTGTCGGTCACCCATATTGCCGCGACGCTCAAGCGGCCTCAGCGGCTGGCAGGCTTTCACTTCTTCAATCCCGTTCCTTTGATGAAGGTCGTGGAGGTCATCTGCGGCCTCAAGACCGATCCTGCAGTGGCACAGGCCCTGACCGAGTTCGCACGCGCGATGGGTCACACGCCCGTGCAGGCCCGCGATACGCCGGGCTTCATCGTCAATCATGCCGGACGCGGCTACAACACCGAGGCGCTGCGGCTGGCCAGCGAAGGCGTGGCCGACTTTGCCACCATCGACCGGGTGTTGCGCGATCAGGTCGGTTTCCGGCTTGGCCCCTTCGAGCTGATGGATCTGACCGGACTGGATGTCTCGCATCCTGTGATGGAGTCCGTCTATCACCAGTACTACCAGGAACCTCGATACCGGCCCAGCGTGATCACGGCGCAGCGGCTGGCTGGCGGCGTCCTCGGGCGCAAAACCGGCCAAGGCTTCTACCGCTACGTCGACGGCAAGCCGCAATTGGCTGACGAGCCCCCAGCCCCCCAGGTGGCCCAGACTCCGCCGGTCTGGGTATCGCCGCGAGCCGCACGACGGGCCGAACTGCTGCAATTGCTCAAGAATTTGGGCGCCCAGATTGAAACCGGTGCCTCACCCTCGGGTCAGGCCTTGACTCTGGTGGCACCTCTGGGTTTTGATGTCACCACCGTGGCCGTGGTCGAGCGCCTGGATCCCGCGCGCACCATCGGTATCGACCTGCTCATCGAAGATGCAGCCACCCGCCGACGCGTGCTGGCCACCAACCCAGCCACCCGCAGCGATATGCGTGCTGCTGCCCACGCTCTGTTCGCCCGCGACGGCAAGCCGGTCAGCGTGATCCGAGACAGTGGCGGCTTCATCACCCAGCGGGTGGTGGCCACCATCGTCAATATCGCCAGCGATATGTGCCAGCAGGATATTTGCACGCCGAACGATCTGGACACCGCCGTGACGCTGGGTCTGGGCTACCCGCTCGGCCCGCTGGCCATGGGTGACCGCTGGGGACCGGCCAATGTGCTTGAAGTCCTCTTCAACCTGCAAACGGTCTACGGCGATCCCCGCTATCGCCCCTCCCCTTGGTTACGGCGTCGCGGCGCCATTGGCATCTCGCTCTTGCAACAGGAGGGCTGAAGCGATGACAGCCAGTCTTAAGAGCCACAGCCAAGACGGCACCCTGATCCTGACCGTCAGCAATCCGCAGCAGCACAACGCGCTGGGACCCGACATTTACGCCGCCGGCGTCGAGGCGGTCACCGCTGCCGAGAGCAATCCCGAAGTGCGCAGCATCATCCTGACCGGCGAAGGACGCATCTTCAGCGCGGGCGGCAACCTTAAGCGCTTGCAAGCGGCCCGCGATGGCCAGACGGAGGCCCAGCGTCAGACCCTGGAGAGCTTGAACAACTGGGTCGATGCCATACGCACATCGGCCAAGCCCATCATTGCCGCCGTGGAGGGGCCGGCCGTGGGGGCGGCCTTCGCACTGGTCTTGGCCTGCGATTTTCTGGTGGCGGCCGAGGACGCTTACTTCTTCATGGCGCACAGCAAGATCGGCCTGACCCCCGACGGAGGCGGCAGCTGGCAGCTGGCGCGAGCCCTCCCGCGACCCCTGGCCACCGATGCGCTGATGCGAGGTAGCCGTTTGAGCGCTGCCTTGCTGCACCAGTACGGACTGGTCAACCAAATCTGCAGCCCAGGGCAGGCCCTGTCCAGCGCCCTGGAGTTGGCCGCCGATCTCAATCAACGGGCCAGCAATGTGCTCGCTGGCATCAAGGAACTGATCAATGAAGCTGAGCAGCAGTCCTTGAGCGCCCACCTGGCTCAGGAGGGACAAGCCTTCATGCGCAACCTCATGCACGAAAACGCCGGCGAAGGCATCACCGCCTTCCTGGAAAAACGACCGCCGCGCTTTCGCTGAAGTCGCCTGCGTATCAGGATTTGCCGCAAATAGGCTAGGCTTTCGGACCGTCCGTCCCATGACTTCAGCACCCGACTCAGACAACATCAGGCCCATGGCCGATCAGCATCGGCTCAACGCAACAGCCCTGGAAGCCTATCTGAGCCATCGGTTGCCACATTTCTCCGGCCCGCTGGAAGTGCAACTCTTCACAGGGGGGCAGTCCAACCCCACCTACAAGCTCACCACACCGACGCGCTCGTACGTCCTGCGCGCCAAACCCGCTCCGGTGGCCAAGCTGCTGCCATCGGCCCACGCCATCGAGCGCGAATTTCGCATCATGCAGGCTTTGCAGGGCCAGATCCCGGTTGCGCAGACGCTATGCCTGTGCGAGGACGAGTCGGTCATCGGGCGCGCCTTCTACGTCATGGAGTTCATGGAGGGTCGGGTTATCTGGGACCAAACCCTCCCCGGCCTGGGTCGAACCGAGCGCGCGGCCATCTATGACGAGATGAATCGGGTCATTGCCGCCTTGCACCGGGTCGACTTCGCCGCCCTGGGTCTGAGCGACTTCGGCCGGCCAGGCAACTACTTTGAAAGACAAATCGGGCGCTGGAGCAAGCAATACGCCGCCTCGGTCACGCAGCCGATTGCGGCCATGGACGCGCTGATCGAATGGCTGCCCCGCCGCATACCACAGGCCGCGCGCGATGAAAGCCGGGTCTGCATCGTGCATGGCGACTACCGTCTGGACAACCTCATGTTCCATCCCACCCAGGCTCGCATCATCGCGGTGCTCGATTGGGAGTTGTCCACCCTGGGGCATCCTCTGGCCGACTTTGCCTACCACTGCATGTCCTGGCATATCGCGCCCGGAGTGTTCCGTGGACTGAGCGGCTTCGACCTGGCCAGCCTGGGCATTCCACTTGAGGCCGAGTATTTGCGCCGCTACTGCGAGCGAACCTGCGTGCCAGTGCCCTCGCACTCAGACTGGAATTTTTATCTCGCCTACAACCTCTTTCGCATCGCGGCCATCCTCCAGGGGATTGCCAAGCGCGCAGAGGAGGGCACCGCGGCCAGCGAAAAAGCCCGCGAATCGGGCGCGGGCGCCCGACCGCTGGCCGAACTGGCCTGGCGATTTGCCAGACGGTCCGAATCAAACTAGAACCAAGGAGCGCGCTCATGGATTTTGACTACACCCCCCGGGTCCGGCAGATGCAAGAGCGTCTGACCGCCTTCATGGACGAGTTCATTTACCCCAATGAAGGGCGGTTTCACGAGGAGATCGCAGGCAACCGTGAGAAGGGCAACGCCTGGGTGCCCCTCAAGCTGATCGAAGAACTCAAGCCCAAGGCGCGCGCAGCGGGGCTGTGGAATCTGTTCTTGCCGCATTCGGCCAGAGCGCCCGAAGGCTTGTCCAACCTCGAATATGCCCCCTTGTGCGAAATCATGGGGCGGGTGCACTGGGCGCCGGAAGTGTTCAACTGCAATGCACCCGATACGGGCAACATGGAAACGCTCGAGCGCTATGGCAGCGAAGCGCACAAGGAGCGCTGGCTCGAGCCCCTGCTGCGCGCAGAGATTCGCTCGGCCTTCCTCATGACAGAGCCGGCAGTGGCCTCATCGGATGCCACCAATATTCAGTGTCGCATTGAAAAAGACGGCGACCACTACCTGATCAACGGCCGCAAATGGTGGTCTTCCGGTGTGGGCGATCCGCGCTGCGCCCTCTTTATCGTCATGGGCAAAACCGACCCCGAAGCGCCGCGCCATTCACAGCAATCCATGATTCTGGTCCCTGCCGACACGCCGGGAATCAAGATCCTGCGACATCTGCCCATCTTCGGCTATGACGATGCACCGCACGGCCATATGGAGGTCGAGTTGCGCAATGTCCGTGTACCGGCCAGCAACCTGCTGCTTGGCGAAGGCCGCGGCTTCGAAATCGCGCAAGGACGACTCGGACCGGGCCGCATCCACCACTGCATGCGCAGCATCGGCGCAGCCGAGCGAGCGCTGGAGCTTATGTGCAAGCGCCTCAACGAACGCGTGGCCTTTGGCAAACCCGTGTCCTCGCAATCGGTCTGGCACGAACGCATTGCCGAATCGCGCTGCATGATCGAACAGGCCCGCTTGCTCACGCTCAAGGCTGCTTACATGATGGACACCGTCGGCAACAAGGTGGCCAAGGCCGAAATTGCGATGATCAAGGTGGTCGCCCCCAACATGGCCGCCAAAATCATCGATTGGGCCATACAGGCCCACGGCGGCGGCGGCATGAGCGACGACTTTCCGCTGGCCTACTCCTACGTTTGGCAGCGCGCCCTGCGCTTTGCCGACGGGCCCGACGAGGTGCATCGCGCCTCGCTGGCCAAGCTGGAGCTGGCCCGACAGCTGGCCCGCCGCGAGGATGTCGAGATGCCCGTAACGCGGGGCGCCTGAAGCCCCATGCTGACGGACCGGCTCACAAACCGGACCGTCGCCGGACAGCCCAGGCAGGGCTTCCGAATGCAACAAAGCACGCCAAATGTGAGCCAGGGCGGCCTGTCCTAACAAATGCTTGCAAAGCAGCCACGGCCGAGCGCTCAAGCTCGGCGGTGGCCCCTAGCATGCGCTGCGACAAGCTGATCCGGATCCGCGCCCCGTTGATCCGTCCCTGAACCACCTGTTTGAGCGAGAAAGCCATGACGAACACCTCACCGCGTCCTTCACGCCGCCGGCCCATCACGCGCCTGGCCGCAGCAGCCGCCCTCTGCTTGTGCGGCTCGATTCAGGCTGCCGAAATCGCCCCCTACTTCCAGAGCTGGGGACCGGGCACCTTGAGCACCGCCCTGAAAAACGGTCTGGGCAGCGCCACCCTGGCCTTCGGCATCACCCGAGGCAGCTGCGCCCTCGATACCACCCTGACCAATGTATTGCCCGATGCCCGTAACTATGTAGCCCAGGGAGGCAAGCTGATTGTCTCCATGGGCGGGGCCGACGGCATCTATGCCGAAGTGTCCTGCTCCGACGACCAATTGCTGGCCTTGCTGGACAAGCTGATTGCAGACTCGGGCACGCGCCGCATTGACTGGGACGTCGAAGGCACGCAGCTCAACAACCTAGACGCCACCGCCCGTCGCAACCGGGTATTGGTCAGACTGCAGGCCAAGTATCCCGATCTCTACACCTCCTTTACCCTGCCGGCCTGGTTTCGGGGCCTCAATGAAAACAGTCTGAGCTTGATCAGGAGCGCGGTGGCTGCCGGCGTGAAGATCCAGATGATCAACGCCATGACCATGAGCTTCGGCGCCGACAACGTCAGAACCATGATCACGCCGCCCACACTGGCCCAGGCCTCCATCGTCTCTTTCAGGGCCACCGCCGATCAAATTCAAGCTATTTTCCCGAGCAAGACGCGCGCGCAAATTCACGCCATGATGGGCATCACGCCCATGATCGGCTGGAACGACGATTGGACCGTCTTCACACTCGCTGATGCGCAAACGATTGCTGATTTCGTCAAGGCCAATGGCATTGGATTGCTGTCCTACTGGTCCTACAACCGCGACATCGCTCAATCGAGCAGTGGTCTGACCCCGATCAACAGCTACAGCGGCGTGTTGCAATCGGCCCAACAATTTCTTGCGATCTTCAAAACGGCGGAGGGCGCGGTAGCCCCTGCTCCTGCTCCTGCTCCTGCTCCTGCTCCTGCTCCTGCTCCTGCTCCTGCCCCTGCCCCTGCCCCTGCCCCTGCTCCTGCTCCTGCTCCTGCTCCTGCTCCTGCGTGCATTTCTTCGGCGGCGGCCTGGGTCAACGGTCAAATCTATCCGGCCGGCAGCGTGATCGCTTACAACGGCCTGCTCTACCTGGCCAAGTACGCCAACCCCGGCTACAACCCCACCATCAGCACTTACTACTGGGCCCCTTACAACTGCGGCAACCTCAGCGCAGCGCCCACCTGCACCAGTGGGGTCAGTGCTTGGACCCAGGGTCTGTCGTACACCGCTGGGGCAGTGGTGAGTTACAACAGTCGGCTCTACATCTCGCGCTACCCCAACCCGGGCTACAACCCCACCATCAGCACCTACTACTGGGCTGCCTACGCCTGCAACAGCGGCGCTGGGCCAGTCAGTTGCGCCAACCCGATTTCCAATTGGGTGCAGGGCAGCAACTACGCGGCCGGCGCAGTAGTGACCTATAACGGGCTGCAGTACCTGGCCAAGTACGCCAACCCCGGCTACAACCCCACCATCAGCACGTACTATTGGGCCCCGGTGGGCGCCTGGGTGCAGGGCAAGGCCTATGCGGCCGGAAGCGTCGTAACCTACAGCGGGGGCACCTACAAGGCCACGTATGCCAACCCAGGCTACAACCCGACGATCAGCACCTACTACTGGTCGCGACTGGGCTGCTGAGACGCGCTGAGCAGCCCTTGAAGGCCCGCACCCTGCGGGCCTTCAAAACTTGCCCCCTTGGCCGCACCGGCCTGACTCGCGATCGATAGGGGCGTAGCTCTAAGTAGGATCCCTTAGAGGCAGGACGACAGGCCTTAAAAAATGATGGAGTAAAAGCCCAAAGCAGCCCTCGCGAAACTAAAATGCGCGGTTTTGTGGAGCACCCTCTCCAAAACGCTTTTATCAGTCGGACTAGGGCTTGCGCGCACCCCTGCAGGCCAGTTCGCCCACCCGCGAGGATCGCGCATGACCCCTCTCTTGGCCCTCTCCCATCAGATCGACCGGTTCAACGACGGCATCGGAAAGCTCATACGCTGGCTGGTTCTGGCCGCCGTGCTTATCAGCGCGGGTAACGCCATCGTACGCAAGGCCTTTTCCATCGGATCCAACAGCTTCCTGGAAATCCAGTGGTACCTCTTCGCAGCCGTTTTCATGCTCGGGGCCGGCTACGCCTTCCTGCGCAATGTGCATGTGCGGATCGACTTCGTCTCGAGCAAGCTGTCCAAACGCACCAACACCATCATCGATATTCTGGGGATCATCATCTTCCTGATCCCCTTGTGCATCATCCTGATCAATCTGAGTTGGCCCCTTTTCTACAGCGCGTGGAAGCTCGGTGAAACTTCAAGCAATGCTGGCGGATTGATCCGATGGCCGGTCCTCATTCTCATTCCCTTGGGATTTGGCTTGCTACTGATGCAGGCCTGCTCGGAGCTGATCAAACGCATTGCCTTCCTCAAGGGCCTGATCCCGGAGCCCTTCAGCGTGGAGGGCAGCAAGTCCGACGAGGAATTGCTGGCCGAGCAACTGGCTGCCGAAGCCGAGAAGAAGAACACGACGGGAGCGCAATAAATGGAAGCCGGTTTCATCGCCCAAAACTTTGTCCCCATGATGTTCTTGGGGCTGTTTATCTTTCTGCTCTCGGGCATCCCGGTGGCCTTCGGTCTGGCCGCCACCGGCCTGCTTTTTGGGTTTATCGGCATGGAGGCGGGCCTGTTCAGCAGCAATCTGTTCCAGGCACTGCCGCTGCGGGTGTTTGGCATCATGCAAAACGACACCCTGCTGGCCATCCCTTTCTTTACTTTCATGGGCATCATCCTCGAGCGCTCGGGCATGGCCGAAGACCTGCTGGAGACGGTCGGCCAGGTTTTTGGACCACTGCGCGGCGGCCTAGCGGTGGCGGTGATTTTGGTGGGTGCGCTGCTGGCCGCCACGACCGGTGTGGTGGCTGCGGCCGTGATCTCCATGGGCCTGATCTCCTTGCCCATCATGCTGCGCTACGGTTACAACCGAACGATTGCGACCGGCACCATCACGGCATCGGGCACCCTGGCACAGGCCATACCTCCGTCGCTGGTACTGATCGTCCTGGCCGACCAACTCGGCCGATCGGTCGGCGATATGTATGCGGGGGCTCTCATCCCTGGACTTCTGCTCGTCGGGCTCTACCTGCTGTTTATTTTCGCAGTGGCTCTGATCAAACCCTCCTGGGTCCCTGCCTTACCCGCCGAGGCCCGGATCTACCGCGAGAGCAGCGGTGCCAGCGGCTACGTGTCCCTGGTGGTCTTGGTGGCGATGTGCACCGCGGCCGGATGGGTCTGGGCGCAGTTCCACGACGAGCTGATGAAGAGCTGGACGGGCCGCACCACCGCGGCCCATGGCGATGAGATCGTCATCATGTCAATGACGGTCGCCTCGCTATTGGCGCTGCTGCTGGCCCTTATCAACAAGTTCACCGGGCTGGGGCTGCTATCGCGCCTGGCGCAGCAGGTGACCTTTGTACTGATCCCGCCACTGGTATTGATCTTCCTGGTGCTCGGCACCATCTTTCTCGGAGTGGCCACCCCGACCGAGGGGGGTGCCATGGGCGCGCTCGGCGCACTGATCATGGCATCGTCCAGGCGGCGGTTGGGTATGGACCTGCTCAAGCAGGCCCTGGACAACACCGCCCGGCTGTCGACTTTCGTGCTCTTCATCCTGATCGGATCGACGGTCTTTAGCTTCACCTTCAATGCGGCCGACGGCCACATCTGGGTGGAGCACTTGTTTGACGATATGCCCGGCGGCGCCCTGGGCTTTCTGATCGTGGTGAACATTCTGGTCTTCATCTTGGGCTGCTTTATTGACTTTTTCGAGATCGCCTTCATCGTGATCCCGATCCTGGCACCCGTGGCCGAGAAGCTCCTGCCCGAACTCTTCCCCCCCGGCACACCAGTGGAAGCCATCATGATCTGGTTCGGTGTGGTGATCGCCATGAACCTGCAGACCTCTTTTCTAACCCCCCCCTTTGGCTTTGCCCTGTTCTACTTACGCAGCGTCGCGGCCAAAAAGGACTACAAAGACCGCATCACCGGCCAGACCATCCCGGCCGTGACCACGGCGCAGATTTACAAAGGCTCGATTGCCTTCATCATCCTGCAACTGATCATGGTGGCGGTGGTCATCGCCTACCCCAAACTCGTCATTGACGGCATCGATCAAGGCGTGAAGGTGGATGTAGACAAGGCGCTGGAGTCCCTGATGCAGCAAACGCCAAACACACCGGCGCTGCCCGGCGCGCCGGACCCCTTGAGCCCACAGCCCACTGGCCCGGCCCCCAGCGCAGCCCCGGCCTCGGGAGGCGGTGGGCTGCCCGCCCCGGCTCCGGCGCCAGCCGCCCAGGAGGATCCCATGAAAGCCTTGCTCGAGGCGGTCAAAGAAGACGCCCAGAAAAAGAAATAGGGTTGCGGCCGTCGCTGCGCGGCGGGATGCGCCTAAAAACAAAGGCCCCGTATAACGGGGCCTTTGTTTTGCACAGGGCTCCGGCGGGGTGCGCCGGAGACTCCTTGAGTCGCTTACAGACGCTGGCGCTGCATGAAGTTATCGAAGGTGGCTTCGGTAAAACGGAACCACAGGTTGGCATCCCGCTGGAAAGCCAGGTAGTCGTCGTAAACGCGCTTCCAGTTCGGATTTCTGGCGTTAAGCTCGGCGTAGTGCTCGCGCGCTGCACGGAATGCTGCTTCCATCAGGTCGTTCGGGAAGGCAAAGAGCTTGGCGCCTTGCGAGACCAGGGTTTTGAGTGCCTGGGCGTTCTTGCCGTCGTACTTGGCCTGCATATCGGCATGTGCATAGGACGAGGCACACTCGATGATTGCCTTGTACTCGGGCGTGAGGGAGTCGTAGGCCTTGGAATTGACGTGCAGCTCGAGCATGGCGCCGCCCTCCCACCAGCCTGGGTAGGCGTAGTTCGGCGCCACTTTGACGAAACCGAGCTTGAGGTCATCGTACGGACCCACCCACTCAGCGGCATCAATGGTGCCTTTCTCCAGCGCCTGGTAGATCTCGCCACCAGGGATGTTTTGTGGCACGCCGCCAATGCGCTCGACGATACGACCGCCGAAGCCGCCCACGCGGAACTTGGTGCCGCGGAACTCGGCCAAGGACTTGATCTCCTTACGGAACCAGCCGCCCATCTGGGCGCCGGTGTTGCCCATGGGAAAGTTGATGATGTTGAACTGGCGATAAAAGTCGCGCATCAACTTCAGGCCATTGCCCTCGTAGTACCAGGCATTTTGCTGGCGGCTGTTCATACCGAAGGGAATGGCGCAAGCCAGAGCGAAGGTTTCGTCCTTGCCGAAATAGTAATAAGGAGCGGTGTTGGCCATCTCGACCGTGCCTTTTTCGATGGCATCGACCGTGCCAAAGGCGGGCACCAACTCGCCCGGAGCGTGCGTGGTGATCTGGAAGCGACCACCGGAGAGCTCGCGCACCTTGGCAGCGAAGATGTCATTGACGCCGAACAGGGTATCGAGCACCTTGGGGAAACTCGAGGTCAGGCGCCAGCGAATCGTGGGCTGCGCATGAACGGCCGGCGCCACGCCGGCAGCCAGCACACCGGCGATACCGGCGTTCTTGATGATTGATCTACGATCCATGAAGGACTCCTGTGAGTTAGGTTTTGAGGTTGTCTACCGGGATGCAGCAACAAACCTCCACGTTGACGCGAAACGAGATTTTAGGAACCGCCACCGGACTCAGCGCAGGGGTTTTCCCTTGAGAAAATCCAAGGTTTATGAAGGGTTTTCGGACTTTATCGGGGTCGGCCGGGACCCGATGGACCTGAGGACAAGGACGGCCAGCAAAACGCCACCCGAAGGTGGCGTAGTACAAAGCACAACTGGTAGGCGCGATTGGACTCGAACCAACGACCCCCACCATGTCAAGGTGGTGCTCTAACCAGCTGAGCTACGCGCCTGGGATCGAAGAGCCGGCAGTGTATCACCCCTTGGCGCGCCGCCCTCATCGGCGCCGGGCCCAACGCACACCCTGGACCTCACAGACCGACTGCATCACCCGCGACAGGCGCCCTGCGTCGGGGACTTCCACTGTGAAGGTCATGCGGGCCGTGTCGCCATGCGGCGTGCGGACCGATTGGGTCTGCACCCCGATCACGTTGACCTTCTCCCGCGAAAAAACCTCGGAAATATCCCGCAGCAGGCCCTGGCGGTCTGCCGCTTCGATGGCAATGTCGACGGGGTAGACGCTGGCTACCGCCTGCACACTGCTGTTCCAACGCACCTCGGTCACCCGCTCGGGACTGAGCGAGGCCATGTTGCGGAAATTGCTGCAATCAGTGCGGTGAATGCTCACGCCCTTGCCTCGGGTGACAAAGCCACATATGGCGTCGGGCGGGGCTGGCTTACAGCAGCGCGCCAGTTGGGTCAGCAGCGAATCGACCCCCACCACCAGCACCCCGCCCGAACGGCCTCGCCGGCTGCCGCCCCGAATACGCGCCAGCACCAGGTCATCAGCCGAGGGGGTGGGCTCGGGCGGCCGCAGCAGGGTCTCGATGGTGCGCAGCGACAACTCGTCCTTGCCAACCACCTCGAACAGCTCCTCGGCGGTCCTAAAGCCCAGTCGTTCGGCCAGGTCGTCGAGCGCCAGCGCGGTCTTGCCCTCGCGCTGCAAGAGCTTCTCAACCGCGTCGCGCCCGCGGGCCACGGTTTCCTGCAAGGCCAGCGCATTGAACCAGGCACGTACCTTGGCCCGCGCTCGGGCACTGGCCAGGAAATTCAAATCTGGGTTGAGCCAGTCGCGGGAGGGGCCGCCGTCTTTGGCCGCCATGATTTCGACCGTCTGGCCGTTGCGCAGCGCGGTGTTGAGCGGCACCATGACCCCGTCGACCCGCGCCCCGCGGCAGCGGTGGCCCAGGCTGGTGTGCACGCTGTAGGCAAAATCCACCGGAGTGGCTCCCTGGGCCAGCTCGATCACCGCCGCCTCGGGGGTGAGCACATAGATGCGGTCTTCCAGCAAGCCAGCTTTCTGCACGCGGTCAGCCAGCGGCTCGGACATTTCGCGCTCCCAGGCCAGCAGCTGCCTGAGCACCGCGATTTTGGCCTCATACGGCCCGCTGGCCGAGACGCCACCGACCCCCTTACTGCCCGCCTCCTTGTACACCCAATGCGCGGCCACCCCACTTTCGGCATGCTCGTGCATAGCGGGTGTACGGATCTGGATTTCAAGGGCCCGCCCGGCCGCATCGCGCACCACCGTATGCAGGGATTGATAACCGTTGGCCTTGGGTTTGGCGATGTAGTCGTCAAACTCGCCCTCGACCTGCGCAAACTGCTGATGCACATAGGCGAGTACCGCATAGCAGCCCTTGATATCCGGCGCAATGACGCGCAGGGCCCTGACATCGAGCACCTGATCGAAGTTGAGCGATTTGCCCCGCATCTTGCGCACGATGCTGTAGATGTGCTTGGGGCGCCCCTGCACCGAGACCTCGAGCCCCTGCTCTCGCAGCTGCAACTGCAGTTGCTGGCGCAGCGACTCCATGTAGTCTTCACGTTGCGCTCGCTTCTCATCGAGCAGCCGAGCCGTCTCACGATAGATTTGAGGCTCAGTAAAGCGAAAGGCCAGGTCCTCAAGCTCCCACTTGATTTGCCAGATGCCCAAGCGATTGGCCAGGGGCGCAAACACCTGCAAGGCCTCCTGCGCGATATCAAGAGGCGGCTCTTGCCGGCTCGCGGCAAAGTAGCGCAAGGTCTGCAGGCGCGAGGCCAGGCGAAGCATGACCACCCGCAGATCGCGCGAGAAAGCCAGCAACATCTTGCGCACGGTTTCTGTCTGCGCCGCTGGGTCTGCCCCACTGCGCGCCTGGGCCAGACGGGCCTGCCGCTGAAGTCGGACCAGCTTGGTGGTCTCCAGGGCCAGGTCGGCAAAGCTCTGACCGAAACCGGCGGCGATCACCTCGCCCGGCCTGTTGAGATGATCGCAGGCGTACACCAGGTAAGCTGCCGCCTGCATGGCCGTTGATCCGCCGAGCCCCTGGAGGATGGCAGCCACGCCGTCGGCATGCGCAAGGGCGGGCTCACCGGTATCGAGCCGCCGACCGGCCAGCAGGGGCTCGGCCAGCGCCCGGGCCCGATCCAGCGCCAGCACCGGCTCGGGCAGCCCCGCCCCAGCCACCGCGAGGATCGGACTGGGCGAAGGCGGCTGCGCCGTGGCTGAATGCACCGAACTTTTCATGGCCGTCGGGAACCGTCAGGGCCGCAGTAAGAAGTCGCAGACCGGGGCCACCTGCTCGTCGGACACCAGGGTTGGCGCGTGGCCCACCCCGGGAAATTCGATCAGCTGCGCCTTCGGACCACACCGGGTCATGGCTCGGGCTGCCTCGGGGCTGAGCAGTTCCGAGTCAGCGCCACGCAGCAGCAAAGTCTGGGCGCCGATCTGCTCGTAGACGGCTTGCATGGCATCGCCTGCCTGAGCGCTGACCGCCTCGGTGAGTTGGGCAAAGGGTTGCGCAATGGCCGGGTCGTAGTGAAAGGCCCATCGGCCCTCGGCAGTGGCCTTGAACATGGGTGCGTTAAGCGCATGCCACTGGGCATCGGTATGCGGTCCAAAGCCCACCAGGGTGGCCCGCAAAGCCGCCACGCCCGCTTGCAGCGACTCGAAGGGGCCTCCCTGGCCCACGTAGGCCTTGATCCTCGCCAGACCGGTCCAATGAAGACGCGGGCCGACGTCGTTGAGCACCAGGCGCCGTAGGGCCCGTGGCAGCAGCTGCGGCTGGGCGGCGGCAAGCATACCGATCAGTCCGCCCATGCTGGTGCCCACCCAATCGAGCCTGTGTATCGGGGCCTGCCGGTCCAGATGGGCCAACAAGGCCAGCAGATCGGCCAGGTAGGTGGCCAGATGGTAGTGGGCCGGATCGAAAAGCCAGGAGCTGCTGCCTCGCCCGACCACATCCGGACAAACCACACGAAGAGGCCGCCCTTGACCGCCGACCCGCTCGAGTAACGAACGCGCCAGCGTGTCGAAATCACGGCCATGGCGGGTCAGTCCATGCACACAGATGACGAGATCCCCGGCCTGCTCCGGGCCCCACAGCCAAAAGCCCATGCGGTGAGCGCCCGCTGCACTGCTGCAGTCAATGTAATGGAGACGCGGCTCGGTCATAACAACCCAAGGCGAAACGGGAATCGGATAATCAGCCAATGGCGACCTTGTGCGCCTTCAAAAACCCCATTGTCGCTTCATTCAACCAGGAGAGATTCATGCTCAAGGGCAAAACTGCAGTGGTGACCGGATCAACCAGCGGCATCGGTCTGGGCATCGCCAAGGCCCTGGCGGCTCAGGGGGCCCGCATTGTGCTCAACGGCTTCGGCGAGACGGCTGGCCCCCAAGCCCAAATTGCGGCGCTGGGCGTGGAGGTGGCCTACCACGATGCCGACATGAGCCGCCCCGAACAGATTGAGGCCCTGATGAAGTTTGCGTCCGAGCGCTTCGGCCGCGTCGATATTCTGGTCAACAACGCCGGCATCCAGCATGTGGCCCGCATCGAAGACTTCCCGGTCGAACGTTGGGATGCGGTGATCGCCATCAATCTCTCAAGCGCCTTTCATGCCACCCGTCTGGCTCTGCCCGCCATGAAGGCCGCCAACTGGGGCCGCATCATCAATGTCGCCTCGGTGCACGGCTTGGTGGCCTCGGCCGAAAAGTCGGCCTATGTCGCCGCCAAGCACGGCCTGGTTGGGCTGACCAAGGTCACCGCGCTTGAGACGGCCACCACCGGCGTGACCTGCAACGCCATCTGTCCCGGCTGGGTGCTCACGCCGCTGGTGCAAAAGCAGGTCGACGCCAAGGCGCAGACGCTTCATCTTTCCAACGAGGAGGCCCAGCGTTTGCTGCTGGGCGAAAAAGAGCCTTCCTTGCAGTTCACGACACCGGAAGAGCTCGGAGCGCTGGCGGTTTTCTTTTGTTCACCCGCGGCAAACAATGTGCGCGGCGCGGCCTGGAACATGGACGGCGGCTGGGCCGCCCAATAGGGGGCTGCTCAGCGCGAGGCCGCCGGTCTCGCTCCAACGACCAGCCCGGTCGCCGGCTCTTGCTGGGCAGGTGGAAGCAATTCCAGGCGGTGCAAGACCGGGCCCCGCGGGCCGGCCGACAGCTCAGCAAAATGCGGCCCGACCGAACGCAGCACAACGCCCTCGGCCACGGTCGAACCCACCAGAAAAGGTTGACCCGGCTGTCCATCGACCTCAAGCAAGGCCACGCCCCTGCGTCCCTGGGCGATAAGGCCCAACAGCTTAAAACGCGTCGAGGCCACCGGCTCGGGGGCGCGAGCCGCCTGCGGAGCAGCCAACCAGTTCGAGATGGTTTGCGCCCGCACCTGAGTCGGTTCAGAGACAGACACCGGCGGCCATTGCGGCGCGGGCTCAAGCACAGCCAGCGTCCAGTAAACAGCGGACCCCGCCACCAAGGCCCAGGTTGTCAGCGTCAGGACGTGCCGCAAAAAAGAAGACATGGCAAGATTATGATTCAAGCATGCGAACGAACACACCTCACCGCAGCGCGCGACCGATCAGGTCGAGCACCTCGAAGGGCTTTACGCTGATCGAGCTGATGGTGGTGCTGGTCATCATCGGTGTTCTGGCCGCCTTGATCGTGCCCAACGTTCTCGACCGCGCCGACGATGCCCGCATCACCGCTGCGCGCACGGATATCGGTAACCTACAGCAGGCGCTCAAACTCTATAAGCTGGACAACCAACGTTATCCAAGCACCGAACAGGGCCTGCAGGCCCTGGTGAGTCGGCCCAGCGTTGGTCCGATTCCGCCCAATTGGCGAGCCACCTTGGAAAAACTGCCCAACGATCCCTGGGGGCGTCCTTATCAATACCTCAACCCGGGCATGAAGGGGGAGGTCGATGTGATGTCGCTGGGCGCCGATGGGCAACCGGGCGGCGAAGGCAAGAACGCCGACATCGGTTCCTGGCAATAAGCCCCGACCCGCTTGTCCGGCCGACCTCGCATGGCCCCTCCCCTCCCGACAGGCTGCACCGGCACAAGCAAAGCGGGCCCGGAGCGAGGTCTGACCCTGATTGAGCTGATGGTGGTGATCGTGCTGATGGGCGTGCTCAGCGCGGCGGTACTCATCGGTCTGCGCGACCCCGATCATCAGACCCTGCAGCGCCAAGGCGAGCGACTCGCGGCAGAGCTCGAAGCAGCTCGGTCCTGGTCTCGCAGCCATGGGCACAAGCTGGTCTGGGTGTCGCGCGAGGGTGGCTTTGCCATTGAAGGCCGCGCACCGAGCGCGCCGACGCAGCCCTGGATGCATCCGGAGATCGAAGTTCAGTGGGATGCCAACGCCGCCACACGTACCTTGGTTCTTGGGCCTGAACCCATCATCGCCTCTCAGTCCGTCACGCTGCGCCTGAAGTCGCTGCAGCTCAAGCTCGCGACCGATGGTCTCGGGCCCTTTCGCGTCAGTGCAGCGCCATGAGCCAGACCCGCAAGCATCTGGCTGGCTTCACCCTCATCGAGGTCTTGGTGGCGCTGGCCATCGTTGCCGTGGCGCTGGCCGCAGGTCTGCGCGCCAGCGGGGCTCTGGTCAACCATGCGCAGCGGCAAACCGAGCAGCTGCTGGCACAGATCTGCGCAGAAAACGAGCTTATACGCCTGCGTCTGACGCGGGAGATACCCCCGCTGGGCCAGAACACAGTGAGCTGCGAACAGGCGGGCCAGCAACTGGCCGTCAGCGTGCAGGTCAGCCCGACACCCAATCCGAATTTCCGGCGCGTGGAGGCGCGGGTTCTCAACCCGAGCCAGCAGCCGGTGCTGAGCCTGGTCACTATCCTGGGGCGGCTGTGAAATGAAAACAGAACGCGGCTTTACCCTGGTCGAAATGCTTGTGGCCATCGTCGTTCTGGCCCTCCTGGCGCTCATGGGCTGGCGCGGTCTGGAGGCGCAGGTGCGCACGCGAGAACATGTCTCCGAGCGAATGGATCAGATCGCGCGGCTGCAAACCGGGCTGTCTCAGTGGACCACCGATCTGGAGGCGATGGTGGACGTGGGCTTTGTGCCGGCCCTCGATTTTGACGGCCGATCGCTGCGCATCACCCGCGTTGACCCACATCTGGACGGCCAGCCGCTGCGCGTCGTGGCCTGGAGCCAGCGCACCATCGACGGCCAACCGAAAGGGCGCAGCAGTTGGCTGCGTTGGCAGTCGCCCCCGCTGAGCAACCCGGAAGAGCTGATCCAGGCTTGGTCACAAGCACAGCGCTGGGCCGGCAATCCCAGCCAGCAAGACCTGGCTCTTGAAGTCGCGGTCGCCCCGCTGACCAGTTGGCAACTGCTCTATTACCGCCAAAACAGCTGGAGCCATCCCCTGTCCTCGCCGGGCGGTGAGGCAAAGCCAGTGGACAGCCGCATTCCCGATGGCATACGCCTGACCTTGCAACTGGCGTCGGGGCAGCCGCTCGAAGGCCCGCTGGTCAAGGACTGGCTTCGACCGGCGGACGCTGAGCGCCGACCATGAGGCCGCGCCATCGCCTCGGGGTGATCGCAAGGCGCAGGCCAGCGCAGCGCGGCGCGGCGCTGCTCAGCGCCTTGTTGCTCATGACGCTGGTGGCCAGCCTGGCCGCGGGCGCTCTTTGGCAGCAATGGCGCGTGACCGAGGTTGAACAAAATGAGCGCGGCCGCCAGCAAGCCCATTGGATCCTGCAAGGAGCCAGCGATTGGGCCCGGCTGATCCTCGTCGAGGACAACCGCAGCGCCGGCACCGATCATCTCAATGAGCCCTGGGCCATGCCTTTGCAGGAGGCACGGCTGTCGAGCTTCCTGGCCAGCGGGGCCAACGTCTCGGGCGATGACTTTTTGCAGGGGGTTTTCCTCTCGGGCCGGATCGAAGACATGCAGGGGCGCTTGAATCTGCGCAACCTCGTCGATCAGGGCCGCGTCTCGCAGGTGGACCTGCAAAGCGCAGAGCGACTGTTTGTCATGCTCGATCTGCCAGCCTCGCTGGCCGCGGAGCTGGCCGCGCGGCTGAGCCAGGCTCCACCAGGCACGCCTTCAAACACCCCTTCCCAAGACGGACCCAGGGGGTTTTCGCCCCAGAGGCCGGAGCATCTGGTGTGGCTGGGCCTGTCAACGCAGCAGATCCGGCGCCTGGCCCCGCACATCAGCCTCCTGCCCGAACGCACCCCCTTGAACCTCAACACCGCCAGCGCCGAGCTGCTCCACGCATGCATTCCCGGTCTTTCGCTCGGCGATGCCCGGCGCCTGGCGCAAAGCCGAGAACTGCGTCCCTGGGAGAACCTGGCCCAAGCCCAGTCGGCCGTGGGCCCGTCGGTCCGGCTGGCCCCCGAGCGCTTTGCACTGGCCTCCAAGTACTTCCAGGTGACCGGGACGCTGCGGCAAGAAGACCGGCGCTCCACACAGCAAGCCCTTGTGCGCCGGCAGGGACTGGAAGTGCGGGTTTTGTGGCGCCACAACCAGGCGCAGCTGCCCTGAGGCCCCGAGGATACTCAGATGACTTTATTTCTTGACAATATAAAGTGTCATGTTAAATTGACACATTAGCAGGACGGCTCTTTCGGCGGTCCTCAGACGCAGGAGGCCCCGATGAGCATCAGCCTACGCATCGAGCAAGCCCTCGATCAGCACTTTTCCCGGGTTGAAACCAACGGCGCGCCACCGCGCCTGCTGGCGGCCATGCGCCATGCTGTCTTCCCTGGCGGCGCGCGCATACGACCGCAGCTGTGCCTGGCTGTTGCAGCGGCCTGCGGCGACGATGCCCCGGCCCTGAGCAACGCCGCTGCCATCGCCATGGAGTTGCTGCACTGCGCCTCTCTGGTGCATGACGACATGCCCTGCTTTGACAACGCCGACTTGCGGCGCGGACAGGTGACGGTGCACAAGCAGTTCGGCCAGCCGCTGGCCCTGCTGACCGGCGATGCGCTGATCATCCTGGCCTATCAGGCGCTGGCCCATGCCGGAACGCGCTGGCCTCAGCGTCTGGCGCCCCTGCTGCAAATCGTCTGCGACGGCACCGGCGCGCCGGACGGCATCGTGGCCGGACAGGCCTGGGAATGCGAACCCAAGGTCGCCCTGAGCCAGTATCAACGCGCCAAGACCGGCGCCTTGTTTGTCGCCTGCACCGGCGCCGGCGCAGTGGCTGCGGGGGCCGACCCCCAACCCTGGCGGCGTCTGGGCGACTGTCTGGGCGAGGCCTATCAGGTGGCCGACGACATCCGTGATGTCATGGGCCAGAGTCTGTCCACCGGCAAGCCGCAGGGGCAGGATGCCCAGCACGGTCGGCCCAGCTCGGCAGCGGACCTCGGCCTGCTCGGGGCCTTTGGGTATTTCCGCGAACTGATCCAGGCCGCCGTCGACTCGGTCCCGGCCTGCGCAGCGCGCGGCATGATGCAAAAACTCGTGCTGGCGGAATCCGAACGTTTGCTGCCGCAGCACGCGCGCGAGCAAATCACCGGCGGCGTGGCTGAAACCGGGTTGGCATGAGTCCTCTGGCCTCGGCGGAGATGCAGGCCCCGCAAGCGGGCTGGCGGGAGCGCTGGCTCTCACTGCTCGATCGCTGGTTGAGCAGCCCGGGCCTGTACCGCTGGTCACTGGGCAATCCGATCGGGCGCCTGATCATGCGCCGACGCGCCGCGCAACTGTTTTCGCTGATGGCCGGCTTTGTCCACAGTCAGGTGCTGCTGGCCTGTGTGCGGCTGGGCTGGTTCGAGGCCTTGCTGAGCGAGCCGCGCAGCCTGGCTCAGTTGCAGCAAATGGGTCAGCTGCCCAAGGACAGCGTGCAACGTCTGCTCGGTTCCGCCCTGGCTCTGGGCCTGATCGAGCGACGCGGCCAAAGCTACGGACTCGGGCCGCTGGGCGTGCCGGTGGCCGCACACGCCGGTCTGCGCGCCATGATCGAACACAACGCCCTGCTCAACAGCGACCTGGTCGATCCGCTGCGACTGCTGAGCCAGCCCGAATCCTCGGGCATGCACGCCTATTGGCCGTATCCGACCGGTGATGCCGCCGACGCCCGGCCAACAGCCGAGGGCACCGACGCGGTGGCCGCCCCTGCTCTCTCGGACCTGCAGGCCTTCAGCCAAAGCAGCCACGGCCTCCACCAGGTCTCTCGCTATTCCGAACTCATGGCCCGGTCACAGCGTTTTTTGATCGAAGAATTGCTGGCCGCCTATGACTTTAGCCCACACCGGATGGTGCTCGATGTCGGTGGCGGACAGGGGGGGTGGGTGATCGCGCTGGCCCAGCAGGTGCCCCATCTTCAGTTGCAACTGTTTGACCTTCCCGCAGTGGCCGCACTGGCGCGCCAGCGCGTCGCCGATGCTGGGCTGGCGCAGCGCATCGCTTGCACCGGCGGGAGTTTTCGAAGCGACGCCTTGCCCCGGGGCGCCGATCTGATCACCCTGCTGCGCGTGGCCCACGATCATGCCGATGAAGCGGTCCTCGAGTTGCTGACCCGGATCCACCAGGCCCTGCCCAACGGGGGCCAGTTGCTGCTGGCCGAACCGATGGCAGAGCCCGAAGGCAAGCCCTGCCCAAGCGATGCCTACTTTCACTTTTACCTGCTGGCCATGGGTCGGGGACGGTTGCGCACCGCCCAGGAACTCAGCGAATTGATGCGCCAGGCCGGCTTCAGCTCGGTCCGTTCGATCCCCAACCCCGTCCCACTGCACGGCAGCCTCTTGCTGGCCCGTAAATCCTGACCCCGCATGCCTGAAAAATCAGTATTTACCCTAGGTTTCAGCCAATTTCGTCAATTTAAATTGACACATATGCCTGTCAACTCAAGAATGCAGTCATGAAAGCCTCGGCTATCGTGTTCCAGAACCCGCGCCACCTGTCGGTGCAGACCCTGGACCTTCGCCCGTTGGGTCCCGGTCAGATTGAGGTCGAGGTCGACTTCAGCGGCATCAGCACCGGTACCGAACGCCTGCTTTGGGATGGCAGCATGCCCGCTTTTCCGGGGATGGGCTACCCGCTGGTGCCCGGCTACGAAACCACCGGCCTGGTGGTGAGGCTGCATCCAGAGGGCAACGAAGGCCTGTCGCTGGGCGATCGCGTCTTCGTGCCGGGCTCCTACAGTTTCGAAGGCGTGCATAACCTCTTCGGCGGGGCCGGTTCGCGCCTGATCGCGGCCAGTTCGCGGGTGGTCAAAGTGCACAAGGCCCTCGAACGCGACGCCACCTTGCTGGCACTGGCAGCCACGGCCTATCACAGCGTGGCTATGGGTGGCACGCGCGAGCCGGCGGCTCCACCGGCCCTGATCGTGGGCCACGGCATCATGGGCCGCCTCTTGGCGCGGCTGACCGTGGCCTCGGGCGCTTCACCCCCTGTGGTCTGGGAAACCCACCCGCAGCGGCGAGAGGGCGCGCAAGGCTATTCGGTGATCGACCCCTCGGACGACGACCGCAAGGACTACCCGTCCATCTACGACGTCAGCGGCGATGCCAACATCATCAATCAGCTCATTGGCCGACTCAAGCCGGGTGGCGAAGTGGTGCTGGCGGGCTTCTACAAGCAGGACATCTGCTTTGCCTACCCGCAAGCATTCATGCGCGAGGCCACCCTGCGCGTGGCCTCCGAATGGAAGCGTGCCGACCTGCTGGCCACCACCGAGCTGGTTCACAACGGCACGCTCTGCCTGGACGGCTTGATCACCCACACCCAAAGCCCCGCCCTCGCCCACGAAGCCTACGAACAAGCCTTCGGCGACAGCGCCTGCCTGAAGATGATTCTTGACTGGAGACACTGATGAGCACACCCGCCCCGGCCCAGACGGTTCAGTTCGTGCAGAGGCTGCGCAGCGAAGCAGCGCAGGACCCCGCCCCGGTGTCGACATCGGCGCCGACGAAGGAAACGCAGATCATCGCGATCTACGGTAAGGGCGGTATTGGCAAGAGCTTTACCTTGGCCAATCTGAGCTACATGATGGCGCAGCAGGGCAAGAAAGTGCTGCTGATCGGCTGCGACCCGAAGAGCGATACCACCAGCCTGCTGTTTGGCGGCAAGGCCTGCCCGACCATTATCGAGACCTCCTCGCGCAAAAAGCTCGCGGGGGAACCGGTGGCCATTGGTGATGTCTGCTTCAAGCGCGACGGTGTCTTCGCCATGGAACTCGGCGGGCCCGAAGTGGGTCGCGGCTGCGGCGGCCGGGGCATCATCCACGGCTTCGAGACCCTGGAAAAGTTGGGCTTTCACGACTGGGGCTTTGACTATGTGCTGCTCGATTTCCTTGGCGATGTGGTTTGCGGCGGTTTCGGTCTGCCGATTGCTCGCGACATGTGCCAGAAAGTGATTGTGGTGGCCAGTAACGACCTGCAGTCGCTGTATGTGGCCAACAATGTTTGCTCGGCCGTCGAATACTTCCGCAAGCTCGGGGGCAATGTTGGGGTGGCCGGCGTCGTGATCAACAAAGACGATGGCACGGGGGAGGCAGCCGCCTTCGCCACTCAGGCCGGTATCCCGGTGCTGGCCTCGATTCCAGCCCACGAGGACATCCGCCGCAAGAGCGCGAGCTACGAAATCATCGGCAAGCCCGGTGGCACCTGGGGCCCGCTCTTCGAAGGCCTGGCCCAAAACGTGGCCGAAGCTCCCCCGCAGCGGCCCAAGCCACTGTCGCAGGACGAATTGCTGGGCCTCTTCAGCGCCTCGGCCGTTGGCCGCGATGTGGTGCTTGAGCCGGCCTCCGAAATGGACATGACGGGCAAGGCGGTGCAAGCCAAGCCCAGCCTTGAAGTCATCTACGAAACCGTCTGAGGTCATGAAGTCCATCCCCATCACGCCCCTGCCCAATCCGGCTGCCACCTCCGCGCAGGGGCTCGGCTGTCACGCGGGCCGTGAGCAAATGGAGCAGGCTGCAGCGAGCGCCGGTAAATCGCAAGTGCTCGAGCAGTATGCGCGCGACTACCCCAAGGGGCCACACGATCAGCCGCAGAGCATGTGCCCGGCCTTCGGCTCGCTGCGCGTGGGGCTGCGCATGCGGCGCACTGCCACGCTGATGTCGGGCTCGGCCTGCTGTGTCTACGGTCTGACCTTCACCTCCCACTTTTACGGCGCGCGCCGCAGCGTGGGCTATGTACCCTTCAATTCCGAAACTCTGGTCACCGGGAAACTGTTCGAGGACATCCGCGAGGCGGTGCACCGCGAAGCTGACCCGGACAAGTACGACGCCATCGTCATCATCAACCTGTGCGTGCCCACCGCCAGCGGCGTACCTCTGCAATTGCTGCCCAAGCAGATCAATGGGGTGCGCATCATCGGCATCGACGTGCCGGGTTTTGGGGTGCCCACCCACGCCGAGGCCAAGGATGTACTGGCCGCAGCCATGCTGCGCTATGCGCGCGAAGAGATCATGGCCGGGCCGGTGGCCCAACCCAGGCAGGCACGCGCACAAGGGCCCGGCGTGACCCTTTTGGGCGAGATGTTCCCGGCCGATCCGGTGATCATCGGGCAAATGCTGGCCCCCATGGGCTTGTCGGTCGGTGCAACCGTGCCGACCCGTGAATGGCGTGAACTCTACAGCGCGCTCGACTGCGCCGCCGTCGCCGCCATACACCCTTTCTATACCGCCAGTGTGCGCGAATTCGAGGCGGCCGGCCGCGCGGTGGTGGGCTCGGCCCCGGTGGGAGTCGAGGGTACGCATGACTGGCTCGGTGCTATCGGACAGGCCTGCGGCATTGCAGCCGAGAAGATCGATCTGGCCCGCAACCAGGCCCTGAGCGCCATGCGCGGCCTGCTGACGCAAGCGCGCATCCAGGGACGTATCACGCTCAGCGGATACGAAGGCTCCGAGCTGCTGGTGGCTCGCTTGCTCATCGAATGCGGCGCCGAGGTGCCCTATGTCGGCTCGGCCTGCCCGGCCAGCCCCTGGAATGCGCACGATGCAGCCTGGCTGCAAGCCAAAGGCGTGCAAGTGCAGTTCCGCGCCTCGCTCGAGCAAGACATCGCCGCGGTGCACGCCTTCAAGCCGCAACTGGCCATCGGTACCACGCCGGTGGTACAGGCGGCCAAAGAAGCCTGCATTCCCTCGCTGTACTTCACCAATCTGATTTCGGCACGGCCGCTGATGGGCGCCGCCGGTGCCGGCTCGCTGATCCAGGTGGTGCAGGCGGCCATCGGCAATCAGGCCCGCTTCGACGCGATGAAGGATTTCTTTGGCAGCGTGGGTATCGGCGATGAGGCCGGTGTCTGGCAAGAACAGCCGGTGATGCATCCGGAATTTAAGGCCGATATGCGTCGTATCGCCGAGAAAAGACGCAAAAAGGCCAAAGCCGAGGAGATGGGTCCGTGAGCGATTCGCAGCCCTTCACCCCGGGCACAGGCAAATCGCCCCTGGTGCTCGACCACGACCGCGCGGGCGGCTACTGGGGAGCGGTGTATGTGTTTACCGCCATCAAAGGACTGCAGGTGGTGATCGACGGGCCGGTGGGCTGCGAGAACCTGCCGGTCACCTCGGTGCTGCACTACACCGATGCCCTGCCCCCCCATGAACTGCCCATCGTCGTCACTGGCCTGGCCGAAGAGCAACTCGGACGCGAGGGCACTGAGGGTGCTATGAAACGCGCCCACGGCGTGCTAGACCCCGACTTGCCCTCGGTGGTGGTGACCGGTTCGATCGCGGAAATGATAGGCGGCGGCGTCACGCCCGAAGGCACTGGGCTGATGCGCTTTCTGCCGCGCACGATCGACGAGGACCAGTGGCAATGCGCCAACCGCGCCATGCTCTGGCTGTGGACCGAATACGGCATGAAAAAGGTACCCCAACGCGAGCGCAAGGCGGGCGAGCGTCCGCGGGTGAACATCATCGGCCCTTGCTATGGCACCTTCAACAGCGCCAGCGACCTGGCAGAAATCAGGCGCCTGGTGCAAGGCATCGGCGCTGAAATCAATCTGGTCTTTCCCCTGGGCAGCCACCTGGCTGATGTGTCGCGTCTGGTCGAGGCCGATGTCAATATCTGCATGTACCGCGAATTCGGACGGCTCTTGTGCGAGGCCCTCGACAGGCCTTACCTGCAAGCGCCGATCGGCCTGCACAGCACCACCAAATTTTTGCGCAGCCTCGGTCAGCTGCTCGACCTCGATCCCGAACCTTTCATCGAGCGTGAGCGCCACACCACCATCAAGCCGGTCTGGGATTTGTGGCGCTCGGTGACGCAAGACTTCTTTGCCACCGCCAGCTTTGGCGTGGTGGCCACCGACACCTACGCGCGCGGCCTGCGCAACTTCCTGGAGGTCGAGATGGGCCTGCCCTGCAAGTTTGCCGTCTCCCGCAAGCCTGGCGCTAAAACCGATAACGCCCAGGTGCGCGAGCTGGTGCACAAGCAGATGCCGTTGGTGCTCTTCGGCAGCTACAACGAGCGCATGTACATGAGCGAGGCGGCCGGCAGCAGCCCCATGCGGGCCGCCTTCATACCCGCCTCCTTCCCGGGCGCCATCATTCGGCGCCACACGGGAACGCCCTTCATGGGCTACAGCGGCGCCACATATCTGGTGCAGGAGGTGTGCAACGCGCTTTTCGATGCGCTGTTTCACATCCTCCCCCTGGGCACTGACATGGACCGAGTCGAGGCCACACTGGCCCGCGACACCGCCCAGAAGCCGTGGCAGCAGCAGGCTCAATCCGCTCTGGCCGATCTGGTGGCCCGACAGCCGGTGCTGGTGCAGATATCGGCCGCCAAACGCCTGCGTGATCAGGCGGAGCGGGCAGCACGCGAACAGGATCTGCCCGAAGTGACCGCCGAGCATGTACGCAGCGCCGGACAGGCGCTGGGCCTGGGAGAGCCGGCATGACTCCACGTCCTCCCATCCCAACGACGGCCGCCGACTGCGGCCCGACCCTATGCCGCAGCAGGGGTGCTGCGGACGCCCAGGCTGCGCGGGCTGCGCGCAGCGACAGGCCTTGCGGCCTTGATTGAAAAGGAGCATTCGTATGTCGAATCGCACGTCCATTTCCGGACTGACCGACGAAGAGGCTCAGGAGTTCCACACCTACTACATGCAGGGTCTGGTGGGATTCACGGCGGTGGCCGTGATCGCCCATGCCCTCGTGTGGGCGTGGCGCCCCTGGTTCTAAGTAACGACCGACCCATGAATGGAGGACCCCATGAACCCCATGTCTTATTCCAGCAATAAGTCATCGAATCGGGATGACAGGCTCATGCTTGCGCTGATCTTTATTCCCTGCTTCGTGCTGCTGCTTGCTCTGGCGCTGCTCGGCCAATTGGTCGGCGTGCACTGGCAAAGCTGGCTGCCCGGCGCAGAGCAAAAGAGCAGCATCTTCTCGGGTGTCCATGCGGCCGTCTACACCTTCATGTCTCACATCATCTAGGAGAAAAACCATGTGGAGAATCTGGCGACTTTACGACCCCCTGCGGGCGATGGTGATCCAGGGCGTGTTTCTGTTCGGGCTGGCAGCGATGATTCATCTCATCTTGCTGAGCACCAACAAGTTCAACTGGCTCGATGGTCCCAAGAAGGCCCAGGCCGCAGCGCAGAACGCGCCGCTGCCAGCAGCCACTCCGGCAGCCAAATCCTGATCCGGAAAGCGGCGTGGGCTTCCCCGGACGCCCACGCCGTGACGACTTGAACCCTCATTCCCTACGCAGGAGAGCCTGATCATGGCCATGCTCAACTTCGAAAAGAAATACAGAGTCCGCGGCGGCACGCTGCTCGGCGGCGACCTGTTTGATTTCTGGCTCGGCCCGTTTTACGTCGGCTTCTTCGGCGTGACCACCATCTTCTTTGCCTTCCTGGGCACCGCCCTCATCCTCTGGGGCGCCGCGCTGGGACCCACGTGGAACCTGTGGCAGATCAGCATCGCACCGCCTGATCTGTCCTATGGCCTGCGCTTTGCGCCACTGGCCGAAGGCGGCCTGTGGCAACTCATCACCGTGTGCGCGCTTGGCGCCTTTGTCTCGTGGGCGCTGCGCGAGGTGGAAATCTGCCGCAAGCTGGGCATGGGCTATCACGTGCCGGTGGCCTTTGGCATGGCCATCTTTGCTTACTTCACCCTGGTGGTGATACGGCCGGTGCTGATGGGCGCCTGGGGGCACGGCTTCCCCTACGGCATCTTCAGTCACCTCGACTGGGTCTCCAACGTCGGCTACCAGTACCTGCACTTTCACTACAACCCCGCGCACATGATCGCGGTGAGCTTTTTCTTCACCA
>CAZCSD010000004.1:16349-68469 GCA_964501235.1 uncultured Polaromonas sp. | reverse complement strand
GCTTTAAGGTCACCCGCAACCCCTCGGAGATGGGCAAGCTGCTCAAGGCCCAGCTCTGACTCTGGTACCAGGTCCAAGAGGGCCTCGCCCGGGGCCGGCTCGAAGCTCGCAGAGCACGACGCGATCAATCGTCAGGCAGACGGTTAAGAATCGTTTCAGCAAGCACCGGCCCAAGACAGCGCTGCGGGGTCCGAATACCATGGCCTCGTCGTACGCGTCTTGAACTTTTCAGGGAAGGTCTTCTCGCCATGAAATGTATGCAACGCGGCTTCACGCTCATCGAACTGATGATCGTGATCGCCATCATCGGTTTGCTGGCCTCGCTGGGCCTGCCCATGTACCAGGACTACACCCTGAGGGCCAAACTCACCGAAGCGATCCTGGTCGCCACGCCGGCCAAGACGGCGGTCACCGAAGCGGCGCAAGTGGCCAGCGCCATGCCCGCCAGCCTGACACTGGACTCGCAAACCTCGGACATGATCGATTCGGTCAACTATGCCCGCGACAGCGCCAACCCGGCCGTGGGGGTGATCACCGTGAAGATCAAGACGGCACAGCCACGCATCGGGGGCAAAACGCTCGAGCTCAAGGGGACTCTGGCGGCGACCGGTCAGATCAGCTGGGTCTGCGGACCGGGATCCACTGACGGCGTCGAAGCCAAATACCTGCCAGCCAGCTGCAAGGGCGGCTGAGGCTTGCGGCCCATGCAAAAAACCTGTATCGACCGCCCCGCAGGTGTCAGCCCTCAGCGGGCCTGAGGCTGGCATACGCGACGAGCTCGATGCGCATGCCCGGCACGGCCAGTGCCACCACCGCCACCGAAGAGCGGTTGGGATAGGGAGGCTCGAAATATTCGCGATACACCGCATCAACCGCGGGCATGTCCGCCGCGCCCGCGAGGACCTGGGCTTTGAAGCCCAGCACGATCTGGTGGGTTCGCTTCGGGCCGCGCAGCGGTGGGCGAAGGTCTGAGGCGCAGTGCGTCTGCGGCCTCAGGTTGCCGATAGCTGCGCCAGACTCGCCCGCACCCGCTGCGGCGAGACATCGACCAGGCAGCGGGTGTGCCCCAGTGGGCACTCGCGCTCAAAGCAGGGGGCGCAATCGAGCGGGGGCTGGTAGCTCGGATCGCGCTTGAGCCAGATCACCTGCGCACGATCGCTCAGGGGTGGGGTGTGGTCGGGGCTGGAAGATCCAAACACCGCCACCTGCGGCACGCCCAGACCGGCGGCCGCGTGCATCAGGCCCGAGTCGTTGCTGACCACCGCGCGAGCCGAGGCGATCAGACCAATGGCCTGCAGCAGCGAGGTCTGGCCAGCCAGATTGCGCACCTGCGGCGAGGCCGCCTCAGCGACGATCTCCTCGCACAGGGCCTGTTCTTTGGCCGAACCGAGCAAGAGCACCGGCGCATCGAGCGAGGCGGCCAGCGCTGCAAAGTGCCGCGCCGGCCAGCGCTTGGCCGGACCATATTCCGCCCCGGGGGCGAACACCACATGGCGGCCTGCCACCAGACCCAGCGGCGCCAGCGCACGCGCCTGTTCGGCCTCGGGCCAATGCAGCTGCGGCCGATCGTGCTCAATCCCGGCCTCACCGCTCAAGGCCGAATACAACGCCACCATAGGCGGCCGCTTGGCCTTGGGCGGATTTTTCAGGCGATGGGTGAGCAGGCCCACGCGCGCCTCGCCGAGGTAGCCCACCCGCCGTGGTATGCCCGCCCAGAGCGGCACCAGCGCGCTCTTGAGCGAATTGGGCAGCACATAGGCGGTATCAAAACGGCCCTGGAGCTGCCGGGCAAGCTGACGCCGCGCGCGCCATTGCAGACCGCCGTGAGCAAAAGGCACCTCCAAAATCTCCGAGACCTGCGGCATAGCGCGATACACCGGCGCCACCCAAGGCAGGGCGGCAACGGTGAGCCGCTCACCTCGCCCGTGCAGTCGGCGCAGCAGCGGCTCGGTCATGACCGCATCACCGATCCATTGCGGGGCGATGATGAGCGAGGCGCTCATGACGTTGGAGCGGCTGGCAAACCAACGCAGCCGGCGGCCGGCTCAATGCCCAGCGTGAAAATGCTCGCCGTCCTTGAGTTGGTAGACCGTGCCGCAGTAAGGGCAACGGGCCGAACCGGTCTCGGCCACATTGAGGTAGACCCGGGGGTGTCCGCTCCAAAGCGCCATGGCCGGGTTGGGACAGAATACGCCGCCCTGGGCATTGAGGTCGCTGGCCAGCAGTTCGACCGCCCGTCCTTGTTCCTTGGTTTGCATGGGGATACCTCTGCCTTCAGGTAAGTCTGCGGCGATGCTCAGACCGGGGTCAGCCAGGCCGCGTACTTGGAATTGCGGCCGCCCACGATGTCGAAGAAAGCCGCCTGGATTTTCTCGGTGATCGGCCCACGGCTGCCCGCGCCGATCTGCACCCGGTCGAGCTCGCGGATGGGCGTGACTTCAGCCGCCGTACCCGTGAAGAAGGCCTCGTCGCAGATGTAGATCTCATCGCGGGTGATGCGCTTTTGCACCAGTTCGATACCCAAGTCCTTGCAGATGTGGAAGATGGTGTTGCGAGTAATACCGTTGAGGGCGCCGGCGGACAGATCGGGCGTGTAAACCACCCCATCCTTGATGACGAAGACGTTCTCGCCCGCCCCTTCGCTGACGAAGCCCGAAGCGTCGAGCAGGAGGGCTTCGTCGTAGCCTTCGTCAACCGCCTCCATATTGGCCAGAATGGAATTGGTGTAATTGCTCACCGCCTTGGCCTGGGTCATGGTGATGTTGACATGATGGCGGGTGTAGCTGGAGGTCTTGACGCGGATACCGCGCTTGAGCCCCTCCTCGCCGAGGTAAGCGCCCCAGGCCCAGGCCGCCACCATAATGTGGATTTTGTTGCCCTTGGGCGAGACGCCCAGCTTTTGCGAACCGATCCAGGTCAGGGGACGCAGGTAGCAACTCTCGAGTTTGTTTTCGCGCACGACATCGATCTGCGCCTGCATCACCTGCTCCAGGCTGAAAGGGATGTTCATGCGCAGGATCTTGGCGCTGTTGAACAAACGCTGCGTATGTTCCTTGAGGCGGTAGATGGCCGTGCCCTGCGTGGTCTTGTAGGCGCGCACGCCCTCGAAGGCGCCGCAACCGTAGTGCAGGGTGTGCGAAAGCACATGGATCTTGGCATCACGCCACTCGACCATCTGGCCATCCATCCAGATCTTGCCGTCGCGGTCGTCCATGGAGGCGGGGGGGGTAGCCATGTGTAAGGTCCTTTTTTAACGATCGAATGATGGGTTTGCGGCGCAAATGAAGCGGCGCCGATGAACCGAACATTTTAGAGGCGTAGGCGGAGGGCCCACCTACGCGATGTCCTGCTTGGAAGGATCTGGGCATAAGGCCCGCACCCTCAAAAACCGCGCCGACTCAAGCGATCGATCTGCGCCTGCGAATAGCCCAGCTCGGCCAGGATCGCATCGTTATGCTCACCCAACTGGGGCGGTGACCAACGCACGCCCGGCCGGTGCCCCCCCAAGGTGATCGGCAACAACGCCGTCAACGTATCGCGACCATCTGGCAACTGCATCGGTGCCAAGCCCCCCGTGGCCAACAGGTGCGGATCCTCCAGCAAATCCTGCGGCCGGGTGATCGGCGCGAAAGGCAGGCCGTGGACCTCAAAAGTGCGGGCAAGTTCGGCGGCTGAAAAACCGGCCAGGCGCTGGCGCAGCAGCGGGATCAACCACTCACGCTGTCGCACTCGATCATTGTTGGTGGCCAGTCGCCCATCAAGCTGGAGGTCGGCAAAGTCAAACGCCTCGCAAAAACTTTTCCAGGCGGTGTCGGTGACCACCGCCAGAAAAATCTGCTCGTCATCCCGCACCTTGAATACGTCATAGATGCCCCAGGCCGAGATGCGAGCTGGCATGGGGGCAGCCGGCTGACCGGTCACCGCATACTGCATGATGTGTTGCGCCACCAGCAGCACATTGTTCTCAAAAAGGGCGCTTTGCACCTCCTGCCCTTGGCCGGTGCGCTCGCGCGCGGCCAGGGCCGCCATGGCACCCATGGCACCGAACATGCCGCCCATGATGTCATTGATGCTGGTGCCGGCGCGCAGCGGATCTCCCGGCCGGCCGGTCATGTAGGCCAAGCCGCCCATCATCTGCACCACCTCGTCCAGGGCCGTGCGTTGTTCATAGGGTCCGGGCAAGAAACCTTTGAGGCTGACGTAAATCAGCCGCGGGTTGAGCCGCTTCAAACGGGCATAGTCCAGGCCCAGCTTGTCCATGGTGCCCGGTTTGAAGTTTTCAATCAGGATGTCGGCGCCAACCACCAATCGCATGACCGCCTCAAGGCCGTCCTGGCTATGCAGATCGAGCGCCAAACTTTTCTTGTTGCGGTTGAACATCGCGAAAAAGCCAGCCCCGGAACCCAGCAGGTACCGGGTGGCATCACCCTGCCGGCCTTGGCCTATGGATTCCACCTTGATCACCTCGGCACCCAGATCGGCCAACATCATGCCGCAGCTTGGCCCCATCACCATGTGGGTGAATTCGAGCACCCTCAGGCCCGCGTAGGGCAGCGCAGCTTCGCTCATACGGGGGGAGCCTGCGACTTGCCGGCATCTGAAACCGGGTCGCTGGCAAGCTCGGGCGGCGGCCGGTGCATGATGTGGCTGCTCAACCGTCCTCCTACAAAGGTGCACTCCACCCAGGACTGACTCGGGTCGGTCCAGCGGAAGACCTCGGGCTGCGCATCCCGCTCGGTTTGCAATTGCCCGAGCGAGCGGGTCATGGCGATCACATGCATCAGGGTCATGCCCGGCTTGAGCTTGGCATTGAGCATGACCGCGCTGTCGAGATAACCCATCGGCCGCTGCGCCGCCCGACGCAGAATGTGCATCAGGCGGGTGAAATGCAGCAGCACCCACATGACCAACAGGCCGCCCGCAGTGGCCACCCCCATCCAGCCGTAATAGCGGTAGCTCAGGATCAGTGCGGTCAGGGCCAGAGCGGGGATCAGGACGCGTTGCAAACTCATAGGGCAATTGTCGCAGTGCCGACCGGGCAGGGCTCCGGCTTGTAGGCCGCTTGGCGGCGAACAGGTATCCTCCGGGAAAGAACCTCCCCGATGAGCAACGCCCGACTCCAGCAAGCGAGCACCATGATTTTGGCGGCTCTGGCGGTGGGCTGGGTCCTGTATTGGCTGGGGCAAGAAGACCATCGGGGCCAGGCCGGTTGGGCAGCACTGGCCCTGCTGCCGCACGCGCCCTTTCTGGCGCTGGAGATGATCTGGGCTCGCGCCCTGTCCCGGCAGGCCTCGGCGCGACTTGAAAAGGGCGGGCCTGCGATGGCCGTCGAGCCCCTGCCCGGGCCAGGGCCATGGATCCGAGCCTGGGGGCGCGAGACCGCCCAGGGGATTCGGGTGTTTGGCTGGCAACAGCCCTGGGCCCATCGGTCACAAGCCGATCACCTGCCGCAAGACAGCCGGCGCGGCGTGTTGCTGGTGCACGGTTATCTGTGCAACCGTGGCTTCTGGAACCCCTGGATGCGTCGACTTCGCGCCGCAGGGGTGCCTTTTGTAGCCGTGTCCTTGGGTCCGCCGCGAGCCGGCCTCGACGAACAGATGCAGGGGCTCCATGAGGCCTGGCAGCGTCTGCAGACCCGCACCGGCGTGACGCCTCTGATGGTGGGTCACAGCATGGGCGGTTTGCTGATTCGGCGCTGGCTATCGACGCAGCCAGACGCTTTCGCCCTGCAACAAGAAGTCATCACCCTGGGCTCGCCCCATCACGGCACAGCACTGGCGCGCCTGGGGCGATCACAAGCGGCCCGGCAAATGCGCTTGCAAAGCCCACTGCTGCAAGAGATCATGCGCTGCGAAACCGCAAGCCGCTTGGAAAAATTTACCTGCTACTGGAGCGTCTGCGACAACGTCGTGTTTCCGGCCAGCCACGCCACGCTGCGGGGCGCACGCAATATTCATGTGCCGGGCAGAGCGCACATTGACCTGACAAGCGCCCCCCTGGTTCTCCAAGATGTCCTGGCTCGAGTCAGTGGCCAGAGTGTTCCGCAGGCCAGCGCAACCCAGACCTAGGCGGCCGAAGGCGGCCGCGCAAAGATCCGCGTGCCCGCAACCACGCCCGCCACCAGCAAGGCGATGCCGAGCGAAGTCCAGAACTCGGGCGGTCGACCGCGGTGCAGGAAACCGTAACTCAAGGCAGCCAGCGTCTCGAAAACGATGAGCTGACCGGCCAGCGAAGTGGGTAAGAGTCGGCTGGCCCGGTTCCAGCACAGGGTGCCCAGCCAGGACGCGAGCAAACCAATGGCCAGCATCAGGCCGGCGTAGGTCCAGGGTCGCGGGCCCCAGGGCAGGTCGCTGGCCCAGGCGCCGCTGATGGCCATGTAAGCTCCCATGCCGATGGCCGCCAGAGGCAAGGTGGCAAGGCCCTGGGCGGTCGCCCAGGTACCCGATGCGACCTGCGTATTGCGCTGCAGCCACTGGGCATTGCGAATGGGATACCAGGTCCAACACACCAGGGCGACCAGGGCCAGGATCAGGCCCCCGAGCTTGTCGGCGCCGGCAAGCGCGCCTTCACCCACGCTTGGTAACTCTGCCGCATGGACGCAAGCGATACCGACCCCGATCAGCAGCAGCGGTCCGGCCAGAGGTCGCCAGGCGATTTCGCGCCGGGAGAAGTTGGCACACACTGCGATGACCACCGGCAACGTGCCGATGATGACCGTGGGCAGCGGCACGCCTGCCTGCTGTATGGCCCAGGACAAAGCAAGGTAGTACAGCACATTGCCCACTGCAGCGAGCTTGAGCGCCTCGAGCCAATCGGCGCGATTGAGACGCGACAGGGCAGACCGATCGCGCCAGGCCAGGGGCAGGGCGATCAAACCGAAGGCCAGGTAACGCCCGAAAGTCAACATAGCCGGCGAGTAATCGGGCAAGAGCACCGGCGCCACAAACACCAGCCCCCAGGCCAGGCCAGCGGCCAAAGCAAAGCCGATGCCGGCGGCCAGGCGGGCCTGCGAAATCGAAGTCGTCATCGGTCGGCGTCTAACCCCAAGAACTTCCTGCGCAAGAAGTGATACGCGCTCACAGGGCGCGCACGACCTCGATCACCTGCTCGATGCGCTCGACCGCATGCAAGGTCAAGCCCTCGATGGGCTTTTTCGGGGCATTGGCCTTGGGCACCACTGCCACCGAAAACCCCAGCTTGGCCGCTTCCTTCAAGCGCTCCTGACCGCGCGGCGCAGGCCGCACTTCACCGGCCAGGCCCACTTCTCCAAAGGCCAGGAAACCTTTGGGCAGGGGCCGGCCGCGCAGGCTCGAACTGATGGCCAGCAAGACCGCCAGATCGGCCGCGGGCTCGCCTATACGCACGCCGCCCACCGCATTGACAAACACATCCTGATCCATGCAGGCCACGCCCGCGTGTCGATGCAGGACCGCCAACAACATCGCCAGACGATCCCGGTCCAAGCCCACCGACAGCCGACGCGGGCTGGGCCCGCCCGAATCGACCAAGGCCTGGATTTCCACCAGCAGCGGCCGCGTGCCCTCCAAGGTCACCATGACGCAGCTGCCCGGCACCGGCGCCTCATGTTGGGACAAGAAGATCGCGCTGGGATTGCTCACCCCCTTGAGACCTCTGTCGGTCATCGCAAACACGCCGATCTCGTTGACTGCACCAAAGCGATTCTTGATGGCCCGCACCAGGCGAAAGCTCGAATGGGTGTCGCCCTCGAAATAGAGCACCGTGTCGACCATGTGCTCAAGTACGCGCGGGCCGGCCAGCGCGCCCTCCTTGGTGACATGCCCAACCATCACGATGGTCACGCCGTCGGCCTTGGCCGCACGGGTGAGGTGCGCAGCACATTCACGCACCTGCGCCACCGAACCAGGCGCGCTGGTGAGTTGATGGGAGTAGGCTGTCTGGATGGAGTCGATCACCGCCACATCGGGCTGCTCGGCCTGCAAAGTCGCCAGCATGCGCTCGAGCTCGGTTTCAGCCAGCACCTGCACCTGCGAGCCCTCCAGGCCCAGGCGGCGGGCGCGCAGCGCCACCTGCGCGCCGCTTTCCTCGCCGGTGATGTACAGCGTCTTGCGGCCGCGCCGATGCAGCGCATCGAGAGCCTGCAACAAAAGCGTGGATTTGCCGATGCCCGGATCACCACCGATGAGCACCACGGCGCCTTCGACCATGCCGCCCCCGAGCACCCGGTCAAGCTCGTCCAGGCCCGTGGGCGTGCGCTCAAAATCGCTGGCCTCGATGCGGGCCAGCGGCATCACCGGCGAGGCCGGGGCCAGGCCAGCGCGTCCGGCAAAGCGGTTCTTGCCGCCCGATTCGGCCACGGTCTCGACCAGGCTGTTCCAGGCGCCGCAATGCGGGCACTTGCCCAGCCACTTGGCGCTGGTGCCGCCGCAGTCGCTGCAGCTGTAGAGAGTCTTGTCCTTGCCCATGGGTCCAAGTGTAGGGGCGGTGCCCCTGGGGCGATCAAGGGATCGGGCGGGTAGACTGCGGCCGTGCACAAACTCGGATCAGTCCCCTCCGCAACGCGCATCACCCTGGTGGGAGCCGGCGCCATTGGGCTCTGGCTGGGCGTACATCTGGCCCAGGCGGGCAGCCGCATCAGCGCGCTGGCCCGCGGCGCCACGCTGGCGGCCTTGCGCGAGCACGGGCTGCGGCTGGCCTCGGGCAGCGCAGTCCTGCAATGCGAGCAGGTGCAAGCCAGCGACCGCGCCGAAGACCTGGGCGTGCAAGACCTGGTGATCCTGGCAGTCAAAGCCCCGGCCCTGCCGCAAGTGGCCGCACAAGTGGGGCCGCTGATCGGCCCGGAGACGGTGGTCATGACCGCGATGAACGGCATACCCTGGTGGTTCTTTGAAGGCTTCGGGGGCCAGCAAGCCGGCCAGCGGCTCGAGTCCATCGACCCCGGTGGTGTCATCGCACGCGCGCTGCCGGCGCGACAGGTGATTGGCGCTGTGGTGCATGCCAGCTGCTCCGTCTCCGAGCCCGGGTTGGCGCGGCATCACTTCGGCCAGCGCCTGGTGCTGGGCGAGCCGGCCGGAGGTAGCAGCCCCCGTCTGCGCGCGTTGGTGGCCCTGCTGGAGCGGGCTGGCCTGGAGACCGAGTTGTCCGAATGCATACAGCGCGAAATCTGGTTCAAGCTGTGGGGCAATATGACGGTCAATCCCATCAGTGCCCTGACAGGCGCGACCACTGATCTGATCATGGACGACGATCTGCTGCGCCAGGCCATCTCCGGCATGATGCTCGAGGCGCGGGAGATCGGCACTCGCATAGGGGCCCCTATCGCCTTGAGCCCCGAAGATCGCCATGCGGTCACCCGCAAACTCGGGCGCTTCAAGACCTCCATGCTGCAAGATGTCGAGGCCGGCAAGGCCATCGAGCTCGATGCCCTGCTCACCGTGGTGCACGAGCTGGGGCAGCGCACCGGCGTGGCCACGCCCCTGATCGACGCCCTGCTGGGCATGGCCCGGCTGCAGGCACGCATCAAAGGCCTCTACCCCTGGCCCGGAAAGGCTGCGTGAGCCAGCGCGCCCTGAGCACCACCGCCTTCCTGACGCTGCTGGCCATTGCCAGCGTGATGGGGGCCAACCATGTGGCTGCGCGCGTGGCCTTCAACGAGGGCACCGACGTGAGCACCGCCGTGGTGTTTCGCAGCGGCGTGACGGCTCTGGTGCTGGTGATGCTGCTGCGCTGGCAAGGTCCCTCGCAATGGCCGAGCGCGCGGCAGTGGCGGGTGCTCACTGGAGTGGGACTGTTGGTGGGTTTGCAGAGCCTGAGCATTTACGCCGCTGTGGCGCGTCTGCCCGTGGCCTTGGCGCTGCTGGCCTTCAACACCTTTCCGATCTTCGTGGGACTGTGGGGTTGGCTCCTGTATCGACAAGAACCGGGACGCGCCTTGCTGATGGCCATGCCGGTCCTGATCGTCGGACTGGGACTGGCCCTCGATGTACTGGGCGCGGCATCAGGACTGGGCGTGCAGGGGCAATGGCAGCGCATCGGCGAGGGTCTGGCCTTTGCGATAACAGCAGCGGCGAGTTTTGCACTGGTGCTGATCCTGACGCAACACGAGGCGGCCAGCGTTGATGCCAGGCTGCGCACCGCCTTCACTATGGCCTTGGCCTGCGCGGTCGCTGCGGCCCTGTGTCTGGCCCAGGGCCGGTGGCAAATGCCCCAGTCAAGCACCGGCTGGCTCGGGCTGACCCTGCTGACCGTACTTTATGGCAGCGGCATTACCGTCTTGCTCGCGGTGCTGCCGCGCCTGGGCGTGATGGGCAATTCGCCCATCCTCAACGTCGAGCCGGTAGTGGCGCTGGTCCTGGCCTGGCTGGTGCTGGGACAGACGATCGCCCCGATGCAGATAGCCGGGGGCTTGATCGTGGTGGCGGCGGTCATGGCCCTGGGCTTGCGCAAGCGCTGAAAGCGCGCAAGTCGGGACAAGAAGCAAGCCGTCACCGATGCACGGTGACCGGCCTTCAGGGGGCCTGGCTCACCTCATACCGGACGCGTCGCGCCACCGCGCACATCAACTCATACCCAATCGTGCCGGCCGCCGAGGCCACCTCGTCAATGGGCAGCACCTGCCCGCTGCCGGCCTGACCCCAGAGGGTGATTTCACTGCCCATCCCGCAGTCGGGGAGAGCCGACAAATCCACCGTCAGCATGTCCATGCTGACGCGGCCGATCACGCGACTGCGCTGACCGTCCACCAGCACCGGTGTGCCTGTAGGGGCATGCCGCGGGTAGCCATCGGCATAGCCGCAAGCCACCACCCCGATGCGCAGGGCAGACTCGGCCATGAAGGTCGAGCCATAACCGACCGTCGCGCCGGGTTCCAAGTCCTGCACCGCAATGATTTTCGACCGCAAGCTCATGCCCGGACGCAGATCCCAGGCACCCGCATCGGGCGACTGGAAGTCGGGAGCACCCCCATACAGCGCAATGCCCGGACGCACCCAGTCGGTTCGACCCTCCAGGGCTCGGGCATGACGCAAGCTCGCTGCACTGTTGCTCAGCGAGCGCTCGCCGGGCAGATCGGCAGTGACCCGATCGAACACGGCCATCTGCGAATCGATGCCCTTGGGGCCATCGGCATCGCTGAAGTGGGTCATCAGCGCAATGTCCTCGACCTGGCTCAGGGCCTCAAGCCGGGCCCAGGCCGAGCGGTAACGATCGGGATTGAAGCCGAGCCGGTTCATCCCCGAATTCATCTTGAGGAACACGCGGTGCGGCTGCTGCGTCTTGTGGGCGGCCAGCATGTCAATTTGCTCGCGGCAGTGAACCACATGCCACAGGCCCCAACGGGAACAGGCCTCCAAATCGCGCGGCTCGAAACAGCCCTCGAGCAGGAGGATGGGCCCGCGCCAGCCCAGTTCGCGCACCCGCTGGGCTTCGGCCAGGTCGAGCAGGGCAAAGCCATCGGCCGCGCGAAAGGCTTCAAAAACACGCTCAATGCCGTGACCATAGGCATCGGCCTTGACCACCGCCCAAACCTTGGCCGGGCCCACGGACTGGCCGATCTGGGCCAGGTTGTGACGCAGATGCTGCGGGTTGACGATCGCTTCAATGGGACGTGGCATGAAGGAAGAGACTGAAACTGGGCGCGACAAAAAGACGGGCTTCAAGGTCGCTGCCCGCAAACCCGCTGAACTGGCGGGGGATTACAACCGATTTTGTCACTGGCGGCCGTGCTATAAACCGGGACCTCTACGGCGGATCCATTTTTTTGCACTCTGTCGACCCGAACACGGACGCCCGACCCGAGTTCGACCCGACCCCAACCCCTGCCCATGAATCGCGGCTTTTACACCATCATGTCGGCGCAGTTTTTCAGCTCGCTGGCTGACAACGCGCTGTTCGTGGTGGCGGTGGAGTTGCTGCGCTCGGGCGGGGCGCCCGATTGGCAGCCGGCGGCGCTGGTGCCCATGTTTGCCTTCTTTTATGTGGTGCTGGCCCCCTTTGTGGGCGCCTTTGCGGACTCTCGGCCCAAAGGGCAGGTGATGTTCGTCAGCAATGCGATCAAGGTGGTGGGCTGTATCGCCATGCTGTTTTCCGCCCATCCCCTGCTGGCCTACGCGATCGTGGGCCTGGGTGCGGCCGCATACTCGCCGGCCAAGTACGGCATCTTGACCGAATTGCTGCCGGCCTCGCAGCTGGTCAAGGCCAATGGCTGGATCGAGGGCTTGACGATTGCCTCCATCATCTTGGGTGTGCTGCTCGGCGGCCAGTTGGTGGGGCCCGGCATTTCCGGAGCTTTGCTGGGCTTTGATATGCCCGTCTTCAATACCGGAATCGACACGCCCCCCGAGGCGGCGCTGGTCACGCTGATGGGTGTCTACGCGCTGGCCGCTTGGTTTAACACACGGATCCCTCACACCGGCGTGGAGATGCGGCCCATGCCGTCCAATCTCCTGAGGCTGCTGCCCGACTTTAGGCGCTGCAACAGCGCTCTGTGGCGCGACAAGTTGGGTCAAATCTCGCTGTCCACAACGACGCTTTTCTGGGGCGTATCGGGCAATCTGCGCTACATCGTGTTGGCCTGGGCCGCGGCCGCTCTGGGCTACAACACCACCCAGGCCTCATCGCTGGTGGGCGTGGTGGCCATAGGCACAGCCGTGGGTGCGGTGATCGCCGCCACCCGCACACGACTCGATCAGGCGACCGGCCTGATCTGGATGGGCATAGGCATGGGACTGCTGGTGATCCTGATGAATTTCATCGACAACGTCTGGGTCGCCGCCCCCTTCCTCATCTTGCTGGGCGGGCTGGGCGGCTTTCTGGTGGTGCCGATGAATGCGCTCTTACAGCACCGGGGCCACAACCTGATGGGTGCTGGCCGCTCGATTGCCGTGCAAAACTTTAATGAGCAGGCCTGCATCCTGGGGCTGGGGGCCTTCTATGCCCTGTCCACGGGGCTGGGGCTGTCGGCCTTTGGCGCTATCACCGCCTTTGGCTTGGTGGTCGCTGTGGTGATGTGGCTCATCCAACGCTGGCACGCCCGCAATTTGGTGCACCACGGCGATGAAGTGCAAGCGCTGCTGGCCATTGCGCGCAGCGACAAGTCTGACTGAAGGGCAGGACCCGTACCGAGGTCACGGCTCCCCCCGCATGCTCCCCTCTGACCCCACGGACACGGCTGGGCGCAGCCTGGCCATCGGCGCTCTGCTGCTCAATGCCCTGGTCTGGGGTCTGTCCTGGTGGCCGCTGCGAGAGCTGCAGGCACTCGGGCTGCATCCCCTTTGGTCCACCGCGCTGGTCTATGCCGGCGCTGTCATGTTTGTGCTGGCTTGGCGGCCCCAGGCCTGGCTGGTGCTGCTGCGGCACCGCTCTTTGTGGCTGCTGTTACTGGCCTCGGGCATGACCAACGTGGGCTTTAACTGGGCGGTCAGCGTGGGCGATGTGGTGCGGGTGGTGTTGCTGTTCTACCTGATGCCCGCCTGGTCCATCGTGCTGGCCTGGCCGCTCCTGGGTGAGCGTCCGACACCGAGGGCACTGCTGCGCTTGCTGATGGCACTGACTGGCGTGGTCATTGTGCTCAAGTCACCGCAATCGCCCTGGCCACTGCCGCAGGATGGGGCCGATGCGCTGGCGACTCTGGGGGGCTTTTTCTTTGCCCTGACCAACATTCTGCTGCGCCGCCTGAACCAGACGCCCAGCGAGGGCCGGATGCTGGCCATGTTCGGAGGGGGCGCGCTGATGGCGTCGGCCGCCGGCCTGATCGGGCTGGGGCTGGGCCAGGTCAGCGCGCCTGGGCTGCCGCCCGAAGGGTTTGTCCTGGCGCTGGGCCTGTGCCTGGGCTTCCTGTTGAGCAACCTGGCGCTGCAATATGGAGCGGCTCGGCTGGCCGCGGGTACCACCGCCTTGGTGATGCTCACCGAAATCCTGTTTGCCAGCGTGTCGTCCTCGCTCATGGATGCCGCGCAAATCGATACCCGCACCCTGGTCGGCGGCGGCCTGATCATTGCGGCAGCCCTGATGGCCGCCCTGCAGCCGAGCCGATCGAGCGCGCACTGAGCGGCAACCGACCCGGATCGTCCCGGGATCAGCGAGCTTTGGCTTCGCGCCGCACAATCTGGATCTTTGTCTGTAGGAGATGCGATGACCCGTCTTTATGATTTCAGCGCACGCCGCATCGACGGCCGGGAGTGGCCGCTGAGCCAGTTGAAAGGGCAGGTGGTGCTGGTGGTCAACACCGCCAGCGCTTGTGGCTTCACACCCCAATTCGCCGGCTTACAGGCGCTGCACGAGCAGTACGGCGAGCGCGGCCTGACGGTGATCGGCTTTCCCTGCAATCAGTTTGGCGGGCAGGATCCAAACGCGGAGCCCCAGATCCTGAGCTTTTGCCAAAAGAACTACGGCGTGAGCTTTGCGATGATGAGCAAAGTCGAGGTCAATGGCTCGGCAGCACACCCGCTGTTCCAGTGGCTCACCCGCAGTGCACCAGGGGTACTCGGCACCGAAGCGATCAAGTGGAATTTCACCAAGTTCCTCGTCGGCAAAGACGGACAGGTGATTGGCCGCTACGGCTCGGTGGACAAACCCGAGTCCCTGCGCAGCGATATCGAGGCAGCGCTGGAGGCCTGAGGTACGGCTCGTCGGATCAGACCGAGTGGCGCGCCGGCCGGCTGGCCGCGGCGCAGTGCTGGCACAAATGCAGGGCCAGACGATGCAGAGCCTGCCAGCCATCGGCCGGCCAGTCCGGCTGACGCAGGCCCTTGACGATGCCGTCGACCTTGTGCGCAGCCTCGAGCAAACCCACCAGGGTGCCCACAGCCAGATGGGGCAGCACGCGCTCGAACAAGCGCTCCTTGAGTCCCCAGATGCGGTTCTCGCGCAGGGCCACCGGCAAGGGCCGGCCCTCGCCGATTGCATCCTTGACGCGCTTGAGGCTGCGGATGTCCTCGGCCAGAGCCCAGTGCACCAGCACCTCCGACTCCCCTTCGGCGCGCAAACCGTCCATCATGCGCTGTACGCGCTGCGCCTGCCCGGCCAGCACCGCCTCCGAAAGCTTAAAAACATCGTAGCGGGCGACATTGAGCACCGCCGACTCGACCTGCTCGAGGCTGAGTTCCCCGGGCGGATACAGCAGGCCCAGCTTCTGGATCTCCTGGTGGGCCGCCAACAAATTACCCTCCACCCGGTCGGCAAAAAAGCCCAAGGTCTGCTGACCCTGGGCGCCCGAGACCACCCGTTGACCCTGGGCGGCCAGTCTCTGGGCGACCCACTGCGGCAAGGCCGCGCGCTCCACCGCATCGATCTGCAGACAAACCGCCCCGGCCTCCAGAGCGCTGAACCAGGCACTGGCGCGCGTCTGCCGGTCCAGCCGCGGCAGGGTGATCAGTCCGAGCACCGCCTCTTGGTCCTGCAAGACCTGAACCCACTGCACCAGCGTAGCGCTGCCGTCCTTACCGGGCTTGCCGCTGGGGATGCGCAGTTCAATCAGCTGCCGATCGGCAAACAGACTCCTTGAGCCACAGGCGGCGAGCACTGAACTCCAGTCAAAGTGCGGGCCCGCAGCGGTAAAGACGCTTCTTTCGGTATAGCCTTGCGCGCGGGCCGCCTGGCGTATGGCATCGGCGGCCTCCTGCTGCTGCAGCGGCTCGTCGCCGTGCAGCACATACAGGCTGCGCAAGCCACGCTCGAGGTGAGAAGCCAGTTGAGCCGGGGCCAGCTGCATGGGCGCGATTGTAGAAAGCGACTCAGCGCACCGGTGGCGTGGGTCCGCTGTCCAGGCGGGTGACGGCCGCCAGGCGCCGCATCAACTGCTGCACCATGTCATTGCGCATGTCGCGAAACAGCAGCATCTCTTCCTCTTCCTTGGCCAGCACCGCCGTCTCAACAAATCCGATCTCACGCGAAAGCAAAATCTCGGAGTCTCCAATCAGCTCACGGCCCTGCGGGGTAAAGAGACGATAGCGCAGGCGCAAACGCAAATCGAATTCGCGCGCCTGTCCAGCCGCGTTGTAGGCCACAACCACCTTCTCGCGCTGCTCCGATGTAATGTCCAGGATGACATCGGCCGAGGCGCGCTCACTGGCGGCACCCAACACCCGCAGTTGCGGATTGAACCTCAAGGCGCGGGTGATCTCGGCCCCCAGGGAGCTGCCCGGCGGCAACTGAAGATAAAGCGAGCTGAAGGGAAACTGCGGCGGCTTGCGCAGGGCAAAGCCGCAGCCGGCCAAGCCGACCAGCGCGGGCCCCGAAAGCATGAAAAGGCGGCGTTTCATGCGCTTGAGACCACCAGGTTGACCAGCCGGCCGGGCACCACCACGATCTTGCGCGGAATCTGGCCGGCAGCTTGCCGCGTGAAGGCAGGACTGGCCAGCGCGGCCGCTTCGATCTGCGCGCGGTCGGCTGTAGCGGGCACCCTGAGCGAACCACGCAATTTGCCGTTGATCTGCAAAACCAACTCGACCTCGTCTTGCTCCAGCGCGTGCGGGTCGACCTGCGGCCAGGGCGCGTCCAGGAGCGGCCCATGCACCGACTCAAAACCTAGCTTGCGCCAGAGCGCCCAGGCGATATGCGGAGTGGCCGGGTACAGGCAGCGCAGCAAGATACCAAAACCTTCGCGCAGAACCGCCGCAGCCTCGGCCTGCGCGGAGTCAGGCTTGAAGTCCTCCAGCGCATTGAGCATCTTCATGGCGCCAGAGACGACCGTGTTGTACTGCATGCGTTGGTAGTCGTAATCGACTTGCTTGAGCACGGTGTGAAGATCGCAGCGCAAGGCCTTGGCCGCCGACCCCAGATGTGCCATCTCCAGCGGCCCATCGGGCAGGGCCGCGAGCCGCACACCGAAATTCCAGACCCGCCGCAAGAACCGGTAGCTGCCCTCAACGGCCGCGTCGTTCCACTCCAGCGTAGCCTCGGGCGGTGCGGTGAACATGGTGTAGAGACGCGCCGTATCGGCCCCGTACTTCTCAATCAGGTCCTGCGGGTCCACCCCGTTGTTCTTGCTTTTGCTCATGGTCCCCACGCCTTCGTAGACGATGGGGGTGCCGGCCGGCAGTTCGCCCTTGGCCTGCTTGAGGACAGCACCGACGACCTTGCCGCTGGCGTCGTGCTGATCCTGCACCTCATGGGGCCAAAAATACTCAATGCCACCCTTCTCGCCTTTGCGCGAATAAATGTGGTTGAGGACCATGCCCTGAGTCAACAGGCGCGTAAAAGGCTCGTCGACCTTCACAAGGCCGAGGTCACGCATGACCTTGGTCCAAAAACGGGCGTAGAGCAGGTGAAGAATGGCATGCTCGATGCCGCCGATGTACTGGTCCATCGGCATCCAGTACTGCGCACCCTCGGCCACCATCGCGTCATCGCGGGCGGGGTCGCAGTAGCGCATGAAGTACCAGGACGAGTCGACGAAAGTGTCCATGGTGTCGGTCTCGCGCCGCGCGCTTCGTCCGCAGACGGGGCACACCACGCCGCGGTGAAAGTCCTCGTGCTTGTTCAAGGGGTTGCCCGATCCGTCGGGGATGCAGTCCTGCGGCAGGATCACCGGGAGATCTTTTTCGGGCACGGGCACCGCACCGTGCTCGGGGCAGTGAATGATGGGAATCGGAGTCCCCCAATAGCGCTGCCGGCTGATGCCCCAGTCGCGCAGGCGAAAGGTGGTCTTCTTTTCGCCCAGGCCCTTATCGGCCAGCAGCGACGCCACCTTGTCCACGGCTGCCTTGTAGGAGAGGCCGTCGAGCAGGCCGGAGTTGACGCACACGCCCCCTTGCTTGTCGCCATACCACTCCTGCCAGGCCTGGTCGCTGAAGGTCCGGCCCGGCACCGCCACCACCTGCTGGATGGACAGCTGGTACTTGAGCGCGAAGGCAAAGTCGCGCTCATCGTGCGCGGGCACGCCCATGACGGCGCCGTCGCCATAGCCCATGAGCACGTAGTTACCCACCCAGACCTCGACCTGTGCGCCGGTCAGCGGGTGCGTGACGAACAGGCCGGTGGCCATGCCCTTCTTTTCCTGCGTAGCCAGCTCGGCCTCTGTGGTGCCGCCGGTCTTGCATTCTTCGAGGAAGGCCGCCAGCGCGGGATTGCCGGCAGCGGCATGCTGCGCCAACGGGTGTTCGGCCGCCACCGCGCAAAAGGTCACACCCATGATGGTGTCGGCGCGGGTGGTAAAGACAAACATCCGACCCTCGCCGATGAGCTGGCCATCGGCGCTGCGGATGTCGTGCGTGAAAGCAAAGCGAACACCTTCGCTCTTGCCGATCCAGTTTTCCTGCATCAGCCGCACCTTGTCAGGCCAGCCTTTGAGGCTGGCCTGAGGGTAGCCCAGTTGCACATGATCCAGCAATTCCTGGGCGTAGTCGGTGATCTTGAGGTAGTAGCCAGGAATCTCGCGCTTTTCCACCAGCGCCCCGGTGCGCCAGCCGCGGCCATCGATCACCTGCTCATTGGCCAGCACCGTCTGGTCCACCGGGTCCCAGTTGACCACCTGGGTCTTGCGGTAGGCAATGCCCTTCTCGAGCATTTTGAGAAACAGCCACTGGTTCCACTTGTAGTAACGGGCGTCGCAGGTGGCGACCTCGCGCGACCAATCGATGGCCAGCCCCATCGCCTGCATCTGCTGCTTCATGTAGGCAATGTTCTCGTAGGTCCACTTCGCAGGCGGCACCCCGTTCTTGAGCGCCGCATTTTCGGCAGGCAGACCGAACGCGTCCCAGCCCATGGGCATGAGCACGTTGTAGCCCTTCATGCGCAACTGACGCGTGAGCATGTCGTTGATGGTGTAGTTACGCACGTGGCCCATATGCAGCTTGCCGCTGGGGTAGGGCAACATGGAACAGGCGTAGTACTTACCCAGTGGCTTGCTGCTTTGCTCGGTAACGCGGTAGGCATCGCTGGCCTGCCAGTGCGCCTGGGCGGTGCCCTCGATCGTCTTGGGGTCGTAGGTGGTGTCTTGCATAGGGCGGGCCGAATCCGGCGACCTTCGGTGCGAAGGGACAAAACGCAGATTTTAGGCGTGGGCCGCCTCTGGGGCGGCGCCGCTTCAGCGACCGGGCGGAGAATCCTTGCGCGTATCAGCAACAAAGCCAATGCGGGCGATGCCCGCCTGATGGGCCCAGCCCAGCACCTCGACCACGCGCCCATAGGGCACCGCCTGGTCGGCACGCAGCTGCAGCTCCACATCGGGGCGCTGCGCCGCCAGCTCCGACAGGCGCTGCGCCAGCCGATCAGCAGCCACCGGCTGGCCCTCGAGCACCAGGAGTCCCTGCCGGTCGATCTCGAGCACCGCCGGTTGCGCAGGCTGCACCGAGGGCGCGCCGGTCGAGGCGCGCGGCAGATCGAGGGCGATGGAGCTGCCCAGAAAGGGCGCGGTGAGAATGAAGATCACCAGCAGGACCAGCATCACATCGACCAGCGGCGTGACATTGATCTGGCTCATCGGCTCCTGCGCCGTCTGCCGATGGAGCCGTCCGAAACTCATGGCGCGCTTTGGCCCCCGGCCAGCAACTCGAGCAGGTCGTGGGCAAAGCCCTCGAGCTCAGCCTCAAGCCGGCTGACAAGACGCCCCATCACATTGAAAGCCAGGACCGCCGGCAAGGCCACGGCCAGGCCGGCAGCCGTCATGATCAAGGCCTCGCCAATCGGCCCAGCCACCCGGTCTATGCTCAGCTGTCCGGCCTGGGCCATGCCGCCCAGGGCCAGGTAGATGCCCCACACCGTGCCCAGCAGGCCGACGAAGGGGGCGGTCGATCCGACCGTGGCCAACAGAATCTGCCCGTACTGCAGCCGGTCGGAGGCACTTTGCAAGCCCTGCCGCAGCAGCCGTGTCAGGCGAGCGCGCGCATCTGCGGCGCCGACCATGGCCTGTGAAGCCGGTGGATCCTGGCAAGGCTCCAGCAGGGGATGCAGCAGACCCTGGGTGTCAAGAATGCGGGCCCGGCTCGCCGCCTCAGGGAGCGAAGGCGCCTGCCAGAAGGCGGCGATGCTGCGGCGCAGGTCACGCCTGAGGCGCAGCAGCAGCCAGGACTTCCAGATCATCAGCACCCAACTGGCCACCGACATGGCCAGCAAGACCCAGGCCACGCTCAAGCCGACGGCATCACCCTGGGTCAGCATGGCAAACCTGTGCGGCTACCGCAGCCCGAGCACATCGAACATATCGTGCAGACCGCGGCTCTGTCCGGCCAGAAAGCGGGCCGCCCGCAGACTGCCCTGCGCATAGGTCTGGCGGCTGGAGGACTTGTGGCTGACTTCAATACGCTCACCGGTGCCCGCAAAAAGCACCGTGTGATCGCCCACAATATCGCCGCCGCGCACAGTGGCAAAGCCGATGGTGGAGGGATCGCGCTCACCGGTGTGGCCGTGGCGCTCGTAAACCGCACAGTCCTTGAGATCGCGGCCCAGCGCCTCGGCGATGACCTCCCCCATCTTCAGCGCCGTGCCCGAGGGCGCATCGACCTTGTGCCGGTGATGGGCTTCGATAATCTCGATGTCGTAGCCGTTGGACAGCGCACGCGCAGCCATCTGCAACAGACGCAGCGTGACATTGACGCCCACACTCATATTTGGTGCCATGACGATAGCGATGTCGCGCGCCGCCTCGACGATCTGCTGCTTCTGTGCTTCGGAAAACCCGGTGGTGCCTATGACCAACTGCACCCCTTGGGCACGGCAAGCGGCCAAGTGGGCCAGGGTGCCCTCGGGCCGGGTGAAGTCGATCAGCACATCGGCACCACGCAGGGTCTGGGGCACATCGGCGGCAATGACACAGCCGGCGGCCGCCTCGCGCCCGATGGAGGGGCTGCCCGCCACGTCCAGAGCCCCGTGCAAACGCAGGTCCTCGGCCTCAAGGACGGCCTGTACCAACATCTGTCCCATGCGCCCGCCGGCGCCAGCCACCACCACGCGACGCGGCGCTCGCGCAGCCGGACTCAAGGCCGATCCCCCTCTAAGGGAGGGTAGGTGGTCGGCAACGGAGTTGCCGCCGGCACCGCAGCCGGTTCGCGCTCGACCGTCTTGACCGCCGCAGCGCGGGCGGCCTCGAGTTGCTCGGGGGTGGCCTGGAGCGAGGGCGCGGCCTTGCGCCTGCGCTGCTCCCCAAGCTGGCCTACAAACTCCGACTCGCTGGGCATGGCATCGCCCTCAAACTTGACCAGGGCATCGCCCTGAAAAAATACCGAGTAGCGGTACAGGTTCGGCTGCCGATCGCCGCTGCGCTTGAGGCTAAACACATAATCCCAGCGGTCTGCATGAAACAGGCTCGAGACCAGCGGCGTGCCCAAAAGATTGCGCACCTGCAAGCGTGACAAGCCGGGTTTGAGCTGGCCCACCTGCTCGGCTGAAATGAAATTGCCCTGGACCACATCAGGCCGGTAAGGAGTCAGCCACTGGGCCGGGCTGGACAAAACGGATAGCCCGGAACTGCAGCCGGCCAAAGCAATACCAGCAACCAGCGCCAGGGCGGTCAGCGAGGCCTTAGAAGGGCGGTCGGGCATGGCAGGGTTGGGAAAGATATGATGCGGTCCATTGTAGCGACAGGGTTTGCCAACGAAGAGTCTTTCGAACCCGGCGACGAGGATTGCAAAGTGGCCCTGAACCATATCGACGAGCTCAAGAGCACTGGCCTGAAAGCCACCTTGCCGCGCCTGAAGATCCTGGAAATCTTTCAGAAAGGCAAGCAAAGGCATATGACGGCCGAGGATGTGTTTCGGGTGCTGCTGGAAGAGCGCTCAGACATTGGCCTGGCCACGGTCTACCGCGTTCTGACCCAGTTCGAGCAAGCCGGACTCCTCAACCGCAGCAACTTTGAATCGGGCAAGGCGGTCTACGAAATCAACGAAGGCCAGCACCACGACCACCTGGTCTGCCTGGACTGCGGCAGAGTCGAAGAGTTCTACGACGCTGAGATCGAAAAGCGCCAACAGGCCGTGGCCCTGTCCAAGGGCTTCGAGATTTCTGATCACTCACTGGCCATCTACGCCAGCTGTACCAAGAGCGCCTGCCCGCACCGCGGCACCGCTCGCGGCCAGAGCGCCCACGCGGCATCGTAAAGACCCGACCCCACACTGCGGGCCCTTGGCTCAGTCGCCCTGCTCCATCGCGCGGCGATGACGCTCAACAAACTCCTGATAAGTGTCGATGCCACGCAACTGCAAAATAGCATTGCGCACCGCCGCCTCGACCAGCACCGCCAGGTTGCGTCCAGCCTCAACCTGAATCACCACCTTGCGCACCGCAATGCCCAGAATGTCCTGCATCAGTGGCTCATAAGGAATGCGGTCGTAGTCACGCTCGAGGGTCTCGCGCCGCACCAGATGAACAATGAGCTTGAGACGCATCTTGCGCCGAACGGCGGTCTCGCCGAAGATGGCCTTGATGTCCAGCAGACCGATGCCGCGCACTTCTAGCAAGTTGCGCAGCAGCTCCGGGCACCGGCCCTCGATGGTGGTTTGATTGATGCGAAAAAGATCCACGGCGTCGTCGGCCACCAGGCCGTGCCCGCGAGAGATGAGCTCAAGCCCCAGTTCACTCTTGCCCAGTCCCGATTCGCCGGTGATGAGCACGCCCAGGCCCAAAATATCCATGAACACTCCGTGCATGGAGGTGCGGTCAGCGAAATGCTTGGACAGATACGCGCGCAGCACATCGATCACAAAGGCCGCCGATTCGGGGGTGGCGAACATCGGCAGGTTGCCACGCTCGCACAGGGCAATGAGCATGTCGGGTGGCGTCTGGCCGTCGGCCACCACCAGGGCCGGCGGCTCCAGGGTGATGATGCGGTTGATGCGGCGGGCGCAATCCTCGGGGCTGCCTTCGCTGAGGTAAGCCACCTCGCGAGCACCCAGGATCTGTACCCGGTAGGGGTGGATGTAATTGAGGTAGCCCACCAAATCGGCGCCAGAGCGAGCCTCACGTACGGCCACCTCGTCAAAGCGGCGCTCGGAGGCGCCCAGGCCCGCCAGCCACTGCCACTTCAGGGCGTTACGGTGGTCCTCAAAGAGAACATCGGCACTGACGACGGTGGGCTTCATCGACCGCTGCCCAGCTCAGGGAGCGACCTGGGCAGGCTGCCAACGGGCCACCATCGCGTGCAGATCGGCGGCGCTGTCACAAGCCATGATCTGCTCACGCAGGCCGGCATCACTGAGTAATTCGGCGATCTCGGAGAGGATTTCCAGGTGCTTCTGGGTCGCGGCCTCAGGCACCAGCAAAAAGATCAGCAGGCATACAGGCTGCTCGTCCGGCGCGTCAAAGCCGATGGGCGCGGCCAGGCGAAAGACGGCTGCCTGCGGGGCCTTCAGCCCCTTGATGCGTCCGTGGGGAATGGCCACCCCATGACCCAAACCCGTCGAGCCCAGCCGCTCGCGGGCAAAGAGGCTATCGGTAACCAAAGCCCGATTGAGACCGTGCTGGTTTTCAAACAGCAGGCCCGCCTCCTCGAAAGCTCGCTTCTTGCTGGAAGCCTCCACGCCCACGAGGACATGGCCGGCGGGCAGGATCTGGGACAGACGATTCATGGCGTGGGCAGCCGAATTCATGAGGAGTGGGCGCAAATTATGCACCGCAGCCCTGCCTTAAGGCCGCGCCAGGTCAGAAAAAAGCCGCCCCAAGGGGCGGCTGCGCCACAAATCGGACCGGTCGGGGCTCAGGCGTTGAGCACCGATCCGTCCACCTGGCGCTTGACCGCCATATGGTGGTGCTCCTGAATCCGGGTTTTGTGTCGCCCCACCTGCCGGTCGAGCTTGTCAGCCAGCTCATCGACGGCGGCGTAGAGGTCGGCATGCGAACTTTCGGCGAACAGATCTCGCCCCTTGACGTGTACGCTGCACTCGGCCCGCTGACGGCGCTCTTTTTCCTTCATGTTGTCCACCGTCAGTAGCACCCGGATATCGACCACCTGATCAAAATGACGGGCAATCCGGTCGAGCTTGCTGGTGACATAGGATCGAAGTGCAGGGGTCACTTCCAAATGGTGGCCGCTGATCGTCAGATTCATGAGGAGCTCCTTGTCGTTGAGAGAGTCATGCACGAGGGCCGCCCTGGTCTCGGGCAGGTGGCCTGGAAAAGCCCTTGCAAACATCATGCGCCTGCGGATGAGACTTTGCAAGGCCCGAGGCAATCGGTCGGGAATACTGACCCGATCTGGCGGCCCCAAGACGGTCAGAAAGCAAAAAAAGTGACAAAAAAACAAACCCTTCGGTGCGATAATTAAGGAGAGTTCATTGCACGGAGTGCCCTATGGAAAGCAGCCCTAGTCGCTAGCTTTCAACTCTGCACCGGCCTGGCCGGCCGCGCGGGTTGAAAGCGAGCCTTCACCCCGCCCCGCAGGTGCGCCCATGGCGCCCGCGGCCCAAACCGATCCGCAAGATCCCGCAGGGAGCCCGCCATGCTCAATGTTTTTACTCTCGCCAACGGACGGCTCTTCCAGGAAGAAATCGAATCCCTGGAGGAGCTCTCGCGCTTTCAGCCTATCTGGGTGGATCTGGAATCACCCACCCCCGAAGAAAAGCGCTGGATCAAACAGCACTTCAGCCTGTCTATCCCGGAAGATGCGATGGACGAGGACATTGAAGAGTCGGCGCGCTTTTACGAGGAAGACAGCGGAGAGCTTCACATCCGTTCGGACTTTCTGATCGCCGACGCCGACGAGCCGCATACGGTACGGGTGGCCTTCATCCTCAACCGGATGAACGAGGACCACAAGAGCCGGGGGGTTCTATTCTCGATTCACGATGAAGACGTTCCCGTGTTTCGGCTCGTGCGGATGCGGGCCCGTCGCGCAGTGGGGCTGATTGAAGACGCCAAGGATGTGCTGCTTAAGCTCTTCGATGCCGATGCCGAATATTCGGCTGACACCATTGAAGGCATCTATATCGATCTGGAGAAAGTCAGCGCCCGGGTGCTGTCGGGTCATGTGACTGACGAGCTGGCCGGCGAGGTGCTGGCGGCCATCGCCCGTCATGAGGACCTCTCAGGCCGCATACGCCGCAACATGATGGACACACGGCGTGCGCTGAGCTTCATGATGCGCAGCAAGATGCTCGGGGCCGAGCAGTTCGAGGATGCGCGGCAGATTCTGCGCGACATCGACTCGCTCGATTCGCACACAGCCTTCCTGTTTGAGAAGATCAACTTTCTGATGGATGCAACCGTTGGTTTCATCAACATCAACCAAAACAAGATCATCAAAATCTTCTCGGTGGCCAGCGTGGCCCTGCTGCCACCCACCCTGGTGGCCAGCCTTTACGGCATGAACTTTCGATACATGCCCGAGCTGGAGTGGCCCCTGGGCTATCCCCTGGCGCTGGGCCTGATGCTGGCCAGCGCACTGATCCCGATGTGGTACTTTCGGCGGCGCGGCTGGCTCAAATAGCCAGCCGGCCCGCACGGATTGGAGAGGCCCCCCTGACGGGCAGTGCGCTACTCGGCCACCCCCCACAAAGCCGGACTGGCCGATGCCATCAGCATGGACAGCAGGCCAGGGCGCCGCAGCGGACCCGGGGCTGCGCCTGCGGGCCCACTGCGCGGGCGGCGAGCATCAACGATGCGCGCGACTTGATGCTCGCGCATGAGGGCTTCGGACTGCGCCTTCAGATTGTTGTCGCCCAAACAGATGACCATTTCGTCGCCGGGACGCTCAAGGGCCGGTACGAGCTGGGCGAACAACTTTTGCGCCCATTTGCTGCGCCAATTCTCGCGGGCACTGCGCGTGACCCAGCGACTGACATGGTGGGTCACGCGCGGCGGGCAGCCCACCAGCACCCAGCGCACCGCTGAAGACTCATGCGTGCGCGCACCTGGCAGCTGGCGCAGCGCCTGCTCCGCATCGTCGACATAGGCAATCACTGTCTGCATATCGCATTCCTGTTCATGAGGACGGCTTTTTCGAGCCGGCGGACTCTCAGGCGAGCGCAGGCTCAGGCCGCGGCCTGGCCATCATCGTCGGAGGGCTTGTCGTCGCGGGCACGGCGGGAGGCCCACCAACCTGCGGCGAGCACGCCCACCACAGCCACCCCATAGGTCAGCAGATGGGCCGCAATATGAGGCATGTGGCCGCTGGACCAGACATCTTTGCCGCCGTAGAACTCCTTGAGCCAGGGCTCGCTGACGATCATCTTGGCCGCGGTGAAGGCCAGCACCGCCGAGCCCAGTTGGATGATGATGGGAAAGCGCTCGACCAGCTTGAGCACGATAGAGCTGCCAAAAACCACAATGGGCACGCTCACCAGCAGGCCAATGACCACCAAATCGAAAGAGCCGTGGGCGGCGCCGGCTACGCCGAGCACGTTGTCCACACCCATCAAGGCATCGGCCACGATGATGGTCTTCATCGCGCCCCAGAAGGTCGTGGCCATGGGGCCGTGATCATCGTCCCCCCCTTGGTCCACCAGGAGTTTGTAGGCAATCCAGACCAGGCCCAGGCCGCCGATCAGCATCAGGCCCGGGATCTGAAGCAGCCAGACCACAAAGACCGTCATGAGGGAGCGCACTGCAATGGCGCCGAAAGTGCCCCAAATGATGGCCTTCTTTTGCAGATGCGGCGGGAGATTGCGGGCCGCCAGCGCAATGACGATGGCGTTGTCACCGGCCAGCACCAGATCGATCAAGATGATAGCCAGCAGGGCCGAAAACCAGGCTGGGGAAAACAGTTCCATGAAAACTCTCCCTGTATGTTGTCGTGGCGGAGCGAGGTCAAATCCTCTGACGGGCCTGACGGGGAGCGAGACAAAAAAACCAAGGCCTCGACCCACACCGAGCAGGGTGGAATCGAAGGTCTGGCTCGATGAGCCCGGTCGGGCCATCTGACGTGCCGGGGGCTATGGCCCCGTAATGACGACACGCCAATCGATGCGCACACCGTTGCGAAATCGGCGGCGGCACCGGGGAGTTACTCCCCTTCGTGGGCTCTATTAAACCTCAAAAACCGCCTCCCTGCAAACTGCGGCCTGGCCCATAATCGCGGTCCGCCCACCCAGGGCCGGCCCTTTCCATGACCACGCTGCACATCACCGACATCGAAGCCGCGATCAATTTTTGGCGCGAGAAAAGCCCCTCGCCCGACGGATTTACCCTGGCCCCTGAACTGCGGGCCCTGGCCGAGGTCTACGCCCTGATGGTGTACTACCACGAGGACGAGGCCGAGGAGGCGAGCTTTCCGCCCAAAGCCATGGCGGCCTGGCGAGCCTGGTACGACAGCACGCCCGACACCCCATGCATCGCCATCTGCTCGACCAGTCAGGGCGACGAGATCTGCAAAGGCTGCGGCCGCACCTTCGCCGAAGTCCAGCTTTGGCCCCAAATGAGCCCGGGCGCCAAACGAGCCACCTGGCGGCGCCTCGTGCACGAGGGCAGCGCCTGGCGATTCGGCCGCTATGCCGATCGGGCGCTGGAAAAACGCGGTCCCGACACCGCACCACGCTGAACACGCCAGCCGCGCCTGTGGGCGCGAGGGCTCAGGGGCTGCCGGCGCGGCGCGCGAGCTCGGCGGCGTGTCCCACATAAGCCGCCGGCGTCAGGCCCAAGAGGCGCTGCTTTTCAGCCTCGGGGATGGCCAAGCCGCGCACCAGCTCATGCAAAGCCTCGGCTGTCACCACCTGCCCCCGGGTGGCCTCCTTGAGCCGTTCATAGGCCCCGGAGATGCCATAGCGCCGCATGACTGTTTGTATGGGCTCGGCCAGAACCTCCCAGGCCTGCTCCAGATCGGCGCGCAAGGCCTCCTCATGCAGCTCGAGCTTGTCCAAACCCTGCGACAAGGAACGATAGGCCAACACCGAATGCCCCAGGGCCACACCAAGGTTGCGCAGCACAGTCGAATCGGTCAGATCACGCTGCCAGCGGCTGATCGGCAACTTTTCGCTCAAGTGGCGCAGCAGCGCATTGGCCAGACCCAAATTTCCCTCGGCGTTTTCGAAATCAATCGGATTGACCTTGTGCGGCATGGTCGAGGAGCCTATCTCGCCAGGCTTGAGCCGCTGCTTGAAATAGCCCAAGCTGATATAGCCCCAGATGTCGCGGCTCAGATCAATCAGGATGGTGTTGGTGCGCGCCACGGCGTCGAACAATTCGGCCATGTAGTCGTGCGGCTCGATCTGGGTGCTGTAAGCCTGGAAACTCAAGCCCAGTCCCTGGGGCTCCGGGGACTCGATCACCCGGCGGCTCAAGGCCTCCCAGTCGAAATGGGGCCAAGCTGCCAGATGCGCGTTGTAATTGCCTACCGCGCCATTCATTTTGCCCAACATACGTACTGCGGCGATCTTCCCGATCGCCGCTTGCAAGCGCACGGCCACATTGGCCATCTCCTTGCCCACAGTGGTCGGGCTGGCCGTCTGGCCATGCGTACGACTGAGCATAGGAACCTGCGCATAAGCATGCGCCATGGCGCGCAGGGTCTGAGCAATCTGCTCCAGCGCTGGCAACAAAACCCGCTGACGCGCGGCCTGTAGCTGTAGGGCGTGGCTGGTGTTGTTGATGTCCTCGCTGGTGCACGCAAAGTGCACAAACTCCGTTGCACTGCGCAGCTCAGCATGGTCTTGCAGGCGCGCCTTGAGCCAGTACTCCACCGCCTTCACATCGTGGTTGGTGGTCTTCTCGATGTCTTTGATCGCCTGGGCCTCGGCCGCACCAAAGCTGTGCACCAGTTGATGCAAGGCATCGCGCGCGGCGGCGCTGAGGGGCTTGAACTGCTCGAAGCCGGCATCAGACAGGGCGATCAGCCAGGCCACCTCCACCTGAACGCGGCGGTGCATATAACCCTGCTCAGAGAGCAAGGGTCGCAGGTCGTGCAACTTGGCCGCATAACGGCCGTCGAGCGGAGACAACGCGCTGATGGAGGAGTCGGTCATGTCCCCCATTGTAGGGAGCCGGTTTGCAGGGGGGGACGGTGGTTGTCGCGCACGGCGGCGTTCAATCGCTAGAATGATCTGAACTTGTTAGCCCGACCCCTGCCATGAAACTGATCGGATCTCTCACCAGCCCTTATGTGCGCAAAGTGCGCATCGTCATGTCCGAGAAAAAGCTCGATTACCAGCTTGTCCTGGAGGACGTCTGGGCGGCCAACACGCAAATGCCGCTGTCCAATCCGCTGGGCAAGGTGCCCTGCCTGGTGATGGAAGGCGGCGAAGCGGTTTTCGACTCGCGCGTCATCGTCGAGTACCTCGACGCCCTCTCACCCGTGGGCAAACTCATACCGGCGGGCGGACGGGCCCGCGCCGAAGTCAAGACCTGGGAGGCGCTGGCCGATGGTGTGCTCGATGCCTGCATCCTCGCGCGTCTGGAGGCCACCTGGGCGGGCCGCAGCGATGCCCAGCGCTGCCAGGCCTGGATCGACCGGCAGATGAGTAAGGTCAACACCTCGCTGACGGCCATGAGTACGGGTTTGGGTGATAGCACCTTCTGCAGCGGCGTGCACCTGAGCCTGTCGGACATCGCTGTCGGCTGCGCCCTGGCTTACCTGGATCTGCGCTTTGCGCATATCGACTGGCGCTCGGCCCACCCGAACTTGGCCCGACTGTTCGAACGGCTCTCGCAGCGGCCGAGCTTCATCGACACAGCGCCCGCCTGAGGGCGCGGGCCGGCGTCCTGGGCCTTCAGCCCTTGGCCTGCCGGCGTAACCAGCGCATGAGCGTGCCCAGCCCGGGAATCTTCTCGTAGAGCTCCTCGGCAGCGTCCCAGTAATCGCGGTGATAGACGACCCGCCCGTGCGCATCAAAGCGGACATGGGAGCTGCCTCGTATCACCTGATCCCGGTGGCGATCAAAGCGCTTGAAGCGAAAACGGAACTCCCACATCAAAACGCATTGGCTTTCTTGCACCACGCGGTCGGTGATCAGAAAATGCGGCTGCTCGAGCACCTTGTACATGTGCTCGAAAAGCTGCCTGATGGCATCGCTGCCGTGCACCTCGTTGAAGGGATCCTTGAAATAGGCTTGCGGCGCATAAAACTGCGCCAGCCGATGCAGCGAAGCCGGGTCGAGCTGCTCGAAAAACTGCACCAGGGCCTGCACGGCCTTTTCATCGGCGGTCACAGCTCGCTCCTGCCAAAACGCGCCAGCAGGGGCAGAAACCAGGCATCGGGCAGAATGCGCAGCAGCTTCATGAACCTGGTAAAGCGCTGGGGGTAATGAATCTCAAAGCGGCCGCGACGCCAGCCCTCCAGCGTGGCCCGCGCCGCCTGCTGCGGCGAAATCAGCGCCGGCATGTGAAAGCGGTTCTGCGCAGTCAAGGGGGTCTGTACGAAGCCCGGGTTGATGACGCTTACCCCCAGGCCCAAAGGATGCAAATCTGCGTACAGACTCTCGGCCAGATTGATCAGGGCCGCCTTGGTCGGCCCGTAAGCCAGACTCCGGGGCAGACCGCGGTAGCCCGCCACACTGGCCACCAAACTCAAGTGACCGCTGCCACGCGCAATCAGGGCCGGCAGCACGGCATCGAGGACATGCAGGCCCCCCACGTAGTTGACCTGCTGATGCCGCAGCGCCTCCTCCAGGTTGAAATCCATGGCGCGCTGAGCCTTGTAATAGCCAGCGCAAAAAACCACCAGATCAATCGGACCTGTGCCGAACAACTCGGTGGCCAGGTCGCGCACCGCCTGCGCATCGCACACATCGAGCCGGCGGGCCTGGGCGCCAGGATGTGCAGCCACAAAGTCTTGCAACAAGGCGTCCTGACGGGCCGAGACCACCACCTGCGCGCCGCTGTGGTGCAGGGCTTCGGCGATGGCCCAACCGATGCCGCTAGATGCACCGATGAGCCAGGCGCGCTTGCCTTGCCAGCTGATGAGGGGAGGGTTCAGAGCCATGGGAGCCTTATCGCTTGACGAAGCTCAGAGTGACCTCGCCCAGCCGAATGCCGAACTTGCTCATCACCGCCTTGTTGAGCATGACCCTTTCGTCCATCAGGTACATCCAGTCATCAAATTGCACTTCAAAGGTGCGGCCGTCCACCGGCAACCTGAGGGTGTAGCCAAAACGAAACGCGTTGCCGCCTTCCTCGCCCAGGGCCTGGCCGACCACATCGGCAGCGGTACCGACATAGCGGCCCTCCGCCGTGCGCTGCAGCGTCCAAACACGACGCTCGCGGCTACCGTCCGAATAGATGAACTGCTCATCGAGGATCCCCGTCTCACGGCCGGGGGGGCCACTCCAAGTGCAGTTCATGACCACGATGAAGCGCTTGACCACACGGCCCGAACGATCGGTAAAAACGCCATAGGCATCGAGGGTGCCATTGAAATACTGCCGCAGATCCAGTCGCGGCTGCTCGCGCGCGTAATCGGAAGGTTGGGGCCCGGCGCAGGCCGACAGTCCCAAGACCATCAGCAAGGCCAAAATCCAAAGGGGCCATCGACCACGGATAGGGCTTGTTTTCATGATGTCAACTCCTCTGCGGGCTGCCGCTCGGCCCGGATGATCCACACATACAAAGCCCAGGCGGCCAGTAACTTGAGCACGCAGGGGAGCACGCAATACGCCAACATCAGCGCCTGCAAGGCGCCGGGCTCGCGCGCACCCGGTACATAGCCCAGCGCCTCCAGCAGCGGCAAGGCCAGACCGGCGGCCAAGGCCAGGTTGAGCTTGGCCGCAAAATTCCACCAACCAAAACTGGTGCCAGCCATATTCGAACCGCCCTCAACCGGGCGCTGTAGTAAACCAGCCAGCATCGCCGAAGGCAAAGCCAGATCGGCCCCCAGAGCAAAGCCCGACAAGACGCAGACCGCCATGAACGGCATCGCATCGCCGGCACCCAGACCGGCGGCCCAGACGAAGACGCCCACGGCCAGCAACATGCCCAGCAGCCAGCTGCGCGCCAGACCGAAGCGCCGAACCAGCGCAATCCACAGCGGCATGGAAATGGCAGCGCTCAAAAAATAAGCGCCCAAAAAAGCCGGCTCCCACGAAGCCGGCGCCTGCAAGCGATCCTGCACGAAAAAAAGCACCAGGGTGGCCGGCACGGCGCTGGCGATACCGTTAATCACGAATACACCCAGCAGGCGTCGAAACCGGCTCTCCCGCCAGGGCAGCCACAAAGAGCCGGCCGCCGCCTGTGCCGCCGGCGGCGGCGGCACACTGCCGCTCCAGGTCCACCAAGCCAGGGCCAGCAGGATCACAAAGGGCAGCAGGGCCAAAGGCAAGCCCATCAGCCCCGGCAGCACCGAGGCCAACAACACGCCGATCAAGGCCAGCCACTCGCGGGTGGAGGTGATGCGGCTGCGCTGCCATTCATCGCCGCCAAGCAAGGCCCCCCACGACTGATGCGCAATGCTCAGAAAACTGTAGCCGAGATAGGTCAGCACCAAGGTGACCGCCGCCCAAACCAGCAGGTCCTGGGTGTCCGGTTCGGTGAGCAACTGATCGGGAGCAAACAAAAGCAGCAAGCCCAGGGCCAGCATCAGCGCGGCCACCGCACCAGCCCCCAGCACAGCACGGCTCGATCGCATCAGCCATCGGTCATTGAGCCGACCCAGCCACGGATCGAGCACGGCATCAAACAGGCGCGCACCCAGCAGGACCAGCCCCAAGGCGGCCAGCGGAACCCCATAAGCCTTGGCGTAGTGGTTGGGCAAGATCACGTACAGCGGCAGCGCGGCAAAAGCCAGGGGCAAACCAAGCAAGCCATACGCCAGCGTGTTGCGCCAGGCAAAGGGGTCGGTCATGGCTGCTGGCCCAGCAGGGCGCGCCGCAGACCCGGCTGCGAGGTCTTGGGCGAGAGCCAGATACCAAAAAAGCGCTGCGCGAACTCCGGATCACGCACCTCGCCCCGAAAACGACCGTTGAGCCAAAAGGACGCGCCCACCCCAGGACGATGCACGCCGAGCAAGCGTTCGCCCGCGCGCACATCGGGAAAAACGCGCAACATCTCTTCCAGCCATCGCTGCTCCCGCTCGGCCGGCATCTCACCGCTGAGGCGCATTTCCTTGATCGAACGCTGGGCCAGATCGCGGGCCGAAAAGTCGCGCAAGTAGTGCAGTTCCAAAGCCAAGGGGCCCGCTTCGATCGCACCGGCCTCCCGTCCAGGCGCCGCCCACAGCGTGGCATCGTAGACCTCAAAGCCCCAGACGCGCAGCCGACTCTGCCCGCGAAGACTGAGCTCTCCTGCCGCCTGTTGCACTTCGGCGGGTAAAGCGGCGGCCTGCCGGGCCGATGCGGGCGCCAACAGGCCCAGGGCACAGACAAGATAGGCACCGACCCAGCAGCGCTGGTAGAAAAAGGTCATGGGATCACGTCTTGAGCAGGGTGTACTGCACCACATCGGTGTTGCGCTCTGCAAAAGCCGCCTCGCAATAAGCCAGGTAAAACTCCCAAATACGAACAAAGCGCCGGTCAAAGCCCAGGCTCAGCACCCGCGCTTCCTGAGCCATGAAGGCCTCGCGCCAACGTGCCAACGTGAGCGCGTAGTCCTGACCAAAACAAAATTCATCAACCACCCGCAGGCCGGCGCGCTGCGCCTGCTCGCGAAAAGCCTGCGGGCTGGGCAGGCAACCGCCTGGGAAGATGTATTGCTGAATGAAGTCGGTCGACTGCAAGTAGCGGTCAAACAACTCGTCGGCAATCACGATGCTTTGTATGCAAGCCCGGCCTCCGGGTTTGAGCAGGCGCGCCAAGGTGCTGAAGTAGGTCGGCCAGTACTCCCGGCCTACCGCCTCGATCATCTCGATCGAGCAGATTGCATCGAAAGGCGCATCGCCCCGCGGACCCCGTCCGATGTCGCGGTAATCTTGCAGCCGCAACTCGGCACGGTCAGCCACCGCGCAGCGCTCCATGCGGGCGCGGGCCCAGGCCAGCTGTTCAGTGCTCAGGGTCACGCCCACCAGTTGGGCGCCAAATTCAACGGTGGCCATCTCGGCCAGGGCCCCCCAGCCGCAACCGATCTCCAGCACCCGGTCGCCCGACTTGACACCCGCCATGCGCAGGGCCCGCCGCACCTTGGCCTGCTGGGCCTGCCGCATATCGTCTTGCGGCGACTCAAACCAGGCCGAGCTGTAGTTCATGGTCTCATCGAGCCACAGTTCGTAGAAGGCGTTGCCCAGATCGTAGTGCGCGTGGATGTTTTTCTGGCTGTTGCTGCGCGTATTGCGGTTGAACAGGTGTCGCAGACGATAGGCCAGGCGCCCAAGCCAGGTGCCATAAATCACATCTTCCACTTCGCGTCGATTGGCGATGAACAGACGCAGCAGGGCTGTCAGATCGGTCGTGGTCCAATCGCCGGCGATATAGCTCTCGGCAAAACCGATGTCCCCAGACTTCAGGGCAGCTCCACAGACGTTCCAGTTGTGCAGCCGCAAGGCCGCAGCGGGGGCCTGTCCGCTGCCGATACGATGCTGCGCGCCATCGGGCAAGGTCAGTTGCAGGCTGCCGTGCTTGAGTCGGGCCAGCAGTTGTAAAACGGTGCGCGCCGCAGCCGGGGCGCCCACCGGCAGACTCAGGATCTGTGGCGCCGCTGAAGAGTTGGTCAACATATTCATCGAGTCAGAAAGTGCCGAGGCGGCTGGGGCTTATGGAAGAACGGCACGCGCTTGAGCCAAAGCCGAAGCGCCTGCCAATGGATGCGGGCCATCACAGCCAGGGTCATCACCGGATGAGCCCAGAGGACCGCGCGCAAGCTCTCTGCAGTGGCCACCTCGAGCGTGCCAGCCACGCTGGTCTGAAGCAGGGGGCCTTGCTCGTCGTCGTAGTCAATGCGAGCGACTGTGCGCTCCTGGCCCTCACGCCAGGCGCGCATAAAGCGAAATCGGTAGCTGCCCTCGACCCGGCAGAAGGGGGAAACATGAAAGACCTTGCGGGCGCGCAGTTCGTGGCCGTAGCGGGGCGATTCAAGCAGGTAACAGTGGCGCTCGCCAAAGGTGTTGTTGACCTCCACCACGATGACTTTCAAGCAGCCCGATTCGTCATGACAGTACCAAAAACTCACGGGCTTGAAGGCGTAGCCGAACATGCGCGGATACGTGTGCAACCAAACTTCGCCCTCAAGCTGCCAACCCTCACCAGCCAGAAGGCTGTCAATCCAGCGCAGGCAGTCGTCGCTGCCGTCGCCGTGGTCACGGTCGCGAAAGCCGATGAGGGCCGGGCGGTTGCGAGGCAAAGCACCGCTGCCCTGCAAGCGCATGCTGCGCAGCGGCAGCATCAAAAAGGCCGTGGGGTAGCAAAAGCGGTTGGACGCCGGGCGCAGCCGCGCGTGGCGGACCTGGCCGCGGCCGATCAGGGGCACCGCTGCCTGTCCAAGCCGGGCCGCAGAGGCCGACGCCCCGCTCATGCGACCGCCCGCAGAGGTAGCTGCGCCTGCTGCGCCCAGTCCGCCAGCAGTTGATCGGCCGCCTGCAGGCCGGACTTTAGACCGTCCTCGTGAAAACCGTAGCCGGCCCAGGCGCCGCAGAAATAGCTGTGCTGCGCACCCTGCAGAGCGGGCAGACGGCGCTGCGCCTGGATGGCCCGGGCATCAAAAACCGGGTGGGCATAGTCAAACTCACCGAGGATGCGCGATGGGTCAATCGGTCGCAAAGGGTTGAGCGAAACGATGACCGGCTGCTTGAAAGGCAGAGGCTGCAGTTTATTGAGCAAATAATGCAAACACACCCGCGCCGACTCGCGCCCCACATCAGCAGCCCGCTCGTAATTCCAGGCAGCCCAGGCCAGGGGCCGCTGCGGCAATACCGACGCATCGGTGTGCAACACAGCGCGGTTGTCCTGGTAGGCGATGGCACCGAGCACCTCGCGTTCGTCGGCCGAAGGCTCTCCCAGCAGGCCGAGCGACTGGTCGGTGTGTGCGGCCAGAATCACCTTGTCGAAGGTCTCGACCTTCAGCTGTCCCTGGCTGCGACTGCTCACCCGCACCCCCGAAGCGCCACGTTCGATCAGCAACACCGGGCTGCTCAGCCGCTTGTCCTCGATGCCGGCCGTGATCTTGTGCACATAGTTGCGGGCCCCGCCGTCTACCGTCCACCACTGCGGCCGCTGCGAAATTTGCAGCAATCCGTGGTTGTGACAAAAGCGCACCAGAGTGGCGACCGGAAACTCAAGCATCTGATCGGTCGGGCAGGACCAGATGCAGCCAATCATCGGCAGAAAGTAGCCGTCACGAAATTCGTCAGACAGCCGGTTCTCCCGCAAAAAACTCGACAGCGGCTGCATCAGGGCCGGGCTTGGCGAGCCTCTCTCGAGCGCCTCGGCCAGGTCGGTGCACAAGCGGTTAAAGCGCAGCACATCGGCCAACATGCGCCAGAAACCGGGGCGCAGCAAATTGGAACGCTGGGCAAACACGGTGTTCAGGCTCGAGCCGCTCCACTCCATGGGCGGGCGATCTGCCCGCGCGGGGGCCTGAACCGAAAACGACATATCCGACCGGGCTACCGGCACCTCAAGCTGCTTGAACAGCGCGATCAGTTGCGGGTAAGTGCGCTCGTTGAACACCAGGAAACCCGTGTCCACGCCGTGGGTGCGCGGGCCTTGCAGCGTGGGCAGCGTGACGTCGACCGTGTGGGTATGCCCGCCGAAATAATCACCCGCCTCAAAGAGAGTGACTGAGGCTCGGCCCTTCAGGCGATGCGCGGCCGCCAGCCCAGCAATGCCCGAGCCGACAACGGCCACCCTCGGGCCATCGGCCGGCCCGCCTGAAGCTAGCGCTGGCAGACCTGAGCGCATGAACAGATCAACACCCATCTCATACGCTCGAAAAGAAAAATGTTGCGAAGCGTCCCGAGGCAATGGAGGGAGGGAGGGAGGAGGAGAGACACCCCGGGATTGCAGCCGGGCCTTGGGGCGCCGGAAGACTTCGCAACGAAAAAACTTTGCAGCAGTGCAGCCCGTTGGCGGCGGGCCAAGCGACCGGCTGGCCACGGGCGGCTGACCAGACTGGACTTAAAAAAGCCAGAGCCTGAACAACTGCCGCCACCACCGGCTTGCGCGCCACCAAGAAATGCATACCGCATCCTAAAAATCAAGGCCAGAGACCTTGGTGTACTGACCGGTCATTTTATGACCGACTGGTTATTTTGCAAGCAGTTGCTCGATTTGCTTGACCAGGCGGGCGTCCTGGGGGGAAGTAGAAGATCCGTGAGCGCTTACTACTTTTCCCTCCTTGTCGATCAAGTACTTGTGAAAGTTCCACCGAGGGGCGCCGCCCGCCTCGCTGGCCAGCCGCTTGTAGAAGGGGTGCGCATCGCGGCCGGCCACGGCGGTCTTGGCGAACATCGGGAACTTAACCCCATAGGTGTTCTGGCAGAAATCGGCGATGTCCTTGTTGCTGCCCCGCTCCTGCGCAAAATCATTGGACGGAAAACCCAGCACCACCAGGCCCTGATCACGGTAGCGGGCATAGAGGGCCTCCAGCCCGGCGTACTGAGGGGTAAATCCGCAGGCGCTCGCGGTATTGACCACCAGCAGCACCTTGCCAGCATATTGGCACAAGGACTGCGGCTTTTCATCCTGCAGTCGGGGCAGGGTGTGCGCCAGCAGGGACGGGCAACCAGCGGGCCCGGGGGTCTGTGTCGCGGCCCAGCTGACAGGTGCCGCCATAGCGACGAAAAGCACGATGAGCCGGCAGCTCAGGCCCCAGGCATAAAGACGCTTCATGATGAACTCCAGATCAACAAACCTCGAGACAGCGCAGGCACAAAGCCGGCGAGCCAAAAATTGTTGACGGATATGACAGTCAACAAAATCTGACGTCTGGGCCGTGCCTAATGTAAGCCCTCTGGCCCCCTTGAAAACGCCTGCCCCTAAAATTAAGGAGTCTGCGGGCTAAAACGCCGCAAGAGGACCTTCATGCTCTACCCCGAATTGTTCAAGCAGCTCGAATCCGTACGCTGGGATATGGATAAAGACATTCCATGGAGCCGCTTTGACGGTGCCCGGCTGTCCGACGAACAGGCGCTGACCATCAAAATGAATGCCATCACCGAATGGGCAGCGCTGCCGGCCACCGAAATGTTTCTACGGGACAACCGGGAAGACAGCGATTTCTCGGCCTTCATGTCCATCTGGTTCTTCGAAGAGCAAAAGCATTCCCTGGTGCTGATGGAATACCTGCGGCGGTTCAGGCCGGAATTGGCCCCGAGCGAGCAGGAACTGCACGAGGTGCGTTTCGAGTTCGAGCCGGCACCGGCCCTTGAAACCTTGATGCTGCACTTTTGCGGTGAGATCCGGCTCAACCATTGGTACCGCCGTGCCGCCCAATGGCACACCGAACCCGTCATCCAGCACATCTACACGCAGCTGAGCCAGGATGAGGCCCGCCACGGCGGCGCCTATTTGCGCTACATGAAGCGCGCCATCGGCCGCTTCGGAGACGAGGCGCGAGCGGCGTTTAGCAAGATCGGCGTGCTGATGGCCAGCGCCAAGCGCACGGCCCAGGCCCTGCACCCGACCAATCTGCATGTCAACAAGGCTCTGTTTCCCCGCGATACGATTCAGTCGCGACTTCCCGACCCTCAGTGGCTCGAGCACTGGCTGAGCCAGCAGATCAAGTTCGACGCCGAATGGGAAAACAAGGTGGTCGAACGCATCTTGCACAACATGGGTCTGCTCATGAATCGCAGCTTCGAGACGGTGCAAGAACTCAACCGCTTCCGCAAGGAACTCATGGGCCAACTCGTACCGGCCCAACAGGCGCAAGCGGCGTGAGTGCGTCTGCGCCTGCGGACTTCCAAAGCAAAATCACGCCGCGCGCTGAGGTGGCCGGGCGGCTGGCGCAACTGCCACGCCCCTGGGTGCTGACCAACGGCGTCTTCGATGTGCTGCACCGCGGCCATGTGACTTATCTGGCTCAGGCCCGCGCGCTGGGGGCCGCCTTGGTGGTAGCCCTTAACACCGATGCATCGGCCCGACGCTTGGGCAAAGGGCCGCAGCGGCCCCTCAACAAGCTCGAAGACCGCGCCTGGATGATGGCGGCCCTGCAGTCGGTGGATGTGGTCACCTGGTTCGATGAGGACACGCCGCTGCAACTGATCGCCGAACTGCGCCCGGACATTCTGGTCAAGGGCGGAGACTACGACATGAGCCGACTGCCCGAGACGGCGGTGGTCCAGGCTTATGGGGGACGGGCCCAGGCGCTGCCCTTTGTCCAGGGCTACTCCACCACCGCACTGGTGCACAAGATTCGTCAGGACTGAGACGCTGCGTCCCGCGCAGCGCGGCTGCGCAGCCGGCGCCAAAGCGAGGTCGCCCACTGACCGAGGTCATCTAAATAGGTAAAGACCACCGGGATGACCAACAAGCTCAGAACGGTGCTGGTCATCAACCCCCCGATCACTGCAATGGCCATGGGCGAACGAAAGCTCACATCGGCTGCGCCCCAGCCCGTGGCAATGGGCAGCATCCCCGCACCCATGGCAATGGTGGTCATGATGATGGGCCGCGCACGCTTGTGACAGGCATCAAGCAGCGCATCCCATCGCGACATGGGCGCCACCGCGCTGTGCCCCTCACGGGCCGGCTGACCGCGTCGGGCTACGATGGCGTATTCGACCAGCAAGATCGAATTCTTGGTGGCCACCCCCATCAGCATGATCAAGCCGATCAGCGAGGGCATGGAAAAGCTCTTGCCGGCCAGCAGCAGTCCGACGAAGGCCCCGCCCAGCGACAGGGGCAACGCCGCCAGGATGGTCAGCGGATGCAGGAAACCCTTGAACAGCAACACCAGCACCGCATAAATGCACAGTATGCCCACGGACATGGCCAGACCAAAGCTGGCAAAGAGCTCGCCCATGACCTCGGCATCACCCACCTCGACCACCCTCACGCCCGGCGGCAGTCGGCCGATAGAGGGCAGCTTGGCCACCGCCTCGGTGACCTCGCCAAGCGGCAAGCCTGACAGCTCGATTTCAAAGTTGATGTTGCGCTGCCGGTCGTAGCGGTCAATGACCGCCGGCCCGCCGCTGATCTCCAGGCTGGCCACCTGCCCCAGCATGACCGGCCCGCGCAAGCCAGGCACCATCAAGCGTTCGAGCAAGGACAGATCTTTGCGCGCCGCCTCCTCCAGTTGCACCACGATGGGTACCTGCCGCTGCGAGACATTGAGCTTGGGCAGTTGCGCCTCGTAGTCCCCAAGGGTGGCCACACGCAGGGTTTGCGCAATGGCTGCCGTACTCACGCCCAAATCGGCCGCTCGCGCGAAATCCGGCCGCACCGCAATCTCGGGCCTTACCAGGCTGGCGGTCGAGGCGATGCTGCCCAGACCCGGGATGGTGCGCAAATCCTTCTCCACGGCCAGGGCCGCCTGCTGCAAGCTGCGCGGATCGTCTCCCGTGAGCACCAGCACATATTTCTCACCCGAACCGCCAAGACCGACCTTGGTTCGCACGCCCGGCAGATCCATCAGGGCCTGACGGATGTCCGACTCGATTTGCTGCTTGCGCGGTCGCTCGCCGCGGTCGCTCAGGGCAATGGTCAGCGTGGCACGCCGCACCTCAGCAGCGCCGGCGTTGACAAACGGATCACTGCCCGCACTGCCCCCGCCTATGGTGGTGTAGACGCTGCGTACGTGGGGCACTCGCATCAAGAGCTGGCGGGCTTGCTCGGCGCCCGCCCGGGTCTGGACCAGGGTCGAGCCCGGCGGCAGCTCAACATAAACCTGGGTTTGCGAGTTGTCGTCTGGCGGAATGAAGCCGGTGGGCAGCAAGGGGATGAGCGCCAGCGAGCCCACAAAAAACACAGCAGCCGCCCCCACGGTCACCAGGCGGTGACGCAGGCACCAGTGCGCCAGCCCCATGTAAAGGCTCAGCCAGCGCGGCTCGCGCTCGGCGGCCACCAAGGGCTTGAGCATGTAAGCGGCCATCATCGGCGTGAGCATGCGCGCCACCACCAGCGAGGCAAACACCGCCAGTGAGGCAGTCCACCCGAACTGCTTGAAAAACTTGCCGGCAATACCGCTCATGAAGGCGGTCGGCAAGAACACCGCTATCAGGGTAAAGGTGGTGGCAATCACCGCCAGCCCGATCTCGTCGGCCGCCTCCATGGCGGCCTGGTAGGGCGATTTGCCCATGCGAAGGTGGCGCACGATGTTCTCCACCTCCACGATCGCATCGTCGACCAGGATACCGATCACCAGTGAGAGCGCGAGCAAGGTGACGACATTGACAGAAAAGCCCAGCCAAGCCATGCCGATAAAGGCCGGCACCACCGACAAAGGCAGGGCCACGGCCGAAATGAAGGTGGCCCGCAGGTCACGCAAAAACAACCAGACCACCAGCACGGCCAAGATCGCCCCCTCATAGAGCAGCTTGAGCGAACCCTGGTACTCCTCCTCTACTGGGGTCACAAAATCAAAAGCCTCTCGGATCTCCACATCGGGGCGGGCCGCGGCATACTCGGCCAGAACCTTGCGCACCGCCCGGCCCACTGCGACCTCGCTCTCGCCCCGGCTGCGCACCACCTCAAAACCGACCACCGGCTGGCCATTGAGTCCGGCCCAGGCGCGCGGCTCGGCCAAGGCGTCGCTGACCGTGGCCACCTGATCGAGCCTGATGCGTCGCCCTCCGGAGGCCGCTATTTCGATGCGCGCGACCTCTTGTGCGCTGCGCACCGTGGCCACCGTGCGCACCGGCTGCTCGGCAGCGCCAAGATCGGCCCGCCCGCCAGAGGCCTCCTGCTGCACTTGCGCCAGTTGCTGCGACACCTGCGCCGCGGTCAAGCCCAGAGCTTGCAAGCGCATGGGGTCCAGGGCCACCCGCACTTGACGGCTGACGCCGCCCACCCGATTGACCGCGCCGACACCCTTGACCGCCAGCAGCTTGCGGGTGAGCTCGTCATCGACCAGCCAGGACAGGGCCTCATCGTCCAGGCCCGATGAGCGTACGGTGTAGGCCAGCACCGGCGTGCCGGCCAGGTTGAGCTTCTGGATGATGGGGTCGCGCAGATCGGCCGGCAGGTCAGAGCGCGCGCCCTGCACCGCCGAGCGCACTTCGTCAAGCGCCTCCTGCACCGGCTTTTCCAAGCGAAACTCGGCCGTGATCGAGACCGCACCATCCTGCACCTTGGTGGTGATGTGCTTGAGACCCTGCAGCGGCGCCAGCGCGTTCTCCAGCTTGCGCGCCACATCGGTTTCCAACTGGGAAGGCGTGGCGCCGGGCAGCGTGGCACTGATCTGCAAGGTCGGCAGATCGAGATCGGGAAAGTTCTGTACCTTCATCGAGCCGTAGGCAATCAGCCCGGCCACGCTGAGCAGCACGAAGAACAACGCCGAGGCGATCGGATTGCGGATCGACCAGGCCGAAACGTTAAGCATTCGGGGCTTGACTTACTTCGCCGCGGGGGCAGACGAGGCCACGCGCACCGCATCGCCGTGGTTGAGGAAGGCCCCGCCACTGGAGACCACCCGCGCCTGAGGCTCCAGGCCGGAGATGATTTCCACCCGGTCGCCGCTGATGCGACCGGTACGCACCTTCACCTGCGCCACCCGGTCCTGCGCCGCCAGCACGTAGACAAAGCTGAAACCCTCGCGCACCACGACGGCCGACTGTGCCACCGTCAGAGCCTGCGCGCGGCCCAGCTCGATCTGGCCGCTGGCAAAAGCCCCGGGTACCAGAGCAGCGCCCGAGCCACGGGGCCGATTGATGTCCACATAGACCAGGGCATTGCGGGACTGCGCATCGGCCGAAGGGGCGATGGTGCGCACCCGGCCAGCGACCTCCCGGCCACTGGCCGTCTTGATAAGGGCCGGCATGCCCACCCGAACCCGCGGCAACTCCGCCGCGGTGAGCTCGGCCCGCCATTCCAGGCGCCCCTGCCGGATCAGTCGGAACAGCTCGGCCCCCGGCATCACCACCGCACCCAGGGTGGCATTGCGCACAGAAATCACACCCGCATCGGGGGCGCGCACTTCGGTCTGGGCCAAACGCAATTGATGCAGATTCACGGCGGCCCGAGCCGATTGCACCCGCGCTTGTGCCACCGCATCGGCCGCAAGCGCCGCCGTCAGCTGCGCCGGGCTGAAGAAGCCCTGCTGCTGCAGCGAGCGAGCGCGATCGGCTTGGACGCGCGACTCCTGCGCCGCCGCCTCCGCCTCGGCCAGCACCGCCTGTACCTGCGCCAATTCGGCACGCAAAGTATCCGATTGCAACAGGGCCAGGAGGTCGCCCCGCCGCACCGAATCACCGACATTGACCCGCACGTCCACCAACTTCAGACCTTGCAGTTCGGCGCCCACCTGCGCTTCCTGCCAGGCGGCGATCGAGCCGTGGGCCTGCAAAACCTGGGGCCAAGTCATGGTTTGCGGCTGCTCAAGAGTCACCGTCAGCGTCGGTCGCAACGCCGGCGACTTCGGTCCGGCCGGGTCCTGAGCGAGCGCCATCCAAGGAAGCGCGGCGCCCAGAACAGCAAGAGCCCACACACGTGCTGTCTTCATCATGCATCTAGGGAAAAACCAGGACGCAGAGTGTAGCCAGCCGCATGAGGCCCGCATCGGCGTGCGGGGATGAAAGCCTTCAGGCCAGCACCTGATGCCAGAGCTCGAGCACCGGCTGTCGCAAATTCGCGACCTCTGAGAGTGGCTTGTGGGTAGGCTCTTCATTGAGCCGGGCCCGGTGCTGCAGTCGACGCAGCTCTCGGTAGGCATCGGCGGCCGCGTGCCCCACCCCAGGGTCAAGCAGACCGGCCTGCTCAGCGCACTCCAGCAAGGCGATATTGCCCAGGTTGCCCACCAAGTCCGGATGCGAGGCCGCCTGCGCCAGTACCAAATACTGCACAACAAACTCAACATCGACCATGCCACCGGGGCTGTGCTTGAGATCGAAGGCCGCTTCGCCCCGGGTTGGATGCGCAGCCCGGACCTTCTCCCGCATGGCGACGATCTCCCCGCGCAGGGCCGCAGCGTCACGCACTGCGGTAATGACCTGCCTGCGTACTTCGTCAAAACGCTGCCGCAGCGCCGCAGCGCCCCAGACAAAGCGGGCGCGGGTCATGGCCTGATGCTCCCAGGTCCAGGCCGTGTTGCTACCACGCTGGGCCTGGTAGTCGGCATAGGCTGCAAAGCGGGTCACCAGCAGGCCCGCGCTGCCATTGGGCCGCAAAGCGGTGTCGATCTCGAACAAATCGCCCTCGCCGGTCTTGACAGTCAGCCAGTTGATGAGTTTGCGCACAAAAGCAGCATAGACCTCGGGCGCGCGCTCGTCCTCGTCTTCGTAAACGAAAACCAAGTCCAGATCGCTGCCGTAACCGAGCTCCTTGCCGCCGAGTTTGCCGTAGGCAATCACGCCCAGCTGCGGCTCGGGGCGGTGCCGGATCTTCAGCCGCTGCCAGCACCAGCGCACGGTGATGGCCAGCACCGCATCGGCCAGCGCACTCAGATCATCGGCCACCTGCTCGACGCCCACCTGGCCCTCAACGTCGCGCGCAAGCGTTCGGAACACCTCGGCATGGTGAGCACGTCGCAGCAGGTTCAGGCAGGCCTCCTCATCGTCCTCACCGGTGCGTCGCAGGGCCTCCAAACGGGTATCGAGCTCAGCGGCGAAAGCCTGCGCGTCAAAGCGCTGCTGCAGCATCTGCCCATGGGCCAGCTCGTCGATCACACCCGGATGCCGGAGCAGGTAACGCGCCGGCCAGCGCGCCGCGCCGAGCAGGCGCAGTAACCGCTCGTGCACCGATGGGCGCTCCATCAGCAGGGCCAGATAGCTCTCGCGCCTGAGCAAAGGCTCGATCCAGTCAAACAGGCGCAAAGCGCCGTCCTCCGTGATGCGGCCGGCCTCCATCCAGGCAACGGTGCGCTGCACCAGGCGCATCAGTCGGCCGCGCGACTCTTCGCGCAAGGCCAGGATGCGGGGATGGTTTTGCCAGGCGCTCAAGCGTTCGCGCAGCGGCTCAGGCCAGGCAGCCCCCTCGCGCGCTAACAACTCGGCCAGGTCCTGGGAGCCGGTTTGTCCTTTGTGACAACCGATGCAGTCGGTGTAACCGCCGAGCAGCTTGTCGAACTCCTCGGCCACAAACTCCCGGTGCCGATCGAGCTCGGCCAGGAACGGCCCCACGCCTTCCAGGCCCATCGTGGCAGCGATCCAGGTCAGGTCTTCGTCCCGGGTGGGTAGCGCGTGCGTCTGTTGATCGTCGAGGTACTGGATACGGTGCTCGACCCGCCTCAGGAAGTCATAGGCCTGGACCAGGCCCTCGGCCGTGGCTGTGGGCATCAGGCCGGCCTTGCTGACCCGACTCAGGGCGTCGACCGTGGCTCGGGTTCGCAGCTCGGGAAATTGTCCGCCGCGCACCACCTGCAGCAGTTGAACGGTGAACTCAATCTCGCGTATGCCACCCCGCGAGAGCTTGACATCGTTGGCACGCTCGGGGTGGCCGGCGGCGCGACGGGCGGCCTGCTCGCGAATCTGCCGGTGAAGCACACGCAGCGACTCAAAGACGTTGTAGTCAAGATAACGCCTGAAGACGAACGGCAGCACCAACTGGCGCAGGCCATCGGTCGACCCGTCGCTGCGGCTGTGACGCGGGGCGACCACCCGGCTCTTGAGCCAGGCAAACCGCTCCCACTCGCGACCCTGGACCTGAAAATACTCCTCCAGCGCACCCAGGGACACCGCCGGCGGACCGGAGTTGCCGTTGGGCCGAAGCGCCAAATCAACCCTGAAAACAAAGCCGTGCTCGGTGACATCGCCGATGAGCCTCTGAACCGCCCTGACCTGCAGCGAAAAATACTCATGATTGGAAATCACGCCCCGCCCGTCGGACTGGCCCGCCGTGTGGCCCTGCTCGTCGTAGATGTAGATCAGATCGATGTCGCTCGAGACATTGAGCTCGCGCGCCCCAAGCTTGCCCATCCCGATCACCCACATGCAGGCGCGGCGAGCCGCGCTGTTCGATCCTGCAGAGGCCTGCGGCATGCCGTGCAAGGCATCGAGCTCCTCAGCCGTCTGCCGCATGGCCACGTCGAGGGCGAATTCGGCCAGATCCGTCATGGCCCGCGTCACCAGGGCCAGCGGGGCTGACTGCGGCCCCTGGGCGTCGATGACCACCAGGCGCTCGAGCACCAACTGACGCAGAATGCGCAGAGCAGCACCCACCTCCTCACCGGCCTGGCGCAGCCCATCGTAAGCCCGCTGCAGCGCCGCCTGATCCAGCGCCGAATCAGCCAGCAGGCCCAACCAGGGCTCATAGCGTCGGCGGACGCGACGGACAAAACGGCTGTACTCGGCCGATCGGGCGGCCGCATTCAGACCCTCGCCGAGATCGCCGACGAGTTCGGAAACAGGCTCGGATACCGGGCGCGTCATGGATGGTTGAGCAAAGAGCATTGGCGGGGGCAGGGACGGCCCGGGCGAGGGTCATAATTCTGGCCTTGATGCAGCCGGAACTTGCCTCGACGCCAACGACCCTGCCGCCACGGCTCAAGCTGTGGGCGGTGGCCACACGGTGGCTGCTCGCCCTTTTGCTTTTCTGCGCCCTGCTGCTCGGTCTGGGTTGGGCCCTGCTTCACTGGATGATTGTGCCGCGTATCGACGAATTTCGCCCGGCACTGCAAAACCTGGCCCGCCAAGCCACAGGCCTGCAAATCGAAATCGGTCAATTGCAGGCCCGCTCGAGCGGACTCATGCCCTCCTTCGAACTGAGCCAGGTGAGCCTGCTCGATACCCAGGGCCAGCCGGCCCTGCGTCTGCCCCGGGTACTGGTGGCCATATCGCCGCGTTCGGTGGCCAAGCTTGGACTGGAGCAATTGGTGATCGAGGGCGCCGAGCTGGAGCTGCGGCGTACCAGTGATGGACGGCTGGTGCTGGCCGGCATCGACATGAGCGCCGCGCCGCAGATGGAGATCCAACCGGCGCTGGACTGGCTGTTCTCCCAAACTGAATGGGCTCTGCGCGGCGGCCTGGTGCGCTGGCATGACGAGCTGCAGAACGTACGCCTGGAACTGCGCCAGGTCGATTGGGTGATGCGCAACAGCGGCCAGCGCCACCAGATGCGCCTCGATGCCACGCCCGACCCCCAGTGGGGTGACCGCTTTAGCCTGCGGGGCCTGCTGCGTCAGCCCCTGCTCTCCGGGGGGGCGGGCAACTGGCGTAGCTGGAACGGTGAGCTGTACGCCGAGTTCGGCCGCATCGAAGCCGCTCCGCTACAGACCTATGCCCGCCTGGCCGGCATCGAGGTCGAGGAGGGCCGGGGCGCGATACGCAGCTGGATGGACGTGCAAAAAGGGCGCGTCGTCGGCATCCTGGCCGATGTGCAGCTTCAAGAGCTCCGGGCCCAGGCCGGGCCCAAGCTGCCACCGCTCAGACTCAAGCAGGTGCAGGGGCGTCTGGGCTGGCAGCAGATGGACCGCAGCGTGCAAGCCAGCGCCGAGAGCCTGAGCGTAGAGAGCCTGGACGGCCAGCGCTGGTCGGCCGGCCAACTGCGCTGGACGGGGCAGGGCGCCGATCTTCAAAACCTGACGCGGCAGCAGTTCGAGGCCGACCAGCTCGATCTGGCTTCGCTGACCTCCCTGGCCCTGCGTCTGCCCCTGCCGACCGGGCTACAGGACCCCTTGCGCAATCTGCAAGCCCAAGGCCGCGTCGAAGGCCTGCAAATGAGCTGGCAAGGCTCCCTTGAAAAGCCCGAGCAGGCCCAAGCCAGCGCCCGCATCCGTCAGCTGGCCCTGGCCGCTGGCACCCCCCCCGCCGACGGATCTCCAGGACGGCCGGGTCTGCAGGGGGCCGACTTGGACTTTCAGTGGAAACGAGACAAAGAACAGGACAGCGCGCAAGGTCAGCTAAGGCTCGAGGGCGGGTGGCTCGAGTTACCCGGCGTCTTTGCCGAGCCGAGGGTGGCGCTAGAGAGCCTCAGCGTGGGCTGGAAGCTGCGCCACGGCGCCGGCGGCACCGAAATCAGCGTGGAATCGGGTCAACTGCGCAACAGCGATGCGCAAGCGCAGTTCCAGGGCCATTGGAAACGCCAAGGTACGGGCCCGGGAGAGCTTGACCTGCAAGGCCAGATCGCTCAGGCCGATGGCTCGCGGGTACACCGCTACCTGCCATTGACCCTTGGCGAGGGTACGCGACGTTATCTGCAGGAGGCCTTGCCGCAAGGGCAACTCAGCGAGGCACGATTCAAGGTCAAAGGGGCGCTGGCCCGCTTCCCTTTCCGTCAAGCCAGCGAGGGCGAGTTCCAGGTCAGCGCCCGGCTGCGCAATGCGCGCTACCAATATGTGCCCGCTTATCTGGGCTCAGGGTCCAAACCCTGGCCGGCCTTGGAAAGACTAGAAGGTCAGCTCCAAATCAACAGCAACAGCTTGCAGATCAGTCAGGCCAGCGCCCAGGTGGCCGGCCTGCCGGGTCTGGTCCTGAGCAAGGTTCAGGCGCGCATTGCCGAGCTAGGGCCTCAGGCCCGGGTCGAAGTCAGCGGTGATCTCAAAGGGCCACTGGCGCAAGCCCTGCGGCTGGTTCAGACCACGCCCTTGTCGACACTGACCCGGGGGGCGCTCGACACAGCCAATGGCGCCGGCGCTGCCGAAATCGCGCTGCGCCTGACTCTGCCGCTCGATGACCTGTCGCAGTCCACCGTACAAGGCACCCTGATCCTGCCGGGCAACGAGCTGCAGATTTCCAGTGACCTGCCGCCGCTCAACCCCGTCAAGGCCAACCTTCAGTTCACCCAAAACAGTCTGCAGATCAGCAGCGCGCAGGCCCGGGTGCTTGGCGGCGAGATGCGCTTTGAGGGCGCGCTGCGGGCTCGCACGCGCGAGACCGGCGAACCCGAAGCGCAAATCAGGGCCCAGGGGCAATTGACCGCCGAGGCCCTGCAACAGATACGCGGTATTGCGGGGCTGGGGCACCTGGCACGCAGCGCCAGCGGCAGCACCAGCTACAACGCCACGATCAGCCTGCGCCAAGGTTGGCTGGAATTCAATCTCCAATCGCGCCTGCAAGGACTGGGGCTAAACCTCCCGGAGCCGCTGAACAAGCCTGCCAGCAGCGAATGGCCGTTGCGCATCGAGCGCAGCATGGTACTGGCCAGCCTCGATCGCCGACCCCAAGATCGCATCCGCCTGCAGCTCGGGCCCCTGACCGGGCTCAAGGACGGATTGCAAGTGAGCTACCTCCGCGACGTCAGCGGCGACAGCGCGCAAGTCCTGGGTGGCGAGATCGCGCTGGGCGCCCCCCTTCAAGACGCCTCCCCCGGCGCTGTGCGCGCGCTGATCGACTTGCCCAGCCTGGACCTTGACAGCTGGAACAAATTCAGCGCGGGCTTTCCTGCGGGCGAAACCGGCGCCACGACGGGCAGCGGCTACATGCCCAGCATCTTGTCCCTGCGCACCGACAGCTTGCGCGCGCAGGGTCACACCTTCCAGCAGCTGGTGGTCGGCGCCACCCGAGATGGCACAAGCTGGCGCGCCAACATCCACGCCACCGAACTGAGCGGTTATGCCGAGTACCGAGCCAGCAGCCCGAGCACGGCCGGGCGAGTTTATGCACGCCTGGCCCGGCTGGCCTTGGGACAGGGCAGCAGCAGCAATGTTGAGGCCCTGCTGGACAACCAGCCGAGCACCGTCCCCGCGCTGGACATCGTGGTCGATGACCTGGAGTTGCGCGGGCGTGATCTGGGCCGGCTCGAAATGGAGGCCGTCAACCGAAACTCAGGCGGCGTGCGCGAATGGCGTCTGAACAAGCTCAGCCTGAGCGTGCCCGAGGCCAAACTCAGCGCCACAGGCAACTGGGCCGCAGCGCCCGGGGCGAGGCCCAACGCACCGCGCCTGACGCAACTGAACTTCGGCCTGGATATCGAAGACTCCGGCGCCCTGCTCAAACGGATGGGTATCGACGGCGCAGTGCGGCGCGGCAAGGGCAAGATGGAGGGGCGTATCGGCTGGAGTGGCTCGCCACTGAACTTCAATACCCAGTCGCTTCAAGGTCAGTTTGTTGTCGACCTCGAGTCGGGGCAGTTCCTCAAAGCCGACCCCGGCGCGGCCCGCCTGCTGGGCGTGCTCAACCTGCAGTCTCTGCCCAGGAGACTGACTCTGGACTTCAGGGATGTGTTCAGCGAAGGCTTTGCCTTCGACTGGATACGAGGTGAAGTCATCGTCGAACAGGGCGTGGCCCGCACCGAGAGTCTGCGCATGAAAGGCGTGAATGCGGCGGTATTGATGGCCGGCACAGCTGATGTGGCGCGCGAAACCCAAGACCTGCGGGTGGTGGTGATCCCCGAAATCAACGCCGGCACGGCGTCCCTGCTGGCCGCAGCCGTCAATCCAATTGTGGGCCTGGGTACTCTCATCGCCCAGTGGCTGCTGCGTCGGCCGCTCAATGAGGCCACGACGCAGGAGTTCACCGTGCGCGGCACCTGGGCCGACCCGGTGATCGAAAAAGTCTCGCGCAAGACGTCATCCTCCAGCGGCGGGACCCCGTGAACTGACCATGCGAGTGGCCGCCCTTCAAATGGTCTCCAGCACCGACGTCCAGGCCAATCTGGACAGCGCGGCGCGGGCCTTGGCCGAGGCGGCGGCCGCGGGCGCCGAGCTGGCCGTGCTACCCGAGTATTTCTGCCTGCTCGGTCGCAAGGACACCGACAAGCTGGCGCTGGCCGAGCCGGCAGGCCAAGGGCCGCTGCAAGATTTCCTGGCGCAACAGGCGCAGCAGCACCGAATCTGGCTGGCCGGGGGCACGGTGCCGCTGGCTGGCGAACAGCCCGGACGGGTGTGCAACACCACGCTGGTGTTCGATCCTCAGGGTCGGCAGGTGGCGCGCTATGACAAGATTCATCTCTTCCGCTTTGCCAACGAGCGAGAAAGCTACGACGAGGCCCGCACCCTGCAGGCCGGCGGCGAGGCTGCCCATTTCGAGCTGCCCTCGCGTGACGGTCACCGCTGGCGCGTCGGCTTGAGCGTGTGCTACGACCTGCGCTTCCCGGAGTTGTTTCGGCAACTGCAGGGCGACTTGCTGCTTGTGCCCAGCGCCTTCACCCACACCACCGGACAGGCGCACTGGGAAGTTCTGCTGCGCGCGCGCGCCATCGAAAACCTGGCCTTCGTCGCGGCAGCCGCGCAAGGTGGCTGGCATGACAACGGTCGCCGCACCTGGGGCCACACCATGCTGGTGGACCCGTGGGGGCAGATACTGGCCGTCCGGCCCGAGGGGGCCGGTATCGTCATGGCCGACCTCGACGCCGCGCAGCTGCGCGAGCGGCGCGGGCAGCTGCCTGCGCTGGAGCATCGGGTCCTGTCATGAATACAGAGGCAGCCAAGGACTCGGCCTCCTTGAACCTACCGCTGTCCGGTCATCAGCCTCCTTGGTCCTTCAAGCTCGGCCCGCTGCGCGGTCGCTGGTTGCTCTGGAGCGCACTGGTGGCCTTGCTGGCCAGCTTGCTCGGCCTGCTGGTGTTCCTGGCCCAACGCTTCGAGGTCAGCGCCCTGCAGAGCCGGCTCGATACGCAAGCCAACGCTTTGGCCCATGACATCCATGCGGGCTTGGCGCGCAACCTGCGGCTGCTCGAGGCTTTGCAGCCGCAGCGACCCACTGAGTGGGCCTCCCAGGCCGCAGACCTGATGCAGCAACGGCGCGAGATCGTGCGCATCGAATGGCGGGGCGAGCAAATGCAACTTAAGCTCAGCCAAGACACGCCCGTGCGGGCGGCCCCCTTCGGCCGCATCTCGCGAGCACAGAGCGAGGCCGATGTGAAACTGAGCTGCAGCGCCGCCCTGCGCTTTAGCACCCCTACTTTCTCCAGCAGCTACTTTCTGCCGCAGGAGGACGGCCGGGGCATGGAACTGATGGACCTGTGCATACCGCACAGGGATGCGGGCACCCTGATCGGCTACACCGTGGTGAGCTATTCGCTGGGAGAAATCCTGGCACGGGTCGCCGGACCGCAACTCTCGCCGGGTCAGAGCCTGGCCTTTACAGACCCCGATGGCACGCGGCTTGCAATTCATGGTCAGCTCGGTGAGGGTCGGCGGCAATACACCTCGCAACCCCTGGTTGACCTGCCCGGGAACACCCTGGTGCTGCGCCTTGACACCATGCAAGACCGCCCCACCTTGCTGCCACAACCGCTGACCGCTCTGGTCGGCACTATGGCCCTGGCCCTGACCCTGGTGCTGGCGCTGCTGGTACGCGATATGCGCCGGCGCCAATGGGCTGAGAAAGAGCTGGCCGATGCCCTGGCTTTCCGCAAGGCGATGGAGGATTCTCTGAGCACCGGGCTGCGGGCTCGCGACCTGCAGGGCCAGATCACCTATGTCAACCCGGCGTTTTGCCGCATGGTCGGGTTTG